>NZ_JAFCWC010000004.1:0-396058 GCF_049897365.1 Brevundimonas sp. DC300-4
GTCGCCTATCACACCTTCGGCGGCTGGAA
This sequence comes from Brevundimonas sp. DC300-4, assembly GCF_049897365.1. Lineage (NCBI taxonomy): Bacteria > Pseudomonadati > Pseudomonadota > Alphaproteobacteria > Caulobacterales > Caulobacteraceae > Brevundimonas > Brevundimonas sp. DC300-4. Next base: position 30 of record NZ_JAFCWC010000004.1, read on the forward strand.
GCGCTCGGCCTTCGGCGACACCAACCAGCACGGCATGGAGGGGGTGAAATTCTGGACCAAGGTCAAGACCATCACCGCCCGCTGGCCGGACTCGGAGCTGGAACACGCGGATTCGAGCTTCGTCATCCCGACGATGGGGTGATCCATTCCTCCCCCATCGGGGGAGGTGGCTTGAAGCTCAGCGTAGAGGCGGAGGGGGCTCATCCCGGATTCGGTGTCCGGAGCCGGCCCCCTCTACCGCTTGGCGGTCCCCCTCCCCCGCTGGGGGAGGAATAGAGCAGGCGACGCAATTCGGTGTTAAGCGTTAAGCTCGCACATATGCTGAAGCTGGAGCGCTCCCCCGCATGCGTCGCTTTCTGATCTGGTCCGCCCTGGCGGTGGTCATCGGCCTGGCCCTGGCCGGCGGAGGCTATTGGGCCTACTGGAATTTCTACGCCCGGTTCCAGCCGGTCACGATCAGCCGCAACCAGGCCGAGATCCAGCGCCTGCTGGACGAGGCGTCGTGGGTGTCCGGCGGCGGGGGCGGCGAGCCCCTCTACATCATCGGCTATCGCGACAGCGCCTCCACCCAGCGCTACGAGCGGGAAGAGACGGAGAAACTGCGCGCCGGCGGCGTGGAGGCCCGCGTGGTCGTCTTCGCCCGCCCGGACCGCGAGGGTCAGGTCCAGTCGACCCCCGCCGAACGGGCCACGGTGGCCGAGCTGTGGCTGAGCCGCGACTGGAGCCTCTATCAGCGCTGGACCGCCACTCCGTCACGCAACTGGACGGCGGCGGGCATTCCGGCGGCCGATGGCAACCTGGCCCGCTCCGCCGTGGTCGAGGCCAGCCGCCAGTTCGTCACCCGATTGAACGCGCTGCTGCGCGATGCGGGCGCCCCGACCGGCTATCCCCTGGTGATCTGGCGCGACCGGGACGGCTTCATGAAGGCCTGCGCCTGCGCCGACAGCCGGTCCTGGGCCTTCATCCGCGACGACTTCTCGGCCCCTGACGTGGTCGCCCCGGCAGGCCTGGGAGAACCCGGCCCGGCCATCCCGCCCACCGTGCCGACACCCGGCGACGGCACGCCGGAAAGCCTGCCCTATCCGACCCTGGGGCCGATCCCGCCCGCCGGGGAGGGGATTCCGCCCCTGCCGGGGACGGCCCGGCCGGGCGCGGCGCCCGGAACCACCCCTGCCCGCCCGACCACGCCGCCGCGCACCACGCCGGCCGCTCCGCCGCAAGCGACGCAGCAGGAAGACACGACCTTCTTCTAGGCGGCCGTCAGAACAGGCGTTTGCAGACGCCGATCAGCCGTTCGACGTCCTCGTCGGTCTGATAGAGGCCGAAGCCGAAGCGGATGACCTCGTCGCGCACGTCGGTGACGACATTGGCGGCCAGCAGATCGGCTCGCCAGCGCTGGGCGTCCCTGTGCTTCAGGGCCAGGAACCGGGCGCGCGGCCGGTTGTCGCCCATGATCGGGTTCAAAACCTCGGCCTCGCCCAGAGCGCCGCACTCTCCGGCCGCCAGGGCCCGGGCGAACCGCGCCTGCAACCGATCGGCGTGGGCCGAGACGGCTGCCGTCGTCAGCCCCTGTTCGTCCAGCATCCGCCGCACGCCGTTGAACCGGTACAGCGGAGTCGCATCGAACGTCGCGCCCCAGAACCGCCCTGCGTCGCCCCGGTACTGAACGCCCTCGGGCGGTCCCATCAGATTGCCGTACTCGGCGAACCAGCCGGTCGCCACAGGCCGCTCGCAGAAGCCGGCCGGCGCGTGCAGGAAGCCTGCGCCCTCGCCCGTCATGGCGTATTTGTAGCCGCCGCCAACGTAGAAGATCTTGTCCGCCAGTGCCGACAGGTCCGTCGGCGTGGCCATGAAGCCGTGATAGCTGTCGACGATCACCCACGGCCCTTCCGGTTTCGCCAGCGCCGCCAGGTCGTCGATGCAGCCAATGGCCTGGCCCGTCTTGAAGAAGACCTGGCTGACCACGATCACGTCGTGACCGCCCGCCTGCGCCGCCGCCGTGAACCGCGCGTCGAAGGTCTCGAACGGCTCCAGCGGCACGCGCGCGACGACGGCGTCGCCGCTCTCCTCCCAGCGCTCGGCCTGACGGCGAAAGGCGTGGAACTCGCCGTCCGTGGTCAGGATGCGGACGGGCTTCGTCTCCCAGCCTGAGAAGATGCGGATCAGGAATTCATGAGTGTTCGGCGCGAAGACCACCGTCTCCGGGTCCGGCAGACCCAGCTCCTTGGCGATATGTCTCTGCGCCTCGGGCACGACCTCGCCGAAGATCAGATCCCATTTGCGGTCGGCGAAATGGTTGGCCTCGACCCAGGCCCGCACCTGTCCGTCGAACGAGGCGTCCGGCCACAGATGGTGGCTATGCGCCGCGAAATGCAGTCGCTCGGGATCGAGGGTGAGGGCGCGCGAGAAGAGGTGTTTGTAGGTCATCTCCCCTCTTCCCCCAGACGACGCCCGCGCTCAAGCAGCGAGCGACCGCGTCGCTCGCGTTAACGCCCTTAAACCAGCGCCCCGTGGCAGTGCTTGAACTTCCGGCCCGAGTGGCAGGGGCAGTCGGCGTTGCGGGGCGTGCGCTCCCAGCCGGCCGGCAGAAGCTCGACGGGAAGGCGCGAACGGGCGTCGCCGGTCAGCTGCCCCTCGGGATTCTGGGCCAGTGGATCCGCCATCTCGTTGACGCCGGTGCCGGGGTTCAGGTGGATTTCCTGGAACTCGGGCATCTCCATCGCCGGCGGGGCCTCGAAGCGGAACTCCACCGTCATCAGCCAGCGCGTCACATTGTGGCGCAGCTCGTGCAGCAGGGTCTCGAACAGCGAGAAGGCCTCGGTCTTGTACTCGTTCAGCGGATCGCGCTGGCCGTAGCCGCGTAGGCCGATGACGCCGCGTAGATGGTCCAGATGCACCAGATGCTCGCGCCACTGCATGTCGATCATCTGCATCAGGAACTGCTTCTCCAGTCCCCGGGTCTGGGTCTCGCCCAGTTGCGCGAGTCGATCGGCGGCGCGCGCCTCGGCGGCGGCCTGCATACGCTCCTCGACCTCCTCGTTCGACACGCCTTCCTCGGCGGCCCAGTCGTGCAGCGGCAGGTCGAGACCGAGCGTGGACTTCACCTTCTCGTCAAGGCCGTCGATGTCCCACTGTTCGGCATAGGCCTTGGGCGGCATGAAGCGATCAACCAGGTCGGTGACCACGTCGCGACGGAACTCCCCGACCAGTTCCGACAGGTCCGTGGAGTCCATGAACTCCTGGCGCTGTTCGAACACGGCCTTGCGCTGGTCGTTCACGACGTCGTCGTATTTCAGCAGATTCTTGCGGATGTCGTAGTTGCGGGTCTCGACGCGCTTCTGGGCGGTTTCGACGGCGCGGTTGAGCCAGGGATGCGAGATCGCCTCGCCCTCGGCCACGCCGAAGCTGCGCATGATCGCATCCAGACGATCGCCGGCGAAGATGCGCAGCAGGTCGTCCTCGCACGACAGGTAGAATTTCGACGTGCCGGGGTCGCCCTGACGGCCGGTTCGGCCGCGCAGCTGGTTGTCGATGCGGCGGCTTTCATGGCGCTCGGTGCCGAGGACGAACAGGCCGCCGGCGTCCAGGGCGATCTTCTTCTGGACGGCGATGTCGGCCTTCAGCCGGGCCTCCTCGACCTTCAGCATCTCCGGCGTCACCTCGACGGCCAGGTTCCGCTGGTCGAGGCGGTATTTCTCGAGACGCATCTCGAGGTTGCCCCCCAGCTGGATGTCGGTGCCGCGACCGGCCATGTTGGTGGCGATGGTCACCGCGCCCGGCAGGCCGGCGTCGGCCACGATGAAGGCCTCCTGCTCGTGCTGGCGGGCGTTCAGGACGTTGTGCGGGATGCCCTTGAACTTGGTCTCGTATTTGATGTCGTAGGCGGCGTCGCCGACCTTGGCGGCCTCCTTGTCCTTGCCGACGAATTCCTTCTTCAGCGTGCGCGAGATCTCGACCTTGTGCTCGTATTTGTCGAGCAGGGCCGAGAGCTGTTCGGACTTCTCGATCGAGACCGTGCCGACCAGGATCGGCTGGCCGCGCTCGCGGCAGTCGGCGATCTGCTGGGCGATGGCCAGGTTCTTCTCGGCATAGGTCCGGTAGACCTCGTCGTCATAGTCGATGCGCAGAACCGGGCGGTTGGTCGGCACTTCCAGGACGTCCATCTTGTAGATGTCGAGGAATTCCTGGGCCTCGGTCGCGGCCGTGCCGGTCATGCCGGACAGCTTCTCGTAGAGCCGGAAATAGTTCTGGATCGTCACCGAGGCCAGGGTCTGGTTCTCGGGCATGATCTTGACGTCCTCCTTGGCCTCGATGGCCTGGTGGAGGCCCTCGGACAGGCGGCGTCCGGTCATCATCCGGCCGGTGAACTCATCGATCAGGACGACCTCGCCGGCCTTGATGATGTAGTCCTTGTCCTTCTGGTACAGGGTGTTGGCGCGCAGGGCCTGGTTGACGTGGTGCACCAGGCTGATGTTGGCCGCGTCGTACAGGCCCGTCGTGTCCTCGGCGAAATGGCCGCCGGCTTCCAGCAGCTGCTCGACCTGTTCGGAGCCCTCTTCCGTCAGCAGGGCCTGACGCTGCTTCTCGTCGAGGTCGAAGGTCGAGGTGTCCTTGATCAGCTCTTTGATCAGGGTGTCGCAGATCTTGTAGAGGTCCGACCGGTCCTCGGTCGGGCCCGAGATGATCAGGGGCGTGCGCGCCTCGTCGATCAGGATGGAGTCGACCTCGTCGACGATGGCGAAATGGTGCGGACGCTGCACCATCTCCTTGCGGTCATAGACCAGGTTGTCGCGCAGATAGTCGAAACCGAACTCGTTGTTGGTGCCGTAGGTGATGTCGGCGGCGTAGGAGGCCTGACGCTGACCGGACGACAGACCGTTGACGATGACGCCCACTTCCAGGCCCAGGAAGCGATAGACGCGTCCCATCCACTCGGCGTCGCGGCGGGCCAGATAGTCATTCACGGTGATGACGTGGACGCCCTTGCCGGACAGGGCGTTCAGATACACCGGGGCCACGGCCACAAGCGTCTTGCCCTCGCCCGTGCGCATCTCGGCGATGCCGCCGTCGTGCAGGATCATGCCGCCGGTCAGCTGCACGTCGTACTGGCGCTGGCCCAGGACACGCTTGGAGGCTTCGCGCGACACGGCGAAGGCCTCGTTCATGATCTTGTCCAGCGTCTCGCCGGCTGCGACCCGGTCCTTGAAGGTCTGCGTCATCATCCGCAGCTCGTCGTCCGACAGGGCGGCGAATTTCGGCTCCAGATCGTTGATTTTCTGGACCCGGCTCATGAAGTCCTTGACCTTGCGGTCGTTGGAAGAGCCGAAAAATTTCTTGGCGAAGCCGAGCATGGGCGATCCGGTGGCGATCGAGCGGTCTAGAGCTCTGGAATTTGCCCATGAGGGGCGGCGATGAGACGCCGCGAGAGGGGCTGCCGGGCAAGGCGGCGAAACACGCCGCGCATACGATCGAAAACCCCTCGACTTGGGCGCAGGCGGGACTTAAGCACCGGCCATACCCCTGTCAACGCGAGGGGCCTGGCGGCCCGGCGTTTGGACCCCTTCACGCGGGACGGAGCGTCCGATGCGACATTCGCGCAACCCTTTGGTTTTCCTCGGCCTCGCGCTGGTCCTGACGGTGGCGGCCTGCGGGCGCGGCGGGGGCGACGATCGCGCGCCGGAACCGGGCGACCGAGCCGTGGCCAAGGTGCAGGACCAGACCATCTGGGCCTCCGACGTCAAGCGGGAGGCGGTGGCCCAGGGTCTGGTCGGCGAGGGCGAGCCCCTTGACGTCACCTCGGACCTGTTCCGCCGGGTGCTGGACGAGGTCATCGACCAGAAGCTGCTGGCCCGCGAGGCCGAACGCCGCGGCCTGGACAACTCCGCCCTGGCCCAGCGCCGGCTGGAGGCGACCCGCGAGCGCATCCTCGGCGACATGCTGGTGGAGAACGTCGTCAACGGCGCCATCTCGGACCAGGCCGTCCAGACCCTGTACCAGGAGCAACTTCGCCTCGCCCGCACTTCGGAGGAGATCCGCGTGCGCCTGATCCTGTCGCGGACGAAGCCCGAGGCTGACGCCGTCATCGGCATCCTGGGCCAGGGCTCCAGCTTCGAGGCCGTGGCCCAGGAACGCTCCATCGACGAGGCAACCCGGTTCTCCGGCGGCGACCTCGGCTATTCCACCGCCGACGTCATGCCCCAGGCCTATGCCAACGCCCTGCGTGACGCCGCCGCCGGTTCGACCGTGGGTCCGTTCCAGACCGAGGGCGGCTGGGCCGTCCTGCGGGTCGAGGACCGCCGCCGCGAGAGCCCGCCGACGCTCGATCAGGCCCGGCCCCAGATCGTCCGTTACCTGACCTATGAAGGCGTGCGTCAGCTGCTTGAGGAACTGCGCGGCAAGGCGAAGGTCGACGTGCTGCTGGCCGCCGAGAGCGGCGCGCCCCAGGAACCGGCCTCCGCCGCGCCTGCGCCTGGCCCGACCCCGACGGCCCCGACCGCTACGGCCCCGGCGCCCACGGTCGCGCCGGTCGCGACGCCCACGCCCGCCGCCCCGTCCACAGCGACCACTGCGAAAGCCGCCGCCCGGTGAGCAACGACGCGAAGAAGCCCGGCTCGACCGGCAAGGCCATCGAGCACGCCATCGAAAAGGCCCTCGACCCGCTGGCCTCGGCCATCAAGCGCGCCACCCAGCCACAGCCGGTCACGCCGCCGCCCGCCGCCCCCGGCAAACCCGGCCTCAAGATCTCGCCGCTGGCCGTGCCCTTCCCGGCCATTCCGCCCATCGGCGGGGTCGAGATCACCACTGCCCGCGCGGGCTTCTACAAGCATGAACGCGACGACCTGACGATCTTCCGTTTCGCCCGCGGCACGACCTGCGCCGGCGTCTTCACCCGCCACAAGGTCGGCTCGGCTCCGGTGGACTGGTGCCGTCGACAACTCGACGCGCCCGGAGGCGGGCTCGACGTCCGGGCCCTTGTGGTCAACGCCGGCTGCGCCAACGCCTTCACCGGCAAGGCCGGAGCCGACGCCGCCCGCCGCACGGCCTCCGAGGTCGCCAAGCGCTTCGGCTGCCGCCAGCGCGATGTCATGCTGGCCTCGACCGGCGTGATCGGCGTCCTGCTGGACGACAAGAAAATCGCCGCGCGGCTGCAGGAGGTCGAGACGAAGCTCGATTCCGACGTCCCGCCGACGGCGCAGTGGGCCGCCGCCGGTCGCGGCATCATGACCACAGACACCTTCCCCAAGGGGTCCTATGCCGAGGCGACCATCGACGGCTTCAAGGTTCGCATCGCCGGCATCGCCAAGGGCTCGGGCATGATCGCGCCCGATATGGCGACCATGCTGGGCTTCATCGTCACCGACGCCAGCATCCACCCGACCGTGCTGCGGGCGCTTCTGGGCCTGCACGTCCGCACGACCTTCAACAGCGTCACCGTCGACGGCGACACCTCGACCAACGACACCTGCCTGCTGTTCGCCACCGGGGCCTCGGGCGCGCCGCGCATCGGCCGGGTCGGCGACCGTCGCCTGAAGGACTTCTCGGCCGCCCTCGACAAGGTCATGCTCGACCTCGCCCATCAGCTGGTCCGGGACGGCGAGGGGGCGACCAAGTTCGTCCGCGTCACCGTTGACGGCGCGGCCTCGCCCGCCTCGGCCCGCAAGCTCGCCAAGTCGATCGCCGACAGCCCCCTGGTCAAGACGGCCATCGCCGGCGAAGACGCCAACTGGGGCCGGGTCGTCATGGCCGTCGGCAAGACCGATGAGCCGGTCGACCGCGACCACCTCGCCATCCGCTTCGGCCCCCACGTCGCCGCCGTCGACGGCGCCGTCTCCCCGACCTACGACGAGGCGAAGATGAGCGCCTATATGAAGAACGCCGAGATCGACATCAGCGTCGACGTCGGCTCGGGCCGCGCCTCCGCCACCGTCTGGACCTGCGACCTGACCAAGGGCTACATCGAGATCAACGGCGACTACCGGAGCTGACCGCGGGTCATTCCTCCCCGGTGGGGGGAGGAATGGTCCAGCTACTGCGGTGTCTGGGGCCTGACGCCCTGGGTCTGGGGCACATAGAGGCCGGTGACCGCCCGCGTGATGAAGCCGCCCGGCTGGTTGCGGGGACCGAAACGTTCGCAGGGATCGGGCGTGGCGATGGCGCGCACCTTGCGATCCCTGGGGGCGAAGCTGTCGCCGACCTGGTCTCCGAACAATTCAGCGAACTGCAGGGCGTCGCCGACCCGCGACAGGGACGGCGTGTCCATGCCCACGACATTGGCCGAGCGGGCCCAGGCCAGGGCCGCGACCTGGGTCCCGCCCACGGCGATCAGTTCGGCCTCTGCGGCCAGGGTTCCGGTTGTGCCGGGCGCGCGCACGCCGATCGGGCCGGGGATGAAGAAGTTGGCCACTGCCGCCGCGCCGGAACCCGTGGGCTCGGTCGGAACGATCCGCGTGACGGCGGCGCGGACGCGGGCGGCGTCGGCGGTCGGCTGCGGCACGATCGTGAACCGTTCGCTGATCTCGTAGCAGACCTGACGATCCACCTCGCCCAGCACCATCGCCACGTCGGCCGGAGCGATGCCGTCAGCCGCGCCGGCGGTCAGGACCGAGGGCTCGACGAAGACGCGTTCGATGGCCTGCGCGGCAGTGTCGTCGCGGCGGTCACGCACGGAGACGCGCAGCGTGCCCTCCTTGGTCTGCAGGCCGTCATAGCTCTGCAGGAAGCCGCCGTCGGCCGCAGGGGCCGTCTGGCAGGCGGCGAGGGCGAACGCGCCTGCAAGGATCACGGGAGCGGTTCGAAGAAGGCGATGGGTCATGGTGCGTATCCGCAGAGGAGGTGGCGGCTTAACACCGCAGCGACTGAAAAGATCACCCGCCGATTGTCGCTGGGGCGTTCGGCGGTCAAAGGGACTCAAAGGGGCGCGGCCCTGGAGGTCCGCGCTCCAAGGGCGCCGAAACTCACCCGTCGAACGCTCACATCTAGGGCAGGCGCCGCGCTTTGCGCGAACGGCTGTGTTGGCTGGCGCATTTGCGGTGTCGGCGGTTCACGTCGCCAAAAGATTGCCGTTCACCGCCGCTCGAATTCCGCCATGAGATTGCGGTTTCAGCCATGTCGCGATTGGCGGTCATCGCAGGCGCGCTCAGGCTGCCGCCTGCTCGGCCTTCCTGAGCGTCGACGCCCGGACCTTTTCGCTTTCGGACTTCAGCTGGCCGCAGGCGGCGAGGATGTCGCGTCCGCGCGGGGTGCGGATGGGCGAGGCGTATCCGGCCTTGTTGAGGATGGCGGCGAACCGTTCGATCGTCTTCCAGTCCGAGCACTCGTAGTCCGTGCCGGGCCAGGGGTTGAACGGGATCAGGTTTACCTTGGCCGGGATGCCCTCGATCAGCTTCAAGAGGGCGCGGGCCTCGTCGGGGCTGTCGTTGACGCCCTTCAGCATCACATATTCGAACGTCACGCGCCGTGCGTTGGAGAGACCCGGATAGGCGCGGATGCCGGCCATCAGAGCTTCGAGATTGTACTTCTTGTTCAGCGGCACCAGGACGTCGCGCAGGGCGTCGTTGGTGGCGTGCAGGCTGATCGCCAGCATGGCCTGGGTGCGGGTTCCGAGCGGGTCGAGCTGGGGCACGACGCCCGAGGTAGAGACCGTGATCCGGCGGCGCGACAGGGCGATGCCCTCGTTGTCCGAGATGATGTCGATCGCGTCGGCGACGTGGTCGAGATTGTACAGCGGCTCGCCCATGCCCATGAAGACGATGTTCGACAGGCGGCGGTCTTCCTTGGGCGCCGGCCATTCGTTCAGGTCGTCACGGGCGACCTGGACCTGGGCCACGATCTCGGCGGCGGTCAGGTTGCGGACCAGGGCCTGGGTGCCCGTGTGGCAGAAGGTGCAGTTCAGGGTGCAGCCGACCTGGGACGAGACGCACAGGGCGCCGGCGCGGCCGACATCCGGGATGTAGACCGTCTCGATCTCGATGCCCGGGGCCGTGCGGATCAGCCATTTGCGCGTGCCGTCGGCCGAGACCTGACGCTCGACGATCTCGGGGCGGGCCAGGGTGAAGGCGCCGGCCATGGCCTCCTGGGCGGTGCGGGCGATATTGGTCATCGCCGTGAAGTCGGTGACGCCATAGTGATGAATCCAGCTCCACACCTGCGACGCGCGCATCTTCGCCTTCTCGGGCGGGCAGATGTCGGCGTCGATCAGCGCCTGTCGCAGGCCCGAGCGTGTCAGACCGCTGAGGTTGACGGGGGCCTGTTTGGCCGGGGCAGAAGTGCGCGACAGGTCGAGCGTAACGCTCACGGGCGGTGATCCTGGGTGAAGGGGAACGCCCCCTATAGCACGGTTCGGGCTCGATTTAAGGCGTACGCTTTCTCCCTCCCCTTCATGGGGAGGGTGGCCGAGCGAAGCGAGGTCGGGTGGGGTTCGACCGGCGGTGCGGAACTCACGATTCGGACCCCACCCTGACCGCTGCGCGGTCGTCCCTCCCCATGAAGGGGAGGGAGAAGGGCGTCACAAAATAAACCGGCTCAGATCCGCATTCTTCGACAGGTCTCCGACCTTGTCACGCACGGCGTCGCCGTCGAAGACCAGCGTCTGGCCCGACAGGTCTGAGGCCTTGAACGAGGTCTCCTCCAGCACCCGCTCAATCACGGTCACCAGCCTCCGCGCCCCGATGTTCTCGACCGCGCCGTTCGCCGCCACCGCCGCGTCCGCCATCGCCTCGACCGCGTCGGGGGTGAAGGTCAGGGTCACGTCCTCGGTGGCCAGCAGTGCCTGGTTCTGACGGATCAGATTGGCCTCGGGCTCGGTCAGGATGCGCACGAAGTCGTCGCGGGTCAGGGCTTTGAGTTCGACCCGGATCGGCAGGCGGCCCTGAAGCTCGGGCAACAGGTCCGAGGGCTTGGCGACATGGAAGGCGCCCGAGGCGATGAACAGGACGTGGTCCGACTTCACCGGTCCGTATTTGGTCGAGACGGTGGTGCCCTCGATCAGGGGCAACAGGTCGCGCTGCACGCCTTCGCGGCTGACGTCGGCGCCGCCGCGATCCTGACGACCGGCGACCTTGTCGATCTCGTCGATGAAGACGATGCCTTCGTTCTCGGCCAGCAGCAGGGCTTCGCGGGTCAGACTGTCCTGATCCAGCAGTTTGTCGCTCTCCTCAGTCACCAGCGGGGCGACCGCGTCCTTGACCGTAGTACGGACCGATCTCGTGCGCCCGCCGCCGAGCTTGCCCAGCATGTCCGAAAGGTTGAGCAGTCCGACATTGCCCCCGCCGCCGACATCCAGCCCCTGAATCGGCGACGAGGTGTCGGCCAGCTGGATCTCGATCTCCTTGTCGTCCATTTCGCCGGCACGGAGCTTCTTGCGGAAACTGTCGCGGGTGGCCGGTTGCGACCCCGGACCGACCAGGGCGTCAAGGATGCGCTCCTCGGCGGCCGCCTCGGCCTTGGCGCGGACGCCGGTGCGGCGGGCGTCACGGACCATGACCAGGGCGGCCTCGACCAGGTCGCGCATGATCTGGTCGACGTCGCGGCCGACATAGCCGACCTCGGTGAACTTGGTCGCCTCGACCTTCAGGAAGGGCGAGCCGGCGAGGCGGGCCAGGCGACGTGCGATCTCGGTCTTGCCGACCCCGGTCGGGCCGATCATCAGGATGTTCTTGGGCGTGACCTCGTCGCGCAGGTCGTCGGGCACGCGCTTCCTGCGCCAGCGGTTCCTCAGGGCCACGGCGACGGCGCGCTTGGCGTCGTGCTGGCCGACGATGAAGCGGTCGAGTTCGGAGACGATTTCGCGGGGGGACAGATCGGTCATGGTCCGCAGATAGTCGCTGTCAGCCCGCAGCGGGAGGGGGCGGAGGCGGCGGATCCGCCAGGATCTGGGCGAACACCAGCACCCAGCCCATCGAGCGCTTCTGCCACAGGTGGACGTAGTGGCCGGCGAGCGGAGTCTCGTCGCGGGTCCACAGGGCGCGACCATAGGTCCAGACCATGTCGCCGGCAGCCGACGATCCACCGCCGAACGGGGCGCTGAACTCGAAACGGCGCGGCCAGGCGTCGAGCGCGGCGGGGAAGGCCCCGGCGCCGATCGCTGGAGGCAGCGGGGCGACATAGAGGCGACCGTCAGGGGCCAGCAGGGCCAGGTGGGCCTCTTTCTGATCGCGCGTTACGGCGGCGGCCAGCACGGCCTCGACGGCGCGCACCTCGGACATCGCGGCATCCGGGCTGAACGATTCCAGGATGGAGGTGGGCAGCAGCAGGGGCTCGGTCCCGGGGCCGGGAACGTCGGCGGCGCTCGCAGCGACCCCGCCGTCATAGATCCATTTCCACGAGCCGTCGGCCTGGCGCTTCCAGATCGTGAAGTAGTGGCCGGTGCGTGCGCCGCTGATCTCGACCCCGCCGGTAGTGAAGCCCAGGTCGCCGGACTTCGAAATCCCCGCCCAGTTCGGCCACCAGACCAGAGACGGCGCGGCCGGATCGAAGACGGCGGCGGGGTCGAGAATGTCGTGCGCCAGTCGCGGCGCTCCGCCCACGATCATGATCGCGTCGTCCGCCGACCATTTCAGGAAGGAGCCGTCGACGCCCATCGTCAGGCCGTCGGCCGCGAAGGCGCGCTCGGCCGCCACGATGGACGAGGCCTCGGCCGGCTGTGCCGTGACAGGGCGGGCGAAGGCCAGCAGCAGGGTGACGAGAACGATCAGACGAGGCATGGGAGCTCCAGCCTTCAGTCATGCCGGGATCGGCGTGGATGTCCCGTTAAATCGCGGAAACCCCCGGGCGCACATGCCTGACGATTCCTGATCGGGTCCCGGCGCTGGCTTCATTTCTGGTCGCTATCGTTCGACGCGCCCCCCGGTCCGATCTCTGATCGGCCGGTGGACAGGCTCTGCCTTGCTGCATGAGCGAGGCTAGAGCCGCTCCACCGTCAGATTGCCGTTGGTGTAGACGCAGATGTCGGCGGCGATGGCCATGGCCCGGCGCGCGACCGCCTCGGCGTCCAGGTCGGTGTTGTCGATCAGGGCCCGGGCGGCGGCCAGGGCGTAGTTGCCGCCTGATCCCACGGCGGCGACGCCGTATTCCGGCTCCAGCACATCGCCGACGCCGGTGACGGTGAAGATGGCGTCCTTGTCGGCGACCAGCAGCATGGCCTCGAGCCGGCGCAGGTAGCGGTCGGTTCGCCAGTCCTTGGCCAAGTCAACGCAGGCACGAGCCAGTTGATCCGGATACTGCTCCAGCTTGGCCTCCAGCCGCTCGATCAGGGTGAAGGCGTCGGCCGTGGCGCCCGCGAAGCCGGCTAGCACCCTGCCACCCGCCAGGGTGCGGACCTTGCGCGCCGCGCCCTTGACGATGGTGGCTCCCATCGAGACCTGGCCGTCGCCGGCGATGACGGTTTTGCCGTCCTTTCGCACCGCCAGGATGGTCGTGCCGTGCCAGTCGGGAAAGCTGTCGAAAGTCTTGCTCATCCTGACCAGATGGCGACCGAAATGCGTCGGGGCAAGACGAAATCCCTGGAAAAACAACGTTCGGAATTAGCCATATTTCTAGCCATGTAACCCGTTACAAGGGATGATCAAACCCCAAACATACAAGAACGAGGCTAAGCTTTGCTATATCGCGCGATCATTGCGGCCGAAACTGTCGGATCGACCGGTGTGTCGACCCTGTCGATCGCGCAAATTGTCGGCATCTCAGAGCGCAACAATCGTCGCGATGACATCACCAGCGGCCTGATGTTTCTTGATGGCTGGTGCCTGATGGGCATGGAGGGACATCGCGTCGATGTCGACCGGTTGCTGCGGCGCCTGACGGAAGATCGCCGCCTGAAAGGCCTGCGGGTCCTGGTCGACAAGCCGATCGCGGCGCGGTCTTTCTGCGAGCCGATGACCCTCTGCGACGATCCCCGCGCCATGATCGGCGCCGTCGGCCTCGCCGATCTGGCCGGGATCACCGGCTATCAGGCCGAGAAGATCGTGGGACTGAAACTGGCCGCGTGACGCCGAAGCCCGTCGCGCCTACTTGAGGCGCATGAGTTTCTCCCCCGAAGAGGTCGAACGCTACGCCCGTCACCTGGTCCTGTCGGAAGTCGGCGGCCCGGGCCAACAGAGGCTGAAGGCCGCGACCGTGGTCCTCGTCGGTGCGGGCGGTGTGGGCTCTCCGGCGGCGCTCTATCTCGCGGCCGCGGGCGTCGGATCGCTGCGCATCATCGACGGCGACATCGTCTCCCTGTCCAACCTGCAGCGCCAGATCCTGTTCAACACGGCCGATATCGACCGGCCGAAAGTCGAGGCGGCGGCCGGACGGCTTGAGGCGATCAACCCCCATGTCCGCGTCGAGACGCTGAATTATCGGCTGACAGCGGAGAACTCCGCCTCGGTAATCGCCGGAGCGGATGCGGTGCTGGACGGCGCCGACGATTTCGAGACCCGCTATCGGGTGAACGCAGCCTGCGTGGCGGCAGGGGTTCCGCTCGTGTCCGGGGCGCTAGGCCGCTGGACCGGTCAGGTCGGCGTGTTCGCGGGCAAGCCCTGCTACCGCTGCCTGGTGCCCGAGACCCCGCCGGACGCCGAAACCTGCGCGCGGGTTGGTGTCGTGGGCGCTCTGGCCGGGGTGATCGGAGCGATGGCGGCGCTGGAGGCGATCAAGCTCATCACCAGGGCGGGCGAGCCGCTGACCGGGCGGCTGATGCTCTACGACGGCCTCGCGGCGACCAGTCGGGTCGTGGCGGTCACGGCCGATCCGGGGTGTCCGGTGTGCGCGGTGTAAATCCTCCCCATCGGGGGAGGTGGCGCGGAGCAGCTTCGCGACGTGACGGAGGGGGCTCACTCCAGATGCAGTGTCTGCGGTGAGCGCCCTCCACCACTTCGTGGTCCCCTCCCCCCGATGGGGGAGGACGGCTACTCCGGACGCGCGCGCTTCTTGCGGAACGACGGGTTCAGGATCTGCTTGCGCAGACGGATCGACTTGGGCGTGACCTCGACCAGTTCGTCGTCGCCGATGTAGGCGATCGCCTGTTCCAGCGACATCTGGCGCGGCGGGGTCAGGCGAACGGCCTCGTCCTTGCCGGAGGCGCGGACGTTGGTCAGTTGCTTGCCCTTGATCGGGTTGACGTCCAGGTCATCCCAGCGGGCGTTCTCGCCGATGATCATGCCTTCATAGGTCTTCTCGCCGGCGCCGACGAACATGATGCCGCGATCCTCGAGGTTCCACAGGGCGAAGGCGGCGGTGTCGCCGTCGGAGTTGGAGACCAGCACGCCCTTCAGGCGGCCGGCGATCTCGCCCTTGTAGGCTTCGTAGTGGCTGAAGACGCGGTTCAGCACGCCCGAACCGCGCGTATCGGTCAGGAACTCGCCCTGATAGCCGATGAGCGAGCGTGACGGCGCCTTGAGGCTGATGCGGGTCTTGCCGGCGCCCGACGGGCCCATGTCGGTCATCTCGGCCTTGCGGGCCGACAGCTTCTCAATGACGACGCCCGAGAATTCATCGTCGACATCGATCATGACGTCTTCGATCGGCTCCATCTTCTCGCCGTTCGGGCCCTCTTGGAACACCACGCGCGGACGCGAGATCGAGACCTCGAAGCCTTCGCGGCGCATGTTCTCGATCAGCACGCCCAGCTGCAGTTCGCCACGGCCGGCCACTTCGTAGGCGTCGCCGCCTTCGCTGGTCGTCACGCGGATGGCGACGTTGGCTTCGGCTTCCTTCAGCAGGCGGTCGCGGATGACGCGCGACTGGACCTTGTCGCCCTCGCGACCGGCAAGCGGGCTGTCATTGACCGACACGGTCATGGAGATCGTCGGCGGATCGATCGGCTGGGCCGGAAGCGCATCGGTGACTTCCATGGCGCACAGGGTGTCGGCCACGGTGGCCTTGGACATGCCGGCGATGGCGACGATGTCGCCTGCTTCGGCGCCCTCCTCGACGGCCTGACGCTTCAGGCCGCGGAAGGCCAGCACCTTGGTAATGCGGCCGCGCTCGATTTCCTTGCCGTCACGGTCGAGGGCGTGGATCGCCATGCCGGGAACGGCCTTGCCGCTCTCGATGCGGCCGGTCAGCAGACGGCCCAGGAACGGATCGGACTCGATCAGCACGTTCAGGATCTGGAACGGCTTGTCCTTGTTCTCGGCGACCTTGGGCGGCGGGACGTGCTCGACGATCAGGTCGAACAGCGGAGCCAGGTTATCGTTGGGGACATTCATGTCCATTGTCGCCCAGCCGTTCCGGCCCGAGGCGTAGATGTGCGGGAAGTCCAGCTGCTCGTCGGTCGCGCCGATGGCGGCGAACAGGTCGAAGGCTTCATTGTGGACGCGGTCCGGGTCGGCGTGGGCGCGGTCGACCTTGTTGATGCAGAGGATCGGACGCAGGCCCATCTTCAGCGCCTTGGTCAGAACGAACTTGGTCTGGGGCATGACGCCCTCTTCGGCGTCCACAAGGATGACGCAGCCGTCCACCATGCCCAGGATGCGCTCCACCTCGCCGCCGAAGTCCGCGTGGCCCGGGGTGTCGATGATGTTGATGCGCGTGTCGCCCGCCTTGCCGTGCCAGAGCACCGAGGTGCACTTGGCGAGGATGGTGATCCCGCGTTCCTTCTCCTGGTCGTTGGAGTCCATGGCCCGTTCGGTCTGGGCTTCGTTGGCTCGGAAGACACCGGACTGGGCCAGCAGCTGGTCCACCAGAGTGGTCTTGCCGTGGTCAACGTGGGCGATAATGGCGACGTTACGTAGGTTCATGGTCGTTCAATGCGAAAAGGCGGCCGACAAATGCGGGGGCCGCTCGTTAGGGGTGTCATGCGGGGAGCGCGCGCCTCTTACAGCTTGGGCGGGCGAAACGCCATAGCGGGTCAAGATGGCGAGCGTTTGACAGGCTTCCGGTCGGGGAGCAGCGTTCGGACCTGACCCTGGAGTGGGCGGATGAAACGTTTGATCGTGGCGGGCGCGGTGGCCCTGATGTGCGCTGGTGGTGCGGCGGGGGCTCAGGAGGACGCAATGTCTCCAGCCGAGATCGTTGCGGCGCGTCAGGCGTCCCTGATGATGTCCGGCGTGACCATGGGCTCGATCAAGGCGGGGCTGGACGCCGGCGCCCCGGCCCAGTCGATGGGGTTCAGTTCCGGGGCTTTGACACGCTGGGCCACAGCCCTGCCGAATATGTTTCCGGCGGGCACGGGATCCGACACGCTTGGCGCCGCGACCAAGGCTAGGCCCGAAATTTGGACCGACCGCGCGGGTTTCGAGGCCAGGGCCGGCGACTACGCCGCCGCCGCCGCACGGCTGCAGGAATTGATCGCCGCCGGCGATGCGGCCGGAGCCCAGGCCCAGTTCATGGTCGTGCGGGCCTCGTGCCAGTCCTGCCACGACACCTACAGGTCGTAGGACAGGGATCCTGTCCGGCTGGAAGAAGGGGCGGGGCGCGCTCGGCCCCATGGCGCCGCTGATCGGGGCGTGGATCACGACGGGCGCGGGCGAGGGCTCGACCCCGGCCCACGGAATGTCGTGCAGTCGCGCCTTCACCGCCTTCGGCAAGGACTGGATCCGTCTGGAGGCGGAATGGCGGATGGGCGACCGCCCGCCCTATCGCGAGGTCGCCCTGTTCGGAAAGGGCGAGGACGGGACACTGGCGTTCCACTCCTTTACCAACGACGGCAAGCGGTCGACCGGTCGGCTGACGGATGGGACCGACGTCCATCCGGACGCGATCGCCTTCGAGGCCCAGATGAAGGCCGGACTGGCGCGCATGGTCTACTGGCCGCGCGACGACGGCGAACCCGGATTCCATTTCACGGTCGAAAGTCGGGTCAAGACCGGCTGGAAGCGGTTCGTGACACAGGCTTTCGCGCCTGAGGTCTAACTCAGACCTTGGCCGAGCGTCCGCGCACCCAGGCGTAGAGGGCGACGATCAGGACGGTGAAGGCGATGATGGCCGCCGTCATGGCCCGGAAGGTCGAGCCTTCCGGCAGCATGGCGAAGGGGGCGTCATTGCCGGTGCTGACGATGACTCCGGCGGTCATGACCAGGAACAGGCTCTCGCCCACGATCAGACCCGAGGCCAGCAGGACGCCCATGCGGCGACCGACGTCGGCGAAGCGGGTGGTCTTGATGGACTTGTCGTAGATCCAGCCGCAGACGGCGCCGATGACCAGCATCGTGGTTACGGCAGCCGGCAGGTAGAAGCCGATGCCGACGGCCAGGGGCGGCAGCTTGACCCTGCCTTTGGTCGAGGCGTTCAGCACCGCGTCCAGCACGATGATGACCACGCCGATCACCGCGCCGATGCCGATCAGGTCCCAGCGCAGGTCGCCGCCGATGACGCCGCGCGCCAGGGCCGAGATCAGGGTGGCCTGCGGGGCCGCCAGCGGCTCGTCAGCGATGCCGGCGGGGCCGCCTTCGAAGCCGAAGGCCTTGTTCAGCAGGTTGAGGATCAGGGGGATGACGATGGCTCCGGCGATGACGCCGACGATCAGGGCTGTCTGCTGACGCCAGGGCGTGGCCTGGACCAGCTGGCCGGTCTTGAGGTCCTGAAGGTTGTCGTTGGCGATGACGGCGACGGCGAAGACGACGGCCGTCACGATCAGGGCGAAGGCCACGACCGACGGATCGGCGGGCAGGCCGGCGATGGCCAGCACGCCCAGCATCAGCACGGAGGCGATGACGATGGCCAGGATGCCGACGCCCGATACCGGGCTGTTGGAGGAGCCGATCAGCCCGGCCATGTAGCCGCAGATGGCTGCCACGGCGAAACCGATCAGCACGACATAGATGAGGCCGCCGGCGACCAGCAGGACGGTCGAACTCGCCAGGGTCGGATTGCCCTGGGCGAACCAGGCCAGGATGCCGCCGATGCCAATGAGACAGGCGACCGATAGCCCGGCGACGATATTGATCGGAATGTCCTGTTCGGTGCGGTCCAGCACCTCGCCGGCGTTGCGGCGGCGGTTGGCGGCGAGCGCCGAGGTCAGGCCGCCGACCAGCGGACCGGCCAGTTTGATCAGGGTCCAGATGGCGGCGACGCCGATGACGCCCGCGCCCATGAAGCGGACCTCGTTGCGCCAGACCGTCACGGCCAGCTCCTCGGGAGAAGCGCCGACGGGCACGGTCGAGGCGATCGAGGCGATGCCGTGCGACGACAGCCAGGCGATGAAATCGGGCGACGTCATGATCGGCACGAAGATGAACCAGGCCACGATCAGGCCGAACAGCTGGGCCAGGCCCACGGTCAGGCCGATCAGGTGGCCGGCGCCCAGCAGGGCGAACTGCATGCCGAAGCCGAGACCCGTGGCCCCGCCGCCCAGTGCCGCCGGCATCTTGATGAACCTGGCGGCTTCGCCTGCAAAGACCCGGCCGGCGACCAGCAGGGCATAGCCCGCCGAGACGATCGCGCCGGTGCTGACGACCAGCAGGCCGGCCTTGTTCTCGCGCACGGCGCTGTCGGTCTGTTCGGCGCCGCGCGAGCCGACGGTCAGGACCTCGGCGGCGGCGACGCCCTCGGGATAGGGCAGGCCGGCCTCGACCACGAGGGCGCGGCGCAGGGGGATTGAGAAGGTGACGCCCAGCACGCCGCCGAAGACGCAGATCAGCACCGATTCCCAGAACGGGAACTCAAGCCACCAGCCGACCATGACCAGGCCGGGCAGGACGAAGATGATCGAGCTCATGGCCCCGCCGACCGAGGCCACGGTCTGGACGGTCATGTTCTCCCAGATGGTGGAGGTCTTGAACGCCCGAAGGATGGCCATGGAGATGACCGCCGCCGGGATGGCCGAGGCGAAGGTCAGCCCGACCTTCAGGCCCAGATAGGTATTGGCCGCGGTGAACACGACCGCCAGCAGACAGCCCAGGATCAGGGCGCGGACCGTGAGTTCGACGCGCTTTGTGGGCCCGGCAACGGGGGCGGCGGCGGGCGTATCGGTCATCAGGCGGTCCCCTCGAAGAAGCCTCAGACCTAAGCCGGAAACTGCGGGGGGATCAACGGGGCGTGGATTCTCCGGATGTCTCGTCTAGCGTTGCACCCACTGGCCCGAGGCGTTGCGGTACCATTGCCCCGTCGAGATGCGCGGCAAGAGCTGGCTCTCGAACATCCGGGCGGCGGCGACCTCTGTGGAGGTGCCGACATCTGCGGCGCTGGCGGCGTAGACCTGGCGGCGGGCGTTGTTGGTTACGGTGATGGCGCTCCGGAGCTCCGGAGCGGCGGTGGTGCGGATGCCGAGGTAGCCGTCGGCCTGTTCGCCGACGACGCCTTCAGCCTTGGCCGCATCGATCAGCGACTTCTGGGCCGGGGTCTGTGCGAGGGCGGCCCCCGCGGCAACGCCCAGGGCGACGACGGCGGCGCCCAGGACGAAGAATTTTCGGAAGGTCATGGAGGAGCTCTTTTCCATCAGAACAGATTGGGATTTTCGGCCAGCAGGTCCTGCAGCTCGCGGTCCAGCCGGACCCGGACGTCGGCGTCCAGCTTGGCGTAGATCTCGATCGGCGCGACCTCCAGCCGGATCGTCGGAGTGCAGGCGCCCAGCATGGCCGAGGCGGCCAGGGCCAGGAGGCCGAGGCGAACGGCGCGGGAGGAAGGTGGGGTCATCGGTCGGTCTCCAGGGTCTTCAACGCTCTCACTGGCACAGGGGATGCACCCTGTCGCGTGAACGGGCTCTGAACGGTCAAGGCTGTTCCGGGCCAGACTCAGGGTCAGGATCGCCGTTTCTGGCCCGATTGACGGCCAGCAGGTCCGAGACGAGCTGATTTAGGTTCAAGGTGGTGTCGAGCGTCAGGTTGATCCCCGTGCCGGACGGCAGGGGCAGGGTCCGGTTCAGGAACTCGCGGCTGATCAGTTCGGACAGGCTGAGACGCAGTTCCTGTCGCTGTGGCGGATCGTGTCGACCCATGATGTGGAAGCGCACGCCCAGCCGGCCCTCGTCCTTAGATTCGAGGTCGGCGGTCAGGGTGTCGAAGGCGAGGTTCTCCATCGCCTGGTAGGCTAGATCCTCGACGGTGTTCGGGGGCACGTCGCCGCCGCCGCCGGCCTCGAGGTCCGACAGGGCGTCGCGCGCGATCGACAGGCGGCCGGGCTGGGCGGCGTAGAGTGTCCCGCCCGTGATCCGCACGCCCGCATCGGGGTCGGAGGTGAAGGGCAGGCGGCCGGACACCACGGCGTCCAGCTTCACCCGGTCGCCGAAGCCCGCGCCCGCGATCAGCTCGCCCAGCTGCACCCGGTCCAGCACGATGACGCCCGAGAACGGACGCCGGTCCAGCGGCACGGAGAAGGGTTCGACCCTGATCGTCCCGCCGGCCGCACGGATTTCCCCGCCCGCCACGCTGATCGCCGCCTTGTCGAGCGAGAAGGTCAGGTCCAGCTCGGTGAAGTCGGCGACCGACTCCAGGGTGGCGACACGCAGGGTCTGGTCCGGCGCCGTGGTCAGGGGCGCCAGGTTCGTAAAGTCGATCGTTCCGCTCAGGCCCTTCACCGCCCCGGCGGGACTGACGAAGTCGAGTCCGGGGATGACGAGACGGCCCGAACTGGTTCCTTCCGGCAGGTCGTCGCTCCAGTTGAGACGGCCGCTGAAGGCGGCCGTGCCGGTCGCGGGCGACTGGACGAAATCGGCCGCCAGCGGGCTGAGGTCGGCGGGCTGGAGCCCGCCCTCGGCGAAGGTGAGCGACGGGGCGTCGATGACGATGCCGCCCTCTCCGGTCGGTCCGTCATGGGCCAGCGTCAGCTTGCCGAGGACGATGTCCTTGCGGGCGAGGTCAAAGACGCCCGTCCAGCGCTCTTCGGCCAAGTTCGCCGAACCGGAAGCGGTCAGCGGGTTGAATCGGCGGGGTCGCGTGGCGTCCTCGACGTCGGCGGAGGCGATCATGGCCTCCAGTCCGAGACCAGCCTTTGAGCCGGTGGCGAAGGCCGTGCCCTGGATGGCGGAGAAGCCCATGGCCAGGAAAGGCGCAGACGCAGCCACGTCGGTCAGCCGCCCCCCCGCGCGCCAGCGGCTGTCCTGCGACACGACCAGAGGCCCCCCCGAGGCGCACAGGCCGCCGGACAGATCCATAACGTCGTTCTCCTCCAGCTCCAGCCGCTCGGCCGTGAAGGTCAGGCAGTCGGACGCGACATAGGTCAGGCGGCCCGCATTGGTCGCCAGCACGCCCCGGGTCTGGACGTTCAGTCCACGCGCCAGGCCGAAGTCGAGCGTGGCGCGGCCGTCGAGGGTCGCCTCGAACCCACCCGCCGTCAGCCGCCAGTTCGGGACGACGAAGGTCGCTTCGGGCAGCCCCTGTCCGCGCGTGGCGACGAGATTCAAGGCTCCGCCGCCGCGCTCGCCGGGCCGGGCGACGAAGATCGGCGTGGCGACCGGGCTGATGGTCAGGGCGCCGCCATTGGCAGGCGTCAGGCGCGCGGCGCGCGCCAGGGTCACGGTCAGACCGGCGTCGCCGCTGGTCAGGCGAAGCGCCGGGACGTCGAGGGCGAAAGCGCCCACGGCCCGCTTCATCTCCGCCAGTTCCGGCACGTCGTCGGCCGTGACCGGGCCAAACAGGGGCCAGGCGCCGCGCGCTGAGGCCAGAGAGCCGGTCATCACTAGCGCGGTCGACCGCGCGGAGGCGAAGTCGAGGGCGAATCGTCCGCCGACCTGGTTCAACACCAGAGCGCCAAAGGTCGCGCGCGACAGGCGGGCCGACAGCGGGCCGCTGGCCTCGACGGCGCCGGCCGCGCCGCTGACCGCCAGTCGGGAGGACGTGGCCTCGGCGCCGCTCAGGACCAGGTCGCCGGCCTGCCCCGATGCGGCGCTCAGGCGGGCAGGGCCCTCGACGCTCCACGACAGGCCGTCGGCGCTTTGCTGAAGGGCGACGCGAGCCTCCGTCGCGGAGCCCTCCGCCGAGCGGGCGGACAGGCCTGGCGCTGACACGCTCGCCGTGCGCAGCCGGGTCGATGCGGTTCCGTTGAAGGCCAGGGTCTCGATCCAGCCGCTGACCTGTCCGTCCGCGATCAGGGTCAGGACCGCGCCCGTCGTCGCCGCATCTCCGACGGCCAGCCGGTCGCCGGACAGGGTCAGGTCGACGGCGGCGCGTCCGCCGCCGCGACGCGCCTTCAGGTCGGGATAGGGAAGCTCGGCCGTCCCGGACAGGCGGGCGTCCTCGCCGCTCAGGCCTGGCGCAGCGAACCCCTCGGCGACGAGATCGATGTCCAGCGCGACCCGGTCACCCATGGTCGTCAGGTCAACTGATCCGCCGAGACTCCGCGCCTCGATCTCACCGCTCTTCAGCGATGCGGCGGGCATGCGCGCCGCTAGGCGCATCAGCTTGCCGTCGTCGATGCGGGCATCGGCAAGCAGCGACAGGGGGCCGTATTCCGTATCGAGACGCAGGCGGCCGGTCTCGACGATGACGACAGGGCCCCGGCTGTCGGGGCGGGGCGGCTTGCCAATCAACTCCTCGATCAACGGATCCAGCGAACCGAACGACAGTTCGCCGTCCTTCCACGTCGCCCGCGCGACCGGGCGGACCAGGCGGATGCGGCTAGGGGTCACGCCGAGACCGGTCGAGGACCAGGGCAGGCCGAGGGCGTAGTCCACCTCGACCCGCTGGATGGTCACATCGGGATTTGTCTGGTCGCCGATGCGGACGCTGCCGACGAAGCCGTTCAGTTCCAGGCGTTCGATCTCGACATCCGCCTGGATGCCGCGCTGGTCCAGCCAGCCGACCAGCACCTCGCGCGCCGCCGCCCGCCGGTTCAGCCAGATGACCGCGGCCAGCAGCGACAGGACGATGAGCCCGACCGCCAGGCCGATCCCGATTGCGCGCGCCAGGCGAGGGCCGCGCCGCCTTTTTCCCTCCGGAGGCGCATCGCTCATTCCGCGCGCTCCCCTCTGTCCCGGATCAGGACTGAGTCATCCATCAGCATCCCCAAGGTGTCGCATCGGGACACGACCGTTGCGAACGCGCCACAATGAGTGGCTCCACGGTCACTTTGAGTGCAGCGAGGGCTGCGAGCGTCTCGCAATGATTCAGGAACGGCAGCACAGACGAGCATAGCTTGGCGATAGACTGTCCCGTGACCTGTCGGAATACCCAAAAGCGCCTCGAATTACCGGCCAGTATCACTGCGGTTAATCATTTGTAACAACCCGTCTTCCCATCTTGGGGCCGGCGCGTTATAGGACGCGCTTCGTGGCCGGGGGGACTTGGGCGCGATCCTTGCTTTGAGTTGTGACTGGGCGCCGCACGGCGTCGTTTTCTGCCGGGGACCGATGGCCCAGTTCGATCCGCGACGCCAGCCGATGCGCTTCGCTCCGCATCTTCTGACGGCCGCCGCCGCCGTGACGGTGGCCATGCTTGCCGGTCGCGTCTATCAACCCGCCCAGGCCGAAGTCGTTCCCGAACTGACCGCCCTGCAGATCGCCTCGCTGGAGGCCCGCGCGTTCGACGCTGCGGGGACCCCCGCCGGGCTCACCGCTCCCGAAGCCATTCCCGTCCAGATCCGCCGCGGCGAGACCTTCGAACAGGCCGTCCGCCGCACCGGCATCGGCGCCGCCGACGCCTCGGCTGTCGCCGCGACCATTTCCAACGCCTTCGACCTGACCCAGCTGCGCGCCGGCCTCCGGTTCGAAACTGCCGTCTCGCGTCCGCGCGGCGGCCGTGGCGACGCCCGCCTGATCGGCCTGACGATGCGCACCGGCCCGGCCAGCCAGCTGACCGTGTCGCGCAGCTTCGACGGCGCGCTGCGCCTGCGGGCGCTCGAGGAGCGCGTGACGCACGAGACCGTCGTCCTGAAATCCGAAGTGCGAGGCTCGCTGTCGGCCACGGCCCAGCGCATGGGCGCCGACGCCGCCGTCCGTCGCAAGGCGACCCAGTTGTTCGCCCACCGCTTTGACCTCGACCGGGATGTCCGCGCCGCCGACGAGTTTACCCTGGTGTTCGACCGTTCGGTCACCGAGAACGGTCGCACCGTGGACACCGGCGACCTGCTGTATGCCGAGATGAAGGGCGTGGTCTTCTATCGCTTCCAGCCCGCCGGCGAGCGCGAGGCCCAGTACTACGACGCCACCGGCAAGAACATGCGCTCCTCGATGATGCGCACGCCGCTGGATCGCGCCGCTCGCGTCTCGTCCAGCTTCGGTTTCCGCGTCCACCCGATTTCGGGCTATCGCAAGATGCACCAGGGCATCGACTTCGCCGCCGGCACCGGCACCCCGGTCGTGGCCCCCTCGGACGGCGTCGTCGTCGAGGCGCGTCGCTGGGGCGGCTATGGCAACTGGCTGCGCATCCGTCACGCCAATGGCCTGGAGAGCGGCTATGGCCACCTGTCGCGCTACGGCGCAGGCATCCGCGCCGGCCAGCGCGTCTCCCAGGGCCAGGTCGTCGCCTATGTCGGTTCGACCGGCGCCTCGACCGGTCCGCACCTGCACTATGAAATCTGGCGCAACGGCCAACGGATCAATCCGTCCGGCATCCGCATGGACGAGAGCTCCGTCCTCGCCGGTAATGATCTGGCCGCCTTCCGCGCAGAGAAGGCTCGCATCGACCGCATCATCGCCTCCGGCGGCGAGCGTCGCCCGACGGTGCTGCAAGCCAATATCGAAGGCCTGCGTCCGGCTGCCAGAGCCACGTAAGAACCTGCGACCTAAAGGCGTCTAAGGCCCTCCACCGCCTCGACCAGCCGCGCCAGATCGCGCGGCGTCGACAGGCGGTGATCGCCACCCTCGACCAGATCCAGCCGGACATCGCCGCCGCTTAGACGCTCGACCAGAGCCAGGGCATGGGACTCAGGCACGGTCTCGTCAGCCCGCCCCTGAAGAATGTGCACCGGCGCCGCGATCGGAATGGCCGCATCCAGCAACATCCAGTCCCGCGCCTCCTCGAACATCCGCCGCGTCAGGACGTATTCGCCCAATCCTTGTCCAGGGGCGCCCTCCTCGACGATCAGCGCCTCGCCGTCCCTGAGGATCGACTGGCGCACATGGTCTGGCAGGGACGGCCACATGAGCCGTTCAGTGAAATCCTGGGCCGGGTTGATCAGGGCCAGGCCCTGCATCCGCTTGGGCCGGGCCAGCGCCAATAGAAGCGCAACCCAGCCGCCCATCGACGATCCGACCGGTAGGACCGGCCCTTCCAGAGCGTCGATCAGGGCGATCGCATCCTCGCGCCAGCGTCCGATCGTGGCCTGACGCCAGTCGCCCGAGGACTGACCGTGGGCGAAATGGTCATACCGGACGTAGGACCACCCTCGCGCCTTCGCCGCCGCCTCCAGCGCCAAGGCCTTGGTCCCCTCCATGTCGGAGCGGAACCCGCCGATCCAGACCACGGTCGGACCGAAGCCCGCGATGCGGCGCCAGGCCAGGGTCTCGCCGTCGGGGCGGTCCAGGCGTTCTAGGGTCGACATCGATCCTCCGGAATGATCCGCTCAGGTGTCATAGGAGCGGGCGATGAAGGCAATTGGAATTCCACCGGCGGCCCTGGCTGACCCTAAGGCCGTGGAGATGGCGCGTGTCTGGGTCGCTCAGCAGGGTCTTCACTGGGTCCTGAATGTTGGGACTTATCGCGATAGCGGGTTCAGGGAAGCGACAGCATGGGGCGTGATGATCGCCGACATGGCACGTCACGTTGCGGATGCCTTGCTGGAGGCCGGGGACGAGCAGGATGCGGCAGGGGCGCTCGCTGAAATCCGACGTTCGATCGCCATGGAATTGGACGATCCGACTTCGCCGACTGTGGGCGAGTTTAAGCAAACGAAACAGTAGCGACCTTGATCTTCCAGCCCAGCCGCCGATAACGCGCGGATGCCAAAGGTCCTGTTTGTCACCTCCAACCGCATCGGCGACTGCATCATCTCGTCGGGAATCCTGCGCGAGATCGCGCGGCAGGTCCCGGGCGCGGAGATCACCGTCGCCTGCGGTCGCCCGCCGGCCCCCTTCTTCCGCTCGGCGCCGGGCGTTGAACGGGTCATCGTTCTGGACAAGAAGAAGGCCGCCGGACACTGGTTCGATCTGTGGCGTCAGGTCATCGGGACCCACTGGGCCCTCGTCATCGACATTCGCGGCTCGGCCCTGTCCTACCTGCTGAACGCCGATCGCCGCATCGTCTACAACCGCCGCTGGGAGACGGGCCTGCCCAAGGTCGAGATGATCTCGCGGCTGATGGGGTCGGACCGGCCGCTGGAGCCGGAGCTGTTCATCGACGACCAGGCCCTGGCCGAGGCGGCGGCCGTGATCGACCCACAGCTGGCCACCGCGCCCGGACCCATCATCGCTTTGGCCCCCATTGCCCACCAGCCGGGTAAGAGCTGGCCCGCCGATCGCTGGGGTGAGCTGGTGGAAATGCTGAAGGCCGAGCCCCGCTTCGCCGGCTGGCGCTTCATGCCCGTCGGCGGACCCGGCGACCGGCCGCCCGCGACCCCCGCGCTTGAAGCCGCCGGCCCCCTCGCCATCGACTTCGTCTGCAAGGGCGATATCCTGGCCTCGGCCGCCGCCATCGACCGGGCGGCCCTGTTCATCGGCAATGATTCCGGCCTCATGCATGTGGCCGCCGCCGCCGGAAAGCCGACGCTGGGGCTGTTCGGGCCGACCGAATGGTGGCTGTACGGGCCACGCGGTCCCCGCACCGCCATCGCGGCCTCCAACCCGGTCCGGGGCGAGTTCGCGCCGATCGAAGCCCTGACGACCCAGCGTGTCTTCGAGGCCGTCCTCGCGCTGCACGACACCTGGATCGGCGCATCGGACCCTGCCACGGCTTGAAGCGTGGGCCGTTCGCGGTCATATAGGCTTCGTGAGGGAACGCGGCGGTATGCCGTGCGCTGTCCTCTGCGACATCACTGCGCTTTCAGAAACACAAGGAAACGACGCTCATTCGCCGTCCGATGAACCAGCCGCCCACCAAGGACGGCCCGCCCATGAATCACGATATCCGCGCCCCGCGCGTTCTGCTCATTGATCAGAACGGCGAGAAACAGGGGGTCATGCCGACCTCCGCCGCGCTGGAGGCCGCCGAAGAGGCGGGCATGGATCTGGTTCAGATCGTCTCGACGTCGGAGCCGCCCGTCGCCAAGATTCTCGACTACGGCAAGTTCCGCTTCCAGGAGCAGAAGAAGAAGGCCGAGGCCCGCAAGCGCCAGAAGGTCGTCGAGCTGAAAGAGATCAAGCTCCGCCCCAACATCGACGTCCACGACTACGAAGTGAAGACCAAGGCCATGACGCGCTTCTTCGACGAGGGCGACAAGGTCAAGGTGACCCTGCGCTTCCGCGGTCGCGAAATGGCTCACCCGGAACTGGGCATGAAGCTGCTCAACAAGGTCCAGGCCGACTTCGACGAGATCGCCAAGGTCGAATACGCGCCGCGTATGGAAGGCCGCCAGATGATCATGATCCTGGCGCCGAAGTAGGCGCCGGCGTCACTACAGCTTCCAACGCCCCGGCATCGTCCGGGGCGTTTTGCGTTTGGTCTCAGGGGGTTCGCGCTTTCGGTCGGCAGTGTCGCCTTAACCACTTGTGATTGCGCCCCGGCGTGGGATGATGGCCGTCTTTCCTGCGTAGGTGGTCTCATCATGGTGCGTCCTGTTTTCCATGCGGCCCTTGCGGCCTTCCTCGCCGCCGCCCTGACCGCCTTCGCGCCGAGCCCCGTGGCGGCCCAGGCGCCGCCCGCTCCGCTCGCGGCCTATGGCGCCCTGCCGTCGCTCGAGCTGGTGCAAGTGTCGCCGTCCGGCCGCCGGCTGGCTTTCGTCACCGTGTCGGGCGAACAGCGTGTGCTCGTCCTGCTTGACCTTGAAACTCGTGCCCAGATTGGCGGCGTGGATTTCGGCCAGGCCAAGGTCCGCGATCTGGAATGGATCGGCGAAGAGCGGGTCCTGATCACCACCTCCAAGACCGAGACCGTGCCTCAGCTTGGCCTGTTCAACGCCGAACTGTTCTCCGGCCAGATATACGACCCCGGAGCCAACCGGATCGTGGCCATGCTGGCCAACTCGCGCGGCCTGTTCCCGGCCCTGTTCAGCACCCCAGACGTCATCGACGCAGCCGGGGGATCCCAGGTTCTCGTCCGCGCCTTCTCGTTCGAGAACCCGGAGCGAACCGACCTCTTCAGCATCGATCTGGCGACGGGCCGCGCCCGGCTGGCCGAGGTCATGGGCGTCGCCGTCACCGACTACATCCTGGGCGCCGACGGCGAGTCGATCGCCCGCAGCGAATACGAACCGCGCTCCCAGACCTGGAGCCTCTATCTGCGTCAGGGCGGCTCCTTCCGGAAGACCTGGGACACAACGGCGCCGATCGATCAGCCCAATCTGATGGGGCTGGGACTCAGCGGCGACAGTGTCATCCTCGCCGCGGAACGGCCCGACCTGAGCCAGCCTGGCCGCGAGGACGCCGAGGTCTTCGACGTCAATCTGGCGTCCGGCGACTGGCGCGCCGTGCGGTTCGATTTCAATCCTCAGGCCCTGGTGTTCCATCCGGCCACCCATCGCCTCATGGGGGCGACACGGCTGGACGACGACGGCCGTCGCTACGCCTTCGCCGACCCCCAGGCCCGGCAGCTGTGGGAGACGGGGGCGCGGGCATTCGCAGGCCGTTCGCCTGAGCTGGTCAGCTGGAGCGACGACCTCAGAAAGGCTGTGGTCTTCACCAGCGGTCCGCACGATTCCGGTTCCTACCACCTGCTCGATCTCGATGCGGCCCGGTCACCCCGGCCGGCGGCGCCTATGCCGCGATTACGCCGGATCAGGTCGCCCCGATGCGCAGCATCACCTATGCCGCTGGCGATGGACTGCAGATTCACGGCTTCCTGACCCTGCCGCCGGGGCGCGAGGATGCGCGCGGCCTGCCGCTGGTGGTTCTGGCCCATGGTGGTCCGGCGTCTCGTGACATCGTCGGGTTCGATTGGTGGGGCCAGGCCCTGGCGTCCCGCGGCTATGCCGTGCTTCAGGCCAATTTCCGGGGCTCGACCGGCTATGGCGATGCCTTTATGGAGGCCGGCTATGGCGAGTGGGGTCGCAAGATGCAGACCGACCTGTCAGACGGCGTCCGCTATCTTGCGGAACAGGACCTCATCGATCCGCAGCGCGTCTGTATCGTCGGCGCCAGCTACGGCGGCTATGCGGCGCTCGCGGGCGTGACCGTTCAGCAGGACATCTATCGGTGCGCCGTCTCCGTGGCCGGGATTTCCGATCTGCGCCGCATGGTCGAGGAAGAGGCGTCGGACGGCGCGAGGCGCGAGAACGTCACCGTGCGCTACTGGAACCGGTTCATGGGCGCCGACCGTCTGGGCGACAGGTCGCTGGACGAGCGTTCGCCGGTGAAGCTGGCGGAACAGGCGGGTGCGCCGATCCTGCTGCTGCATGGTCGCGACGATTCCGTCGTCCCCATCGACCAGAGCCGGATCATGGCCACCGCTCTGCGCCGCGCCGGCAAGCCGGTCGAGTTCGTCGAGCTTGAAGGCGAGGACCACTGGCTTTCGCGCGGCGACACCCGCCAGCGCATGCTGACCGAAACGGTGGACTTCCTGCAGGCGAACAACCCGGCGGATTAGGCCGCTTCCGCCTCGACGACAGTCGACCCCAGCGCCAGGCGGATGGCGTTCAGCAGGGTGTCCGGCTGGATGGGCTTCTGGGCGACGCCGTTCATGCCGGCCGCGACATAGTCGGCCTCGTCGCGGGGATCGGCGTTGGCGGTCAGGGCCAGGATCGGCGTGTGCCCGGCGGCGCCGGGCAGGCGGCGGATGGCCCGGGTCGCGGTGACGCCGTCCATCACCGGCATCTTGATGTCCATCAGGATCAGGTCGAACGGCCGCAGCGACGCCGCCTCCAGCGCCTCGGCGCCGTTCTCGGCCGTCTCGTGGGTGCAGCCGAACATCTCCAGCAGGCGGGTGGCGACGAACCGGTTGGTGGCGTTGTCGTCTGTGACCAGCACATGCAGGGTCTCGTGCGGCGTCGGCTCCGCCACGACCTCGGCGACGGCGCGCGTCTCGGGCCCGCAGTCGGGAAGGTCGAGCGAGAACCGGAACCGCGCCCCGCCCCGGGGCGAACGGGTCAGGCCGATCGTCCCACCCATCCGCTCGACGATCTGGCGACAGATGGCCAGGCCCAGCCCGGCGCCGGCGCCCTCGCGCCCGGCCTGACCGGTGTTGAAGGGCTCGAAGATGGTCGCGGCCGCATCGTCCGGCACGCCCGGGCCGCTGTCGTCGACGATCGCGTCGAGCCGTATGGCTCCAGCGATCCGGCGCGAGGCGAGTGACACGACGACCTCGCCGACCTGAGTGAATTTCAGTGCATTGCCGATCAGGTTGTTGAGCAACTGCTTGATCCGCATCGCGTCGGCCATGACCCAGTCGGCGCCGTCGGTGTCGCAACCGACGGTCAGGATCAGCCCCCTTTCCTCCGCGCGCGGCCGCCACAGTGACTCTACATCGGCGCCGACGCCGTCGATACGGAGGGGCGCGGGATCGACTGTCAAGATGCCGGCCGAGGCCCGAGACATGTCCAGTGCGTCGGTCAGCAGCCTCAGCAGCGTCTGGCCGGAATCCAGGATGGTCTCCACATAGGGGCGCAGTTCTTCCTGCTCCAGCTTGCGCTGGAGGAGGCCGGCCACGCCCAGAACTCCGTTCAGCGGCGTGCGGATCTCGTGACTCATCACCGCCAGGAACTCGGACTTGGCGCGGCTGGAGGCCCGGGCCTCGGCCTCGGCGACCGCCAGGTTCCGGGCCAGCAGTCCCATCTCCTCTGCCTTGGTCCGGTACAGGGCCGCCCCGGCCTGAAGGATCTGCACCCCCGCGCCGACGCCGACATAGAGACCGTTCTCGACCACGATGAAGCCGCGCAACAGCATGTTCAGTTCGGCGGCGTCGACGGTATGGAAGAAGGTCTCGGCGCTGGCTCCGGCCTCGGCCAGGGGGGGATTAGCGTCCATCAGGCCGGACACGGGCCGGCGGGCATAGAGGGCGCGCCCGAACTCGGCGGCCATCTTCAGGGTGAAGGCGTTGCGCTCGATCAGGCCGAGCGGTCGGCCCTCCGGATCGACGACCGCGATGGCCAGGGTATTGGGTTCGTTCTGGAACCGGTCGAACACCACCGAGCCCGGCGTCTCTGGCGAGACCGGCTCCACTGCGTCCACGAAATCGCCGATACGGGCCATGCACACTCCTTGCGGAGCCGCTGATAGGGGCCGCGCCTTAATGCAGGCTTTGCCGTTCTTGAATTTTTTGCAGCAGTTTCAAAGAAATCTGATCGTGGGCGGATTGAATAAGATTGGGGGTGGCTGTGCACGCCGGGGATCTCGAATTTCAAGTTGCGGCGGCGGCGCACGGTCGTAGGGTTGGGATGCTGCAACTTGCGGGGGTTCGATGTCGGTCTGCAATCGTTGGCGCGGCGGTCTCGCCGGTCTGTTTATGTGTCTCGTCCCTCCCGTGTCGGCCCAGGCCCAGGACACGGCCCCGATCGAGGCCTACGGCGCCCTTCCGGCCTATGATCTGGTCGAGGTGTCCGCCAGCGGCGACCGCATGGCCTATGTCGCCACGACCGGGGAAGACCGCAGCCTGATCATCAACGACCTCAACGACATGTCGCTGATCGGCGGCGTCCGCGCCGGCGAGGTGAAGGTGCGCGACATCGGCTGGGTCGGCGAGGACGACGTCTATATCTACAGCACCGCCACCCAGGTCGCGGCCAGCCTGGGGATACGCCGGGCCGAGTTCGCCGACCTCTCGCTCTATGATATTCCGACCCGCAACGTCGTCATGGCGCTGAACCGCATCTACGGCCCGACCGGGACGCTCAACCGTACCGAGGGCACGCTGGGCAAGGTCGCCGGCGGACCGATCGTGCGTACCATCGACGGCGAACCGACCCTGACCGTGGCGGGCACGGGCTACCGGGGGCTCGGCCTCTATCGGATCGACCTGACGACCGGCGCGGGCCGGGAGGTGCACGAACAGGCCCAGGCGGGCAGCTATCTGCTCGACCAGAGCGGGGAAATGCGGGCGCGCGTCCGTTACGACGGCGACGAATGGGAGCTGCAGGCCCGTCTCGGAGGTTTCTGGCGCACCGTCTGGCGCGCCGATGCGCGCATCGACACGCCGGGTCTGGCCGGATTCGGCCAGACTGCCGACGAGGTCGTCCTGGCCGGCGAAATCGACGGCAGGCCGGAGGGCTATTACAGCGTCAACCTTCAGAGCGGCGAGATATCGCCCCTGCCGTTTGAGGGCCGGGTGACCGGCCTGATCCACCATCCGCTCAGCCGACTGCTGATCGGCGCCGCGATCGAGGGCGAGGGCGACCGGACGATCCGGCGGTTTACGGACCCAGCGGCGGAAGGAGTCTGGCGTTCGGTCGAAGCGGCCTTCCCGGGGAAACAGGTCTCGCTGCGCTCCTGGTCGGCGGACCTTCGCCAGATCATCGTCTTCACCCAGGGCGACGGCGATTCCGGCACCTGGCAACTCGTCGATCTCGACCGCCGCAGCGCCGAGATCGTCGGGGAAGCCTATCCTGATATCCAGGGCGACCGGGTCGGCAGGATCATGGCGGTCCACTACCCCGCAGCCGACGGGATGGAGATCCCGGGATACCTGACCCTGCCGCCCGGGGTGACCGAGCCGGCAGGCTTGCCTCTCGTGGTGCTTCCGCACGGAGGGCCGGCGGCTCGCGACAACCTCGGTTTCGACTGGTGGGCCCAGGCCCTGGCGTCGCGCGGCTATGCCGTGCTGCAGCCCAATTTCCGCGGCTCGGACGGCCTGGGCAAGGCCCATCTGGAGGCGGGCTATGGCGAATGGGGCCGCAAGATGCAGACCGACCTGTCCGACGGCGTCCGCTGGCTGGCGGCCCAGGGCTGGGTTGATCCGGCCCGCGTCTGCATCGTCGGCGCCAGCTATGGCGGCTATGCGGCCATGGCCGGCCCCACGCTCGACCCCGGAGTCTACCGTTGCGCCGTGTCCGTCGCGGGGGTCTCGGACCTGCGTCGCATGGTGCAGTGGGAGGCCGATCAGGGCGGTCGGCGCGACTCTCCGGTGGTGCGCTACTGGAACCGCTTCATGGGAGCGGGCCGGCTCGGCGACCGCGATCTGGATGCGATCTCCCCCGCCGCCCAGGCGGCCCGCGCGGACGCCCCGATCCTGCTGTTGCACGGGCGCGACGACACTGTGGTGCCGATCGAGCAAAGCCGCTTCCTGGCGGAGGCGTTGCAAAGGGCCGGCAAACCCTACGAGTTCGTCGAACTGACCGGCGAGGATCACTGGCTCTCGCGCGCCGCCACCCGGCGACGGATGCTGACGGAGACGGTTCGTTTCCTCGAAACCCACAACCCCGCCCACTGACCGGGGCATCGACGCCGGGGGACGGCCCGCCTAGTAACGCCTCATGTCCTCTTCGCCCGCCGATCCCGCCCCGAAAGCCAAGGCTCCGGCGCTGGCGATGCTGTTCCTGATCGTCTTCATCAACCTGGTCGGGTTCGGCCTGGTGGTGCCGCTGCTGCCCTTCTTCGCCCAGAGCCTGAACGCCGAGCCGTGGCAGATCACGGTGATGTTCTCGGCCTATTCCCTGGGTCATTTCTTCGCCGAGCCCTTCTGGGGCCGGCTGTCGGATCGGATCGGAAGGAAGCCCGTCCTTTTGATCACGCTTGTGTCCAACGCGGTCGGCTATCTGGCCCTCGCCTTCGTGCCGAACATCTGGCTGGCGGTGGCGGTGCGGCTGTTCACAGGGCTGGGGGCCGGCAACGTCTCTACGGTGCAGGGCTATGTGGCCGACGTGACCCCGCCGGCCGAGCGGGCCGGCCGTATGGGGATGATCGGCGCGGCCTTCGGCATGGGCTTTATCGTGGGGCCGGGCCTCGGCGGCATCCTGACCCAGCCGCAGCTGGGGCATATCGGCTACCAACTGCCGATCTTCGTCGCCTCGGCCCTGGCCGCGCTCGCCGCCGTCGGCGTGATCGTGTTCCTGAAGGAGAGCCGCGCCAGGGCTGATCCGGCCGTGCCCCGTCCCGGCTTCATGTCCGGACTGCATGATGCGCGGGCCGATCCCGTCGTGTCGCGCGTCCTGCTTGTGACCCTGATCTACATGGCCGGCTTCTCGGCGATGGAGAGCGTGTTCGGCCTGTGGGCCGAGGACCGCTACGCCTGGGGCCCCCGCGAGGTGGGTCTCAGCTTCATGATTGTCGGCATCGTCTCGGCCCTGAACCAGGGCCTGTTCACGGGCAAGCTGGCCAAACGGTTCGGCGAGACCCGAGTGCTGGCCACGGGGATGTTGCTGTTCGGCGGCTCGCTGGTGCTGCAGGCTATCGCCCCCGTCGCCTGGTTCCCGGCCGTCACCCTCGACTTCGGCCTCTTCACCCTGCCGGTCGTCCAGGGCTGGAGCATCCCGATCATCATGGCGCTGGGCGCTTGCGGCATGTCGATGGCGATGCCGAACATCTCGGCCATGATCTCGCGCGCGACCCCGCCGGACCGTCAGGGCTCCATGCTGGGGCTGAACATGGCCACGGGCTCGATCGCCCGCATTTTCGGCCCGCTCGTCGCCGGCGCCCTGTTTTCGGGCCTCGGCCACAACTGGCCCTTCCTGGTCGGCGCGGCCCTGACGGTCCCGGCGGCGATCATCGCCATCAACGCGGGGCGGGCCTTGCGGCGGGGCCCGACGACGGCCGGCGTCCCCGCGGAGTAGACTCCGCTTGCCTTTGAGCGCCGGTTCCCCTACTAGCCGCGCCTTCGCGTAACGAACCGCCGGGCTAACAGGCATGCCTGGGCGGTTCCTAATCCCGGCCACCATCCACCCTCGGGCTCAAGTAGCCCGACCGGACGGTAGCCCCAAAAGAGAGTGGAAAATGCCGAAACTTAAGACGAAGTCGGGCGCCAAGAAGCGCTTCTCTTTCACTGCGACGGGCAAGGTGAAGTCCGGGGTTGCGGGCAAGCGTCACCGCTTGATCAGCCACAACTCCAAATACATCCGCCAGAACCGCGGCACCAAGGTCATGGCCGACGCCGACGCCAAGAAGATCAAGTCCTACATGCCGTACGCGTAAGCGTAGGCGGCACATCAGACCCGATCTCACCGCATTGAATTTGAATTCGGGCCCTCAAGCAGCAAGCGACCGCGTCGCGAGCGTTAGGGCCCTTCCGAAGAAAGACACATCATGGCTCGCGTAAAAAGGGGCGTCGTATCGCACGCCCGTCACAAGAAGGTTCTCGAACAGGCCAAGGGCTTTTCGGGACGCCGCAAGAACACCATCCGCACGGCCAAGGCCGCCGTTGATCGCGCCGGGCAATACGCCTACCGCGACCGCCGCATCAACAAGCGCAACTTCCGCGCCCTGTGGATCCAGCGCATCAACGCCGCCGCCCGTCAGGAAGGCTTCACCTACTCGCAGTTCATCCACGGCCTGTCGAAGGCCGGCATCGAGCTGGACCGCAAGGTCCTCGCCGCGATCGCCATGGACGGCGTCGGCTTCTCGGACATCGCCGCCAAGGTGCGCGAAGCCCTGAAGTAGGACTGATCCGGTCCGCCGGAACGATCAAAAGCCCTCCGGTTCGCGCCGGGGGGCTTTTTGCTTTCGCCCCCAGCCGCTAGACGATCCGCACCATGCCAGACTCTTCAACGCCTCTCGCCGTTCTCGAACTTGAACTGATCAACGCCATCGGCTCCGCGACCACCGTCACCGAGGTCGAGGCCGTGCGCGTCGCGGCTCTCGGCAAGACCGGGACCATCTCGGGCCTGCTGAAGGGCATGGGCGCCATGAGCCCCGACGAGCGCCGCGAACAGGGGCCGATGATCAACGGCCTGCGCGACCGGGTCTCCTCCGCCATCGCTGAAAAGAAGGCCGAACTCGAAGCCGCCGAACTCGACGCCCGCCTCAAGTCGGAACACATTGACCTGACCCTGCCGGCCCGTCCGCGCCGCAAGGGCGGGGTCCATCCGACCATGCAGGTCATGGACGAGATGATCGCCCTGTTCGCCGAGATGGGGTTCGCCGTCGCCGAAGGCCCGGACATCGAGGACGACTTCCACAACTTCACGGCCCTGAATTTCCCGCCCAAACACCCGGCGCGGGAGATGCACGACACCTTCTTCCTGAAGCCCGACCCGGAGACGGGCGAGCGCAAGGTCCTGCGCACCCACACCTCGCCGGTCCAGGTGCGGACGATGATGTCGCAGACGCCGCCGATCCGCATCATCGCGCCCGGCCGCACCTTCCGTAAGGACTCCGACGCCACCCACACCCCGATGTTCCACCAGATCGAGGGGCTGGTGATCGGTAAGGACATCCACATGGGTCACCTCAAGACGACGCTGGAGACCTTTGTGGCGCGGTTCTTCGAACTGGACGGCGTCGACGCCCGCTTCCGCCCGCACCACTTCCCCTTCACCGAGCCCTCGGCCGAGATGGACATCCGCTGCGACCGTTCCGGCGGCAAGCTGGTGCTCAACGAAGGCGACGACTGGCTGGAGATCCTCGGCTGCGGGATGGTGCATCCCAACGTCCTGCGGTCATGCGGCATCGACCCGGACGAGTGGCAGGGCTTCGCCTTCGGCATGGGCGTCGATCGCATGGCCATGCTGAAGTACGGCGTGCCCGACCTGCGGCCGATGTTCGAGGCCGACATCCGCTGGCTGGCCCACTATGGCTTCTCCGCCTTCGCCGCCCCCAACCCGGCCTCCGGCCTGAGCTGACATCATGACCGACATCAACCCGTCCACCGCAGCCGCCCCGTCGCCCGACGTGACCCGCACCGCGTTCGAGGGCGAATCGATCTGGCTGCCGCGCCTCTCGGTCGAGCATCTGAACGCCGGTCATGACGCGATCCGCGGCAAGACCTTCACCGAATGCCTGATCGAGGGTCCGGCGGTCATGTTGCCGGCCGGCGACGTGGTCTTCGAGGACTGCCATATGGGCACGGCCGCGAGCCCGCAGAACCTGCTGCTGGCGCCGGTTGGAGACCTGGTCACCGGCGCCATCGGCGTGGCGGACTGCCGTTTCGTGCGCTGCCGCTTCCTCTATGTCGGCTTCGTCGGTCACGAGGCGTTCCGCGAGATGTTCGCCGCCGGCGTGCCCAGCCTGTCCAGCCTTCAGGAGTCCGGCCAATGAGTTTCATTGATCCCGTGCAAGGCCTGCCGATGACCGGCCTCGGTCGCCCGTTGAACATTACCGATGACCTCGGCAAGCGCGCCTTCGTCAACGAGGACATGGCCCTCTACGACCTGTTCGCCTTCCACCTTCGCCACGGCCGTTCGATGATCGAGGGCATCAGCTTCACGGGCTGCCGCATCGAGGGCCCGGCGATCATGCTGATCCTTCCAGGCACGACCTTCGACGCGGTGAATTTCGGCGAGTCCAAGGGCGACATCGGCAACCTGGTCCTGCGCCCGGTGCGCAACATGGCCATCGGGGCGATCCCGGTGATCAACTGCACCTTCCAGAACTGTGAGTTCCACGCCCTGGGCTTCACTGGCAACGAACAGATCCTCAGCGAAATCCTCGCCATCAAGGCCGTCGGCTGACGCCCGCCTTCACTTCGACTTCCAGGAAAGCCTGATCCCGTGAAATTCACCCTGTCCTGGCTCAAGGACCATCTGGAAACCGACGCCGAGGTCCACGTGATCGCCGAGGCCATGACCATGGCCGGGCTGGAGGTCGAGCATGTCGCCGACCCGGCGGCCGCCCTGGCCCCGTTCACGGTGGCGAAGATCGTCTCGGCGACCCGGCACCCGAACGCGGACCGGCTCCAGGTCTGCCAGGTCGAGACCATCGACGGCATGAAGGAAATCGTCTGCGGCGCTCCGAACGCGCGGGCAGGCCTCACCACCATCTATGCTCCCATCGGCGCCTGGGTGCCCGGGCTCGGCGTCACCCTGGTCGAGAAGCCGGTCCGCGGCGTGGTGTCCAACGGCATGCTGTGCTCGGCCTCCGAACTGAACCTGTCCGAGGAAAGCGACGGCATCCAGGAACTGCCGCCCGAGATCCCCATCGGCACGCCCGTCGCCAAATTGTTCGGCGCCGAGCCGGTCATCGACTTCGAGGTGACCCCCAATCGCCCCGACTGGCTGGGCGTGGCCGGAATCGCCCGCGACCTGGCCGCCGCCGGGGTCGGCACGCTGAAACACTATGACGTCGCCACGGTGCGCGGCGCCTTCCCCTCGCCGATCTCGGTGCGGCTCGACGCGCCGGAGATGTGCCCGGTCTTCGCCGGCCGCGTCATCCGGGGCGTGCAGAACGGCCCGTCGCCGGCCTGGCTCCAGACCCGGCTGACCGCCATCGGCCTGCGCTCGATCAACCGTCTGGTCGATGTCACCAACCTGATCGCCTATGACCGTGCCCGGCCGCTGCATGTCTATGACGTGGCCAGGCTGGTCGGCTCCGGGATCGTCGTCCGCGCCGGCCAGATCCCGGCCGCGACGCCGAGCCAGAAGGGGGGTGAGCACGAGCATCTGATCGCCCTCGACGGCAAGACCTACACCGTCGACCCGACCATGTGCGTCGTCGCCGACGCGGGCGGCGAACGCCCCATCGGCCTCGGCGGCGTCATGGGCGGCGAAAGCACGGGCTGTTCCGACGAGACGACCGACGTCTTCCTCGAAAGCGCCTGGTTCGACCCCATCGTGACGGCCCAGACCGGCCGGACCCTGACCATCTCCTCCGACGCCCAGTACCGGTTCGCGCGCGGCGTCGACCCGGCCTCGGTCGTGCCCGGCATCGAACTGGCCACCCGCCTGATCCTCGACCTCTGCGGCGGCGAGCCGTCGGAGATCGTGCTGGCCGGCGAGCATCCGGCCAATCCGCTGCCGTTCGCCTTCGACCCCGCCTATGTGAAACAGCTCTCGGGCATGGAGCTTGAGGACGACCGCATCGGCGCCATCCTGGGCCAGCTCGGCTTCCTCGTGCAGGCCGCCCCCGCCGGTTCCGCCCAGCCCTGGATCGTCACCCCGCCGTCCTGGCGTCGCGACGTCGAGGGCAAGGCCGACCTGGTCGAGGAGGTCGCCCGCATCCATGGCTTCCAGCACCTGCCCAACACGCCCCTGCCGGATCAGGGCGCGCCGTCCAAAGGCGTGCTCAACCCGCGTCAGGCCCGCGTCCGCATCGCCCGCCGCGCCCTGGCCTCGCTCGGCTATTCGGAAGCCGTCACATGGTCCTTCACCAGCCGGGAGACCGCCGCCCTGTTCGGCGGCGGCGACGAAAGGCTGATCGTCGATAATCCGATCGCCTCGGACCTCGACTGCATGCGGCCCTCGGCCCTGCCCAACCTGATCCAGGCCGCCGCCCGCAACGCCGCGCGCGGACACGGCGATGTCGCCCTGTTCGAGATCGGCCCGATCTACCTCGGCGACCAGCCGAACGACCAGCGCACCGTCATCGCCGGCCTGATCAGCCCGCGCGCCGCCCGTCACTGGGCCGGCTCGGGCGACGACGCCCTGTTCGCGCTGAAGGCCGATCTGATGGCCGTGCTCGACGCCGTCGGCGCCCCGACCGCGTCGCTGCAACTGGCGCAAGGATCGAACCGCGACTGGTGGCATCCGGGCCGCTCCGCCCGGCTTCAGCTGGGTCCGAAGACCGTCGTCGCCGAGTTCGGCGCCGTCCACCCGCGCGTGCTGAAGGCGCTCGACGCCGACGGCCCGATCCTGGCGTTCGAGATCGTGCTCGACGCCGTGCCCGAGCCCCGGTCGAAAGCCGGCGCGACCAAGGCCCGCGGCAACGCCGACCTGCCCAACCTCATGCCCCTGACCCGCGACTTCGCCTTCGTGGTCGAGGACGACAAGGCCGCGGGCGATCTCGTCCGCGCCGTCCAGGGCGCTGACAAGGCCCTGATCGCCGAGGTCCGGGTGTTCGACGTCTATCGCGGAGCAGGCGTGCCGGAAGGCTCCAGGTCGGTGGCGCTCGAAGTCGTCGTCCAGCCCCGCGAGGCCACCTTGACCGACGTCGAAATCGAGGCTCTGTCGGCCAGGGTCGTCGCGGCGGCCGGCAAGCTGGGTGCGACGCTTCGAAGCTAGCCCTTGATCCCTTCGCGCCCTTTCGGCCAGAACGGACGGGACTGAGGGGGACCGCATGCCCAAGCCGAAACTCGAGACAGCGTTCGAACGCCTGCTGTTCCGCTCGCGCTGGCTGATGGCGCCCTTCTACGTCGGTCTGGCGGCAGCGCTTCTGATGCTGCTCGTCGTCTTCGTGCGCGAGCTCTTCTACTATCTGCCCCAGGCCTTCGCGGGCGGACCCGGCATGAGCTCCAACGACGTCATCCTGGCCGTCTTGTCGCTGGTGGACCTGTCATTGGCCGGCAATCTGCTGCTGATCGTGATGTTCTCGGGCTACGAGAACTTCGTCTCCAAGCTGGATCTGGACGGTGAGACGGATCGGCCGCCATGGATGGGCACCGTCGATTTCTCGGGCCTGAAGATGAAGCTGATCGCCTCGATCGTGGCGATCTCGGGCATCCAGCTGCTGAAGTTCTTCATGCATTTCGCCGAGGGCGGAGAGATCAATCAGGTCGAGGCCATGTGGGGCGTCATCATTCACCTGACCTTCGTCACCTCCGGGGTGCTTCTGGCCCTGATGGACTGGCTGACCGGCAAGACCGACAAACACTAGGGGCCCTCTCCGGGAGGGAGAGGGATCAGGTGACGGCGTACCGCTCTTCGATCCCGTCCGCCTCGAATTCATGCCGGTCCAGACTGTCCAGGCACGCCTGCACCAGCCGTTGGAACAGCCCGTCATCGCTGGCCGCCACCGCCGGCAGCAGATAGTCCGTGACCTCCGCCCGCACCGGCAGCGTCCCCACCGGTCCCGGCACGCTGATCGCGAGCCTCAACCCCTCCGACAACCACTGCGCCACGGTGTCGAACAGCAGTTCCGACTGAAGAAACTCCGTCCGCCGCACGACATACAGGGTCATCTCGCCGGTCAGCAGGCCGTCCGGCCGTACGATGATGCCGCTGAGGTCCGGCCGCCAGTCGTCCGACAGCTCCACGACCCGCCAGACGCAGAACCACGTGCGACAGGTCTGCGGCCGCACCGCATGGACCGAACACCCGGCCCCGTCGACGCAATAGGCGCAAAGCCGCCCTGTCGGCTTGGACAGCTCGGGCAGGTCCAGCGGAATGAACCGGCAGCATTCGACGCAGGGACCGCATTCGCGGCCGGGGATCAGGGGCAATTCCATCGACCCACTATAGCGATCCCGAACGGCAACCTCTCGTTAACCTCGTCGCCCCAAGGCTGACGCAAAACCCGGCGATGCTGGTCACAGGCTCGCGGGGACGAGCCGCACCTCTTTCGGGACACCGCCATGCACCGCCGCCACCTGATCCAGACCGGTTTCGCCGCCGCCTCCGTGACGGCGCTGGGCGCCTGCGCCACCAGCCCGCGCCAGCCGACCGAGCCGAACTATCCGATCGCTTCGGACGCCAATGCCCAGGCCTATACGGCTGACGAGCTGGTCGCCGCCGGCTCGCGCGAACTCGGCATCGCCGCCGAGGCCATGGGCTCCGCCATCGAACGCATCTTCCGCGACCAGGGCGACGCCCCCACCGCCTATATCGCCGGAGAAGAGGGCGCCGGCGCCGCCGTGATCGGCCTGCGCTATGGCCGCGGCGCCCTGCATATGAAGGACCACTCCGCCTCGCAGGACGTGTTCTGGCAGGGAACCTCGATCGGCTGGGACATCGGCGGCAACGCCAGCCGGGTCTTCACCCTGGTCTATGGCCTCTACGCGCCCGACGCGATCTATCGCCGCTATCCCGGCATCGAGGGCACGGCCTATCTGATCGGCGGCCTGGGCGTGAACTATCAGCGCGCCGACGGCATCGTCCTGGCCCCGGTCCGTACCGGCGTGGGCCTGCGCCTCGGCGCCAATGTCGGCACCATGTCCTACAGCCGCCAGCGCAACCTGCTGCCCTTCTGATCTCGCAGACAAGTTCGGACTACTGAGCGCCCCTTCGGAACGCCACCAGGGCCTGTTCGCGGACCCGGGGGTCGCCGACCGCGATGATGCGTCCGTCGCCGTTGACCGGCCCGCCGCGCCAGTCGGTGACTTGGCCCCCGGCCGCCTCGACCACCGGGATCAGGGCCGACCAGTCCCACAGCTTCAGGCCGGTCTC
The DNA here is from genome assembly GCF_049897365.1 of Brevundimonas sp. DC300-4. Lineage (NCBI taxonomy): Bacteria > Pseudomonadati > Pseudomonadota > Alphaproteobacteria > Caulobacterales > Caulobacteraceae > Brevundimonas > Brevundimonas sp. DC300-4. The sequence continues at coordinate 43,026 of NZ_JAFCWC010000004.1, forward strand.
GGCCACCATGTCGATCCGGCCCATGGCCAGCATGGCGTAGGCATAGGCGTCGCAGCCGTAGCGGGCCAGGCGGGCCGCCGCCATCACCTGGGTCCAGGCGCCCAGTTCCGGCCCTGTGAAGATCTCCGGCGCCGTGGTGGCGATGACCGCATCGGTCAGTTTAGCGCAGTCCCGGACCTTGATCGGTTGGGTCTCGCCCCGGCTCATCAGGACGGCGCCCGAAGGCCCGCCCAGGAACAGTTCGCCGATGTAGGGCTGGGAGATGGCGCCGACGGTGGATCGTCCACCGACCGAAAGTGCAATCAGGGTCGTCCACAATGGCAGGCCGGCGATGAAGGCGCGCGTCCCGTCGATGGGGTCCAGGATCCAGACGTGTTCCGCGTCCGGCCGGTCTTCTCCGTACTCCTCGCCGATGACCCCGTGGTCGGGATGCCGGCTGGCGATCAGTTGCCGGATGGCGGCCTCCGCCTCCTTGTCCGCCTGGGTGACCGGATCAAAGGCGCCGGGGCCCGCCTTGTTCTCCTCGGCGTAGTCGCCGCGAAAGAAGGGCAGGGTCACCCTGGCGGCCACGGCGGCCAGTTCGACGGCGAAGGATTCAAACTCGGTCATGAGCGGAGGGCATACAGACGCCGCCCCCCCGCGTCATCACTAGACACACTCCGATCCAAATCGCGAGTCCGCGCTCAAGCAGCGAGGCGGAGCCTGTCCTCCGGCCGATCGAAGATCGGACCGGGGGGCGAGCCGAGCGGTAGCGCCCTCACAAATCAGGAAGGCGAAGCTTCGCCTTCTGTGTGCAGCGACTTGGCCAGGTCCAGCAGACGGCGGCGCGGACGCTCGCCCAGCTGGTAGTAGGCCTGGATCAGGTCGAGGGTTTCCTTGCGGGAAAACATCTCTCCGCCGTTGGCGCCGGCCTGTTCCTTGCGTTCCATGGCTTCGGCCAGGCCGTCGTAGAAATAGCTGATCGGCGTCTCCAGCGCCTCGGACAGCTGCCACAGGCGCGCTGCCGAGATGCGGTTCGCGCCGCACTCGTATTTCTGGATCTGCTGGAAGCGGATGCCGACCTGGACGGCTAGCTGTTGTTGCGTCAGCCCCAGCAGGCGACGACGACGGCGCAGGCGGCGCCCCAGGTGAAGGTCGATATCGGTGGCCATTGCCCAGTCCCCTTGGTCTAGCGGGCTGTGCCAAAGCGGCACGGCTCGCCCGAACTGCCGCAACGACCATGCCGTGTTCTCGTGACGGGCGAGCGATGGCGAACGCGGGTCGAGGAACCCGCGATCATGGACAGGCAACCTCTGCCGCCGAAGCGCATTATTCAGGCCACCTAAGCTTTGGAAGGAATGGAACCATGGGTCTCGGAATTATCGGCTGGATCGTCATCGGCATCGTCGCCGGCTGGCTCGCAGAAAAGGTCATGGGTCGTAATCACGGCCTCGTCACCAATCTGATCGTGGGCGTCATCGGCGCCCTGCTCGGCGGCTTCATCGCCGGCAACCTGCTGGGTCTGGCCGTCGGCGGCTTCAACCTGGTGACTCTGCTGGTCGCGTTCGGCGGCGCCGTGCTGCTGCTGTTCCTGCTGGGTCTGGTCAAGCGTCGCGGCTGATCCACCGTTAGCGGAAACAAAGAAGGGGCGGCCCGTCGGGCCGCCCCTTTTTCGTTGGACTGACGAGACCCTAGGCTTGGGGCGTCGGCGGGGTCGAGCCGTCCGGCTCACGGGTGTCGTCGGTCGTCTTGGGTTCAGCCGGCGCCGAGGTCGGGCTCGGATTTGCGGCCGGATCTCCGGCGGCAGGCACAGTCCTGGTCTCGCCGGCCGGAGCAGCCTCTTCGACCACCGGAGCCGTGTTGAACTCGGCCGAGCTGATGCCGACCACGACATCGGCTCCTTGCTGGGTCAGGCCGCCCAGCGGGACGCCGCGCAGATCGCCGTCAGCGCCGCGAACGGTGAGTTCCTGCTCGCCGGCGGCATTGCTTTGAACACCTTCGAGGGTGCCGAGAACCGTGCCGTCCGAGCCCGTGACGCTGGAACCCGGTTGCAGCTGGAGCGAGCCCTGGGCCTGTGCGGTCGGCGCGGTCTGCGCCGCGGCCGGAGCCATGGCGTCCTGGGCCAGGGCCGGGGCGGCGGTCAGGAAAGCAGCGGTCACGCCGGCCAGAAGAACTGTCTTGCGGATCATGTTTCTGTCGCTTGATGGAGCGGGACGAGAGCGCCCGCCGATGGACCTAACCACATCCGTTACGGATTGTTTCAGGCGCCCGGAAATGACCTTTTCCGCGCCCGTATCGGCCGGATCACGTCGGATTCCGGCCTCAGAGCATCGCGGGAATGACACGATCCGGGGGACGGTGGCCGTTCTGGTAGGTCATCACATTGAGGATCACGCGGTCGCCCATATCCTGACGCGCCTCCAGCGTCGCCGAACCCAGGTGGGGCAGCAGGACGACATTGGGCAGGCCGATCAGGCCCGGATGGATCACCGGCTCATTCTCGTAGACGTCCAGACCGACGCCCGACAGCGCCCGGCGCGCCACGGCCTCGGCCAGGGCCGCCTCGTCGATCAGTTCGCCCCGCGCCGTGTTGATCAGGATCGCGTGCGGCGGCAGCAGCGCCAGCCGCCGGGCTGACAGCAGGTGGTGCGTCTCCCTCGTTGCCGGGCAGTTCAGCGAGATGACGTCCATTCGCGCCAGCATCTGGTCCAGGTCGTCCCACCAGGTCGCGCCCAGCTCTTCGATGATCCGTTCCGAGACAGGCTTCCTGTTGTGATAGTGGACCTGCATGCCGAAGGCCCGGGCCCGGCGGGCCAGGGCCTGTCCGATCCGGCCCATGCCGACGATCCCCAGCCGCTTGCCCCACAGCTTGCGTCCGCACATCCAGGTCGGGGTCCAGCCCTCGAACTTGCCGGCCGCCACGACCTCGGCGCCCTCCACGATCCGGCGGCTGACGGCGAGGATCAGACCCATGGCGAGGTCGGCGGTGTCCTCGGTCAGGACGCCCGGCGTATTGGTGACGATGATCTGGCGCGCGACGGCGGCGTCGATGTCGATGTGATCCACCCCGGCGCCGAAATTGGCGATCATCTTCAGCTGCGCGCCGGCGCCGTTGATCAGGGCGGCGTCGATCTCGTCGGTGATGGTGGGAACCAGGATGTCGGCGCGCTGGACGGCGGCCTCCAGCGCCGCCCGGTCCATCGGGATGTCCTTCAGGTTCAGTTCGGCGTCGAACAGTTCGCGCATGCGCGTCTCGACTGCGTCGGGCAATCTTCTGGTTAAGACGACCTTAAGCCTGGGGCTGGACATAGGGACCTTGGGTTATTCACGGGCGCCACACGGGCAGGCCCGGGTGCGCCGGGTCGATGCCAGTGACTAGCAAGTTCGGGTCTAGCAAGTCTCGCAGCCGCTTCCAAAGCCTCTCGCGTCGCATCGGCGGCGTGGCGGCCTTGCTGGGTCTGGCGGTCCTCGCCGGAGCGAGCGCCACCATGCCCGACGGGCGGCCGACGCCGACGGGGCTGGAGGTGCCGCGCTGGCTGACGCTGAAGTCCTCGGAAGTGCGCGCCCGCATGGGACCGGGCCTCGACTACCGTATTCTCTGGGAGTATCGCGCCGCCGGCCTGCCGGTGCAGGTCATCGCCGAAACGCGCGAATGGCGAAAGATCTGCGATCCTGAAGGCTCCGTCGCCTGGGTCCATCGCAGCGTGGTCTCGGCCCGACGCGGAGCTTTCAACGCCTCGCTGCAGGAGGTCCCGATCCGCACCGGTCGCTCTGATGACGCGGCCGTGAAGGCCCGGTTCTCACCGCGCTCCGTGGTCGCCCTGGACGACTGCAAGGACGGCTGGTGCGAGGTCCGCGCCCGCAAGCTGCGCGGCTGGGTGGCGGAAGGGTCGATCTTCGGCGCTGGCGCCCGTCCCCTGTGCGACGCGTCACGCCCGGCGGGCGAAGCGCCCTGACCCTTCCGTCTCCCTCCGGGAGAGGCAAAACACCCTCATACCCATCAACGGACGCCCGGAATCACCCAACGATTTCAATGGCCGAAACTTTTTAGAGCCTTTATCGCAGGCGCCCTCCGAACCGGGCGTACACTTCTCCCGTCCCGTCGCGAGGGGAAGGCGTCCTGGGCCCAGGAGCCGGACGTGCGAGGGGGCGCGATCGAGCGGGAAACTGCATCGCTGCGCGCGGCCGAGGACCCTGATCCGGCGACGACCTGGATCCGTGGAGGCACGAACCGGCGCGGATGCAGGACTGTCTGCGGGGTGACAAACCGTGGAGCCCGGAGGGACCTGACACCCTCCGCCCGTCGTGGGCTTAGGTCGGACTGGGTTTAAGCGGCGCAAAGGTCCGGGGGTCGAACAGACACCACCCCGGCAGGCTGCACGAAGCCCGTCACCGGCCGCTCGCGTGAACCGGTCGCGACGGAGCCCCGGCGCGAGCCGAAAATTCTCATCCGGTCCCCGTAACGCGAAAGCAGGGGGCCATATCGGTTCCGGGCGACCGCCCGGGCTCCGTCGGCTTCCCCGACCCGTTCACAGCGGAAGAGCGATGACTCACGTCCAGTCTTCTCCCTCCCCCTCGGGGGAGGGTGGTCGGAGCCGAAGGCGGAGACCGGGTGGGGGCGGCAAGGCAAAGCCCCGCAACCCAGCATCCGCATCGCCCTGCCGCCCCACCCCGTCGCTGCGCGACGACCCTCCCCGAGGGGAAGGGAGAGCCTCGCCCAATAGCCAAGCTTGCCCCCGTCACCAGTTGAGCCCTTCGCTCCCCTCGTGTAACCCCGGCGCAACACCACGGAGTCGCAATCGCCTTGACCGCCTCGAAATACCCCTCGTCGTTCGACCACGCCGCCCTGCTGGCCTCTGGCCGGGGCGAGCTCTTCGGGCCGGGCAACGCCCAGCTTCCGGCTCCGCCGATGCTGATGTTCGACCGGATCACCGAGATCAGCGGCGACGGCGGCGAGCATGGCAAGGGCTATATCGAGGCCGAACTCGATATCCATCCGGACCTGTGGTTCTTCCAGTGCCACTTCATCGGCGATCCGGTCATGCCCGGCTGCCTCGGTCTGGACGCCATGTGGCAGTTGGTCGGCTTCTACCTGGGTTGGATCGGCGGCCCCGGCCGGGGTCGGGCGCTCGGCGTCGGTGAGGTCAAGTTCACCGGCCAGGTCCAGCCGGACGTGAAGAAGGTCACCTACAAGATCACCCTGAAGCGGGTCATCAATCGTCGTCTGGTGATGGGAATCGCCGATGGGGTGATGGAAGCCGACGGTGTGCCTATCTATACGGCCAAGGACATGCGCGTGGGCCTGTTCGGGGCGGGTCAGACCGCCTCCGAACCGGTCGGCGGCTCGTCCGAAGTCGGCTAATCGACATAATCCGCGACCAACGTGGACAAGGCAAAAGGAAACATTATGCGGCGTGTCGTCGTTACGGGTCTGGGCATCGTCTCCTCCATCGGCACGGGCCAGGAGGAGGTCACGGCCTCTCTGCGCAATGCCCGGTCGGGCGTGGTCTCGGCCCCCGATCACATCAAGTACGGCTTCCGCTCGCAGGTCTGGGCGCCCCCGTCGCTGGGCGTGACGGCCGAGGACTGGTCCCCGCTGGTCGACCGTCGCGCGGCGCGCTTCCTGGCCAATGGCACGGCCTGGGGTCATATCGCCTTCGAGGAGGCGCTGAAGGATTCCGGCATGACCCCGGAAGAGATCAAGTCCGAGCGCATCGGCCTGATCGTCGGCGAAGGCGGCCCCTCGACCCAGGTCATCCTGCAGGCGGCCCAGACGACGATCGAGAAGGGCGCGCCCAAGCGCATCGGCCCGTTCGCCGTGCCCAAGGCCATGGCCTCTGGCCCCTCGGCCGTCCTGGCCACCTGGTTCCAGCTAAAGGGGATCAACTATTCGATCTCATCGGCCTGCGCGACCAGCGCCCACTGCATCGGCGCGGGCGCCGAACAGATCGCTTGGGGCAAGCAGGACGTGGTTTTCGCCGGCGGGGTCGAGGACATCGACTGGTCCATGTCCAACATGTTCGACGCCATGGGCGCCATGTCGTCCGACTTCAACGAAACGCCGGGCCGCGCCAGCCGCGCCTATGACAAGGACCGCGACGGCTTCGTCATCGCCGGCGGGGCCGGCATCGTCGTGCTGGAAGAATATGAGCGGGCCGTGGCTCGCGGCGCGACCATCTATGCCGAGGTCACCGGCTACGGCGCCAATTCCGACGGCTACGACATGGTCGCCCCGTCGGGAGAGGGCGCGGAGCGCTGCATGAAGATCGCCCTCGACATGGCCGGCAATCCGAAGATCGACTACCTCAACCCGCACGGCACCTCGACCCCGGTGGGCGACTCCAAGGAGATGGGGGCGGTCCGCAATGTCTTCGGCGACCAGATGCCCATGATCTCCTCGACCAAGTCGCTGACGGGTCATTCGCTGGGCGCGGCAGGTGCGCAGGAAGCCATCTACTGCCTGCTGATGATGAAGCACGGCTTCGCCGCCGAGAGCGCCCATATCGAAAACCTCGACCCTGAGTTCGAGGGCATGCCGATCCTGCGCGAACGCCAGGACGGCGAGCTGAAGCACGTCATGTCCAACTCGTTCGGCTTCGGCGGCACCAACGGGACGCTGATCCTCTCGAAGGTCTGACGCGACCGGGACGCGGCGGCATTCCCCCGGGACCGCTGGAGGCGAAACCCTGGAACCCAACCCCTATATCCTTTTTTTGCTGGGCCTTGGCGCCGTGGTTCTGCTCGTCTCCTGGGCTCCAAAGGGGCTCAGCCGATTCCCGATCTCGCTGGCGATGATCTGCGTCGGGCTGGGCGTTGCGATCTTCAGTCTGGACGTGATGTCCTTCGATCCGGATCCGCGCACGTGGGACACCCTGACCGAACGGCTGACGGAGCTGGTCGTCATCATCTCCCTGATGGGAGCGGGCTTGAAGCTGGATCGACCGGTCAGCCTGAAGGGCTGGGGACCGACCTGGCGGCTGCTCGCCATCGCCATGCCGCTGACCATCGCGGCCACGGCCTGGCTTGGGGTCGCAGGTCTGGGGTTCAGCCTGGCGATGTCGCTGCTGCTTGGCGCGGCGATGGCGCCGACCGATCCCGTCCTGGCGTCCGACGTTCAGACCGGACCGCCGAAATCGGGCGAGGAGAACGAGGTCCGATTTAACCTGACCGCCGAGGCTGGGCTGAACGACGCCCTGGCCTTCCCGTTCGTAAATCTGGCCATTCTCGTCTCGCTGTCAGGGGCGGCGGTCTGGACAGGCCAGGGGCTGGCGCAATGGGCCGCAGTCGATGTCGCCTGGAAGCTGGTCGCGGGGGCGGCCATGGGCTGGGCCGTCGGCAAGGCGATGGGCTGGCTGATCTTCCAGGCCCACAATAATGGCATCTCGCGCCACGCCGACGGACTGGTGGCGATCGGGGCCACCTTCATCGCCTATGCGGCGACCGAAATCGTTCACGGCTACGGATTTCTCGCGGTCTTCGTCTGCGCCCTGACGATCCGGGCCTCGGAGCGCGAGGACGATTTCCACGAGGAGATGCACGACTTCGCCGAACAGATCGAACGGCTTCTGATGATGCTCGTGCTGGTTCTGTTCGGGGGAGCCCTGGCCAACGGCCTGCTGGACGCCCTCACCTGGACCGACGCCCTGATCGGCCTCGCGGTTCTGTTTATCGTCCGGCCGGTCGTGGGTTACGTGTCGCTGATCGGATCGCCGCTGCTGAAGCGTGATCGCGTCATGCTCGCCTGGCTGGGCATCCGGGGTCTGGGTTCGGTCTATTACCTGGCCTACGGCCTCAGCCACGGGGATTTCGGAGACTCGGAGCGTCTCTGGGCGATCACAGGCTTCATCATCCTGGTGTCGATCATCGTCCACGGGATCACGGCGACGCCTCTGATGGCGCTGCTGGAGCGACTGGGCGGCCGGTCTTTGCAGGGGAGAGCCGCCCCTGCTAACCCTCCGCGTGACGAACGACTCGGCTGACCGCCGGGCCTGAAGGAGAGACGACCATGGCGAGCGAGAGCGGCTGGAACATGCCCGCAGGCGAACTCATGAAGGGCAAGAAGGGCCTGGTCATGGGGGTCGCGAACTCGAACTCCATCGCCTGGGGCATCGCCTCCCAGTTGGCCGCGCAGGGGGCCGAACTGGCCTTCACCTATATGGGCGAGGGGCTGGAGCGCCGCGTGCGCCCGCTGGCCGAAAGCGTCGGCGCCAGACTGCTGATCCAGGCCGACGTCACCGACGACGCCTCGATGGACTCCGCCTTTGAACAGCTCGAGGCCGAGTTCGGCACGATCGATTTCGTCGTCCACTCCGTCGCCTTCGCCAACAAGGACGAGCTCAAGGGCTCGTTCGTCGACAACACCTCGCGCGACAGCTTCCTGCTGGCCATGAACATCTCCTGCTTCAGCTTTGTCGATGTGGCCCGGCGGGCGTCGAAGATCATGCCGAACGGCGGGTCTATGATCACCATGACCTACCTTGGCTCGGAGCGGGCCATTCCGAACTACAACACCATGGGCGTGGCCAAGGCGGCGCTGGAGGCGGCGACCCGCTACATTGCCCGCGATCTGGGTCCGCGCGGCATCCGCGTCAACGCCATCTCGGCCGGCGCCATGCGCACCCTGTCTCTGGCCGGCATCTCCGGCGGTCGGGGCATGATCGCCCAGGGCCGCGCCATGTCGGCGATGAAGGAGGACACCTCAATGGAGGGCGTCGCCGGCGCCGCCCTGTGGCTGTGCTCGGACCTCGGCTTCTCCACCACGGGCGAAGTCATCCACGTTGACGCGGGCTTCCACATGATGGGGCTGGCTGGGGACGAGGAAGCCTGACCCTATGGTTGCTCCCGGCCGCCAATCCTTTAGTGTCCGGGACCACGACTATCGGCGACCGCTGATTCAGCTCGCCCCGGGCCCTGAGACGACATGCAACTGACCATCGAACGTTCCGCGCTCCTGAAGGCCCTTGGCCACGTTCAGAGCGTGGTCGAGCGCCGGAACACAATTCCGATCCTGTCCAACGTCCTGCTGTCGGCGGGGCGCGACAAGCTGAGCTTCGCCGCCACCGATCTGGACATGGAGATGGTCGACGAGGCCGATGCGACCGTCCAGGTCGAGGGCCAGATCACCGCGCCGGCCCACACCCTCTACGAGATCGTCCGCAAGCTCCCGGACGGGGCCGAGGTCGCCTTGATCTACAACGGCGACGATCCGCGACTGACGGTCCAGGCGGGCCGGTCCAAGTTCAACCTGCCGGTCCTGCCGGCCGGCGACTTCCCGGTCATGTCGACCGAGACCTCGGGCACACGCTTCACCCTGATGAAGGAAGATCTGGCGCGTCTGATCGACAAGACCCGCTTCGCTGTCTCGACCGAAGAGACACGCTACTATCTCAACGGCCTCTATCTCCACACCGTGTCGGAGGGCGGGATCCCCCTGCTGCGCGCGGTGGCGACCGACGGCCACCGCTTGGCCCTGGCCGAGACCCCGGCGCCGGAAGGCGCAGCCGGCGGTCCCGGCGTGATCGTGCCGCGCAAGACCATCGATCAAGTCCGTCGCCTGCTCGACGACGGCTCGGGCCCGGTCGAGATCCAGGTCTCGCCGCAGAAGATTCGTTTCGAGTTCGGCCAGGCGTCCCTGACGTCCAAGGTCATCGACGGCGCCTTCCCGGACTATATGCGCGTCATCCCCAAGGGGAACGACAAACAGGCCGACATCGACAACGCCGTCTTCGCCTCCGCCGTCGACCGCGTCGCCACCATCTCGGCCGAGAAGAGCCGCTCGGTGAAACTGGCTTTCGAGCTGGATCGCGTCACGCTGACCGTGCGCAACATGGAGGCCGGCCAGGGCGTCGAGGAGGTCGAGATCGGCTATTCCGAGGCCCCGTTCGAGATCGGCTTCAATGCCCGCTACCTGCTCGACGTCGCCGGCCAGATCACGGGTGAGAACGCCACCTTCATGTTCGCCGACCCGGCCTCGCCCACCCTGGTGCTAGATCCGGGTGATCCGGGCGTCCAGTACGTGCTGATGCCGCTGCGGGTTTAAGCCCGAGGCGGCGGGTTCGCCCCTCGTGATTACCTCCCTCACCCTCACCGATTTCCGGTCCTATGCCTCTGCGGCCCTGCCCATTCCGGCGGGGCCGGTGGTGCTGCATGGGCCGAACGGGGCGGGGAAGACCAATCTGCTGGAGGCGCTGAGCCTGTTCACGCCGGGAAGGGGGCTGAGGTCCGCGACGGCGCAGGAGATGGGGCGGCGGGAGCCGGGTGAGCCGGGGGGGCGAGCCTGGGCCGTGGCGCTGACGCTGGACGGCGCTGATGGCGACGAAGTCCGTCTGGGCACGGGCGTGCAGGTCGCCGGGGCCGGGCGGCGGATGGTGCGGATCGACGGGGAGACGGCCCAGCCCGGGCGGTTGCTGGACTATCTGAGGCCCGTCTGGGCGACGCCGGAGCAGGACCGGCTGTTCTCCGATGCGCGGGCCGAGCGGCTGAAGTTCTTCGACCGGCTGGTGTTCGCCGCCGACCCCCGACATGCTGCGGCGGTCGCGGGATACGAGAAGGCGCTGCGCGAGCGGCTGCGGCTGCTGATCGACGGGGCCGAGGGGCGGGAAGCCGATCCGCTGTGGCTCGATGCGCTGGAAGCGCGGCTGGGCGAGACCGGGGCGCGGGCGGCGACGGCGCGGGCGCGGGCGCTGGCGGTGCTGCAGGCGGCGATCGACGCTCGCTCGGAACGGCCCTTCCCGCAGGCGGATCTGGCTCTGGTCGGGGAAACGGAGCGACTGGCTGAGTGCGGCGCTGAGGAGGAGGCCCTGGCGGGTTCGATCCGCGAGGGGATGGCGCGGGCGCGGAGCCGGGACGGGGCGGCGGGCCGGTCGCTGTTCGGGCCGCATCGGGCCGACCTGACCGCGCTGCACCGGGAGAAGAACCGACCCGCAGCGGAGGGGTCATCGGGCGAGCAGAAGGCCCTGGTCCTCAACCTGATCCTGGCCCAGGTCGGGCGGCTGTCGGGAGGCGGGGCCGCGCCGGTCCTGCTGCTGGACGAGGCGCCGGCGCATCTGGATTCCCATCGGCGGGCGGCCCTGTTCGACGAGATCACGGCCCTGGGCCTGCAGGCCTTCATGACCGGGACCGAGGCCGAGCTGTTCGAGCCGCTGGTCGGGCGGGCGACCTTCGTGCGGGTTGAGGGCGGGGCGCTGACGCCGGGATGACGCGTCCGTTTCGTCCGTCGAAAACACGCTGACGAAACGGACAAAACGGACGAACGCCGCCGTATTCAGGATTTCAAAAACCTGTTTGTGAAGTTGGTTCGCCCGCGCGCACGATCAAGGGGGAAAAAGGAATATTTTCTCTATGCCGTCGCCGGGTTGGCTTCACCTTCGACGCGCGGGTTGGGCGGCTTGCCCCCGAGCCTGTCCATGACCAGGAAAACCAAGGGGTTGAGCGAGATCGATAGCAGGGCGGCGGCCAGGATGAGGTCGTGGGTCTCCTGTCGCAACGCCCCCAGCGACACTCCGAGCGCGGCCAGGATGAAGGAGAATTCCCCGACCTGGGCCAGGCTGGCGGCGACGGTCAGACCGGTGGCCCGGTCCAGACCGAAACTGTGGGTGATGGCCAGGGCGGCGAGAGTCTTGCCGACGATGACGATGCCGAGGACGCCCAGCACCGACAGGGGGCGCTCGATGAGGATCATGGGGTCGAAAAGCATGCCGACCGAGACGAAGAACAGGACTGCGAAGGCGTCGCGTAACGGCAGTGATCGCTCCGCCGCGTTGTGGCCGAGCGGCGTGCCGTTCAGCACGAGACCGGCCAGGAAGGCGCCGAGCGCAAAGGAATGGAACAAATAGTAGGCGATCCAGGCGATGCCGAGGGCGATGGCCAGGACGCCTAGGGTGAACAGTTCGCGCGACCGGGTATGGGCGATCCGCACCAGGATCCAGGGCAGGACCTTGCCGCCGACGAACAGCATGGCGACCACGAAACCTGCGACCTTCAGCAGGGTCCAGCTGACGTTCAGGGCCAGGGCGGCCGGATCGACGACCTGGCCGTTGGTCAGGATGATCATCGGCAACATGACAAGGGCGATGACGATGACCAGGTCTTCGACGATCAGCCAGCCGACCGCGATGCGGCCGACCTCGCCCTTGTTCTGGCGGCGCTCCTCCAGCGCCCGCATCAGGACGACGGTGGAGGCGACCGACAGGGCGAACCCCATGAGCAATCCCTCCATGTCCGACATGCCCATGGCGAACCGGCCCAGCGCCCAGCCCAGCACCGTCGCGGAGGCGATCTGCACCAGAGCCCCCGGAATGGCGACCTTCCTGACCTTCATCAGGTCGGCGGGCGAGAAATGCAGGCCCACGCCGAACATCAGCAGGATGATGCCGATTTCCGCCAGTTGGGGCGCCAGGGTGGTGTCAGCCACGAAACCGATGGTGTGGGGACCTACCGCGATGCCCGCCACCAGATAGCCGACCAGGGGCGACAGCTTCAGCCGATTGGCGATCATGCCGAACACGAAAGCCAGCACGAAGCCCGCGACCAGGGTGGAAATCAGGCTGTCGGCATGCGGCATCGGCGCTCTTGGATAGGGCTGGTGTGTCTCTTGATGGGTGAACGCCAGATATTGGGTCTCAACCGGCGAGGGACAAGGCCGCAAAACGTCCTGATAGCTCGCTTTTCGCCTGCGAATTCCTATATAAACGACGCATCCGGGCGGCCTAAATCGGTCGCCAGGCAAATGCCATTTCTCAGCGGGTTGGACGGCGCAGGGCGCGGTCCGCGACACCCGCGTCTCCGGACGATTGAATGACCGACGAACCCCTGAGCGCACGCACCGAAGACACGGCCGAAGAGGCCGCCTATGGCGCGGAATCCATCAAGGTTCTCAAGGGCCTGGACGCGGTGCGCAAACGCCCTGGAATGTATATCGGTGATACCGACGACGGGTCCGGCCTGCACCACATGGTGTATGAAGTCGTCGACAACGCCATCGACGAGGCCCTGGCCGGTCACGCCGATCTCGTCGAGGTGATCCTGAACGCCGACGGCTCGGTCACGGTGACCGATAACGGGCGCGGCATCCCGGTCGATATCCACGCCGGGGAAGGCGTGTCGGCTGCAGAGGTCATCATGACCCAGCTGCACGCTGGCGGGAAATTCGACCAGAACTCGTACAAGGTCTCCGGCGGTCTGCACGGCGTGGGCGTGTCGGTGGTCAACGCCCTTTCGGACTGGCTGAAGCTGGTCATCTTCCGTAACGGCCAGCGCCACGAGATGAAGTTCGAGCGGGGCGACACGGTCGAGAGCCTGCGGGTGACGGGCGAGGCCCCGATACGCGAGAACGGCAAGGTTCTGAGCGGCACCCAGGTGACCTTCTATCCCTCGATCACGACCTTCGCCCACATCGACTTCGACCTGAAGACGCTGGAGCATCGCCTGCGGGAGCTGGCCTTCCTGAACTCGGGCGTTGTCATCAAGCTGCAAGACCATCGCCATGCCGAAGCCGTCGATATCCTGCTGCATTACGAGGGTGGCGTGGAGGCCTTCGTGCGCCACCTGGACAAGTCCAAGACGCCGATCCTGAAGGACGTCATCGTCATTCGCGGCAAGAAGGACAATATCGAGATCGACCTGGCCCTGTGGTGGAACGACTCCTACCACGAGACCATGTTGTGCTTCACCAACAACATCCCGCAGCGGGATGGAGGCACCCACCTCTCAGCCTTCCGCACCAGCCTGACCCGCGTCATGGGCGCCTATATCGAGAGCTCCGGCGCCGGCAAGAAGGAGAAGGTCTCCGTCACTGGCGAAGACGCGCGCGAAGGTCTGACCTGCGTCCTGTCGGTCAAGGTGCCGGATCCCAAATTCAGCTCCCAGACCAAGGACAAGCTGGTCTCGTCCGAGGTGCGGCCGGCGGTCGAGGGGCTCTGCTCCGAAGGGCTGGCGCAATGGTTCGAGGAACATCCGCTGGAGGCCAAACAGGTCGTCGGCAAGATCATCGAGGCGGCCTCGGCGCGTGAGGCGGCCCGCAAGGCGCGCGACCTTACCCGGCGCAAGTCGGCGCTGGAAATCTCCAGCCTGCCCGGCAAGCTGGCCGACTGTCAGGAGCGCGATCCGGCCAAGTCCGAGCTGTTCATCGTCGAGGGCGATTCCGCCGGCGGCTCGGCCAAACAGGCCCGCAACCGCGAGAACCAGGCCGTCCTGCCGCTGCGTGGCAAGATCCTCAACGTCGAGCGCGCCCGGTTCGACCGGATGCTGTCGTCCGAACTGATCGGAACCCTGATCCTTGCGCTCGGCACCGGCATCGGGCGTGACGACTTCAACGCCGACAAGCTGCGCTACCACAAGATCATCCTGATGGCCGACGCCGACGTCGACGGCGCCCACATCCGGACCCTGCTCCTGACTTTTTTCTATCGTCAGATGCCGGAGCTGATCACACGCGGCCACGTCTATATCGCCCAGCCGCCGCTCTACAAAGTCGCTAAGGGCAAGCAGAGCCGGTATCTCAAGGACCAGTCCGAGATGGACTCCTACCTGATCGAGGAAGGGTCATCGGAGGCCGAGCTGGACCTGTCGAACGGTGAACGCCGGATGGGTCTTGATCTGCAGTCCCTGGTGCGTGACGCCAAGGCCTATAGCGCCAGCGTCGACCGTTTGAGCCAGCGCGCTCCGGCCTTCGCCATCGAACAGGCGGCGCTGGCCGGTCTGTTCGCCGATGAGGCCGACATGGCCGGGGTGTCCGCCGCTGCGGCCGCGCGGCTGAACCTCTATGCGGAGGAAGGCGACGGGGCGTGGACAGGCGAGCCCGGAGAGCAGGGCGCCGTGGTCTTCACCCGATCACGCCGCGCGGTGCAGGAGACCATCGTGCTGGAAGAGGCGCTGATCCGCTCGCTGGACGCGCGTCGCCTGGCCGAACGGGCGAGTGCGTTCGAGGGCGTGTTCGCGGCGCCCGCCACCTATCGCCGCAAGGACAAGTCGACAACGATCCGGGGTCCGCTCGACCTGCTCAATGCCGTGCTCGACGCCGGCAAGAAGGGCTTGTCGATCCAGCGCTACAAGGGTCTGGGCGAGATGAACCCGGAGCAGCTGTGGGAGACGACCCTGGACGTCAACGCCCGCACCCTGCTGCGCGTCCAGGTCGACCACGCCGATGACGCCGACGATCTGTTCGCCAAGCTGATGGGCGACGTGGTCGAGCCGCGCCGCGAGTTCATCCAGGAAAACGCCCTGGACGCCGCCGTCGACGTCTGACGGCGACAGCCAGGATCAGTCTCAGGGCCGGCCCGCGTCGATATAGGCCTTCACGCTCGCATAGGACGGCGGCGAGGGGCGCATGTCCTCGCAGCTGATCTCGCGGATGGCGTCGTCGAAGCTGTCGGGGGCGATCGATTCCCACGGCTCCTCGGTGTCGTAGGGTTCCTCGGGCACGCCATCCGCGAAGGCGTCGCTCGTGGTGGCGACATGCGACTGACGGCCGTTGCAGCGGATGCCGAACTGGTCGACCGTATGGGAATAGTCGCTGGCGGTCGTGTCCATGGGCACGCGGGCGACCATGACCGTCAGCTCGTCGCCGGTCCGGACGACGCTGTTGACGTCGATCAGATAGTGTTTCGCCTCTGCGCGAGAGAAGGCCCACCACTCGGGCCCGGTGGCTTCCTGAACCGGCGCGGGGGCGCCGCCCAGCACCTTTTCCTGAGGCGGAGCCGTCTGGGCCTGCGCCGCAGCGGCCCAGAAAATTACCATGGCGGTCGCGATCGCATATTTCCGGATAGTCATAGTCGCCTCCCCAGACGGACACTTGTCTGCCATATTTCGCGCCGTTGCGAGGCGAAGATCAAGGGTCGACCGGTCAACCCTTTGCCCACTTCCCCGTTCAGGGTCCTGACATGTTGCGCGCCCTGATCATCTCAATCGCCCTGTTCATCCTCCCGACTGTCGCCCAGGCGCAGTCGAGCGGGGCGTTCCGATCCGACCGGCTGGTCGTCACGGTCCGGGGCGAGGGACCCGATGTGATCCTGATCCCCGGCCTGGCCTCGACCAGCGACGTCTGGGCGCGGACAGCGAACCGGCTGGACGACCGCTACCGGGTTCACCTCGTCTCCATCCGGGGCTTCGGCAACGTCCCGGCCGGGGCGAACGTGGACGGGGCGCTGGTGGCGCCGGTGGCGGCGGAGCTGCGGCGCTACATCGCCTCGCAGGGCCTGCGACGGCCTGCGGTCATCGGTCATTCGATGGGCGGGCTGGTGGCGCTGAGGGCCGCCGCCGACGCGGGGCGGGACCGGCGCGGCGGCCAGGTCGGCCGGGTCATGGTGGTCGATGCGACGCCCTTTTTCCCCTCCCTGATCAGCCCGGGCGCGACGGTCGGAGATGTCGAACCCCTGGCCCAGATCGCCTATCAGGCCCTGCTGTTTCTCGGCGACGAGGCCTTGCGGACGCAGGGAACACTGCTGGGCGAACAGCTCGGCGGTGCGGCCGACAGCGTGTTCGGGACGCTCGGCTGGCAGGGCGGCGACCGTCAGGTTCTGGCCCAGGGCCTCTACGAGGTCATGACCACGGACCTGCGCAGTCGTTTGCCGGACATCGCGGCGCCGGTGACCGTCGTCTATGGCTGGAGCGCAGACGGGAACTCGCCGCGCGCCCATCTGGATGCCCTGTTCGCCGCCGGCTACCGCAACCTGCGAGCGCCCGCCCGGTTCGAACGGATCGAGGGCGCCGAACACATGGTCATGATCGACCAGCCGACGCGGTTCCTGGCGGCGGTGACGCGGTTTCTAGGCTAGCCACTCCGCCGTCGTCTCGCGCGCCAGCATTTCTTCATACGACGGCCGCGCCCTCACTACGGCCCAGCGGTCGCCGTCGACTAGCACCTCGGGGACCAGCGGGCGGGAGTTGTATTCGCTCGACATCACCGCCCCGTAGGCGCCGGCGCCGGTGAAGACGACGAGATCGCCGGCCTGCAGCGGGGCGAGCGAACGGCCGCGAGCGAAGGTGTCGCCGGTCTCACAGACGGGACCGACGATGTCATAGACGACTTCGGCGCCCTCGCGCGGGACCACGGGCTTCACCTCGTGGAAGGCGTCATACATGGCCGGGCGCATCAGGTCGTTCATGGCCGCGTCCAGCACCAGGAATTTTCGGCCGTCTGCCCGTTCGGTGACCTGGATGACCCGGGTCAGCAGGACCCCGGCATTGGCGGCCAGCAGGCGGCCGGGCTCGAACGCCGCCTCGACGTCCAGGCCGTCCAGCACTCGGGCGACCATGGCGGCATAGTCGGCGGGCGAGGCGGTTGTCGCTCCGCCGGTGTAGGGCACGCCAAGGCCGCCGCCGAGGTCGATGCGGGTCACCGGCAGCCCCTGCTGACGCAGGGTCTCGGTCAGTTTGCGCAACAGGCTGAAGGCGGCCTCCAGCGGCGCCAGGTCGGTGATCTGGCTGCCGATATGGCAGGCCAGCGCCACCGGGTTCAGGTGCGGGCTGGCGGCGGCGCGGGCGTAGAGGGCCATCGCCTCGTCGGCCGGGACACCGAACTTGTCGCCCTCTCCGCCCGTGGTGATCTTGGCATGACCGCCGGCGCCGATCTTCGGGTTCACCCGGATGGCGACGTCGGGCTTGGCGCCCTTCGCCTCGGCGATGGCGATGAGGCGGTCCAGTTCGG
Source organism: Brevundimonas sp. DC300-4 (assembly GCF_049897365.1). NCBI lineage: Bacteria > Pseudomonadati > Pseudomonadota > Alphaproteobacteria > Caulobacterales > Caulobacteraceae > Brevundimonas > Brevundimonas sp. DC300-4. The sequence goes on from NZ_JAFCWC010000004.1 coordinate 60,649, forward strand.
GCACGCTCTCGACATTGATCTGGCGCACCCCGACCTCGAGGGCGAAGGCCAGTTCGGCGTCGGTCTTGCCCACGCCCGAGAAGATGATGCGGTCGCCCGGGATGCCCGCCTTGAGCGCGCGCCGGATCTCTCCCTCCGACACCGTGTCGGCGCCGCAGCCGAGACGGGCCAGGGTCGCCAGTACTGACAGGTTGGAATTCGACTTGACCGCGAAGGCGATCAGACTGTCGCCCAGCACCGACGGATGGGCGTCCAGCGCCTCGCGCAACACCCGGTAATGCCGCGTCAGTGTGGCGCTCGAATAGACGTAGACCGGGGTGCCGACCTCGGTCGCCAGAATGGTCAGGTCGACGCCCTCGGCGTGGAGGGCGCCGTCCCTGAGTTCAAAGTGATCCAAGATCTATTGAGGCTCGCGACCGGCGGCGGTGCCGCCGATGGGGTTGGAGGGGCCGCCGTCGATCGGCTGCTGGCTGGACGGACGGTTGATCGTCGCCGGGTCGGGCAGGGCCGGGGCGCGGGCGTCGCGCGGCGCGCGCTCGGTCTGGCGCGGCGCCGGACTCTCCAGGTCGGCCATCCGGCCGCAGCCGGCGGCGGCGACAGCGAGAATGGCGAGGGCGCCGAGGGTGAGGACCTTGGTCATGACAGTCGGACTTTCCAATCGGCGATGCGCGCGCGGACCTGTTCCGGCGCGGTTCCCCCGAAACTCTGGCGGCTGGCGCAGGAAGCTTCAGGCGTGAGCACCTTGTAAACGGCTTCGGTGACGCCGGGATGCAGGCTCTGCAATTCGGCGAGCGGCAGTTGCGCCAGACCCACGCCCAGCTGTTCCGCCCGCTTCACCGCCGCGCCTGTAACATGGTGCGCCTGGCGGAACGGCAGGTCAGCCTCGCGCACGAGCCAGTCGGCCAGATCGGTGGCGGTGGAGAAGCCCCATCCGGCGGCCTCAGCCATCCGTTCCGTATTCGGACGGAAGGCGGAAACCATGGCCGTCATGGCGGTCAGGGCCAGGTCCAGGGCGTCCATGGCCTCGAACACCGGCGGCTTGTCCTCCTGCATGTCCTTGGAATAGGCGAGCGGCAGGCCCTTCATGACGGTCGACAGGGCGACGAACGATCCCATGATCCGGCCGGTCTTGGCGCGGACCAATTCGGCGGCGTCGGGGTTGCGCTTCTGCGGCATGATCGACGAGCCGGTGGTCAGGTCGTCGGGCAAGGAGACGAAACCGAACATTGGCGTCATCCAGATCACGATCTCCTCGGCCAGGCGCGACAGGTGGCCCGCGGTGATCGAGGCGGCGGCCAGGGTCTCCAGCGCGAAATCACGGTCCGAGACGGCGTCCAGCGAATTGCCCATCGGCCGGTCGAAGCCGAGCGCGGCCGCCGTCGCATGGCGGTCGATTGGGAAGGGCGAGCCGGCCAGGGCGGCGGCGCCGAGCGGGCTCTCGTTCATGCGCGCGCGGGCGTCGGAGAACCGGCCCGCGTCGCGACCGGCCATCTCGACATAGGCCATCAGGTGGTGGCCGAGCGTGACCGGCTGGGCCGTCTGCAGATGGGTGAAGCCGGGCATCAGGTCGCCGGCATGCTGTTCGGCGCGGGCCAGCAGGGCGCGCTGCAGGGCCTGAAGATGTTCCACCGACCGGTCGCAGGCGTCCCGAACCCACAGGCGGAAGTCGACGGCGACCTGATCGTTGCGGCTGCGGGCCGTGTGCAGACGGCCCGACGGCTCGCCGATCAACTCCGACAGCCGTGCCTCCACGTTCAGGTGGATGTCCTCGTATTCGTCGCGGAAGGGGAAGGTCCCGGCCTCGATCTCGGCCTGGATCGTGTCGAGCCCGCCGAGGATGGCCGCACCGTCCTGCGCCGTCACGATGCCCTGGTCGATCAGCATGCGGCAATGCGCCCGCGAGCCGCGCAGATCCTGTGCCCACAGGCGTTGGTCGACGCCGATGGAGACGTTGATCGCCTGCATGATGTCGGCGGGCTTGGCGGAAAAGCGTCCGCCCCATAGGGTCTGCCCGGCCGGGGCCGTACTGTGGGCCGGGTCTTTGGAGTTAGGCATGAGCGGCTCGAAAAGGGGCGTCTGGATCGTGGGAGCGTCGGCGCTGGCGGTCGTCGCCGGCGGAGCGGTCGGCACCCTATACGCCATGCACGCCGGTCCTTTCAAAGCCGAGGCGCCCGCGGTGGCCGAAAAGAGCGAACTGGCCCGGTTCGCGGTCGGCTCGCTAGCCGCTCTGGACACGCCCGCCGCCCTGGACGCTGCGCCCGACTATGTCTTCAAAACCCGCGACGGCGCCGACGTTCGTTTTGCCGATTTCCGGGGAAAGGTGGTTCTGGTCAATCTGTGGGCCATGTGGTGTGCCCCGTGCCGCACCGAGATGCCGACGATCGCGGCCCTGGCCTCAGCCTATCCGGACGGAGATCTGGTGGTGCTGCCGATCAATGTCGACACGGGCGCGGACCCGGTGGCCGACGCGAAGAGCTTCATCGACGTGCACTTGCCGCTGCCCTTCTACAGCGATCCGAAATTCCAATTGCCGTTCGAGTTTCCGGGCAAGGGCAAGATGCCCCAGACGATCCTGCTGGACCGTCAGGGGCGGATCCGCGCCGCCTTCGCCGGAGAAGCTGACTGGAACAGCTCTGAGGCGAAGGCCTTGATCGACGCGGTGCTGGCGGAGCCGCTGTCTTCCTAGGTCTCTGTCGCCCGTTGCTGACCGTTTACTGCGCCGGGGCCGGGACGCGCTGATCCGTCGCCGGGTTGACTGCGCCCGGGCGGCCCTCGGCGGCGGCCTCGGCCTGATTGGCTTCCAGACGATCGGCGACATTGCCGGCGCCGGTCTCCACGGCCTGGGCCGCCTTCATCGCACCGGACTCGATCACTTCACCGGCCTGGGCGGCGACGACGCCAGCCCTGTCGGCGGCCTCCGAGGCCGTGACCCCGGCGTTGTCCGCGGCGACCTCCGCCTTGGCTTCGGTTTTCTCCTGTTCAGCCTCGGTGCAGGCGACGACGCCCAGCGACAGTGCGGCAATGGCGGAGACAGCCAGAAGCGACGGAATGCGAATGGTCATGGGGGAGCCTTCGGACAGCGTTGAACCTTTGCCGTGAACGCCGGTCGCCATGATCGGTTGCGGCGGTGGTGCGGCGCAGACCCAGCGGCGCGGTTACGGCCATGCGGACCGGGGCCGGCGTTCATGTTGATTTCGCGCGCCCTGGTGATCTTCGCCATGGCCGGGCTTCTGGTCGGTCAGCCGATGGGCTGACGCTGGCGCAGGCGGCGCCAGGGGCTGCGGCTCTTCGGCGCAAGGGCAGACGCCGGGCTTGGCCGATTGGCGCTCCCGTTCCGCGGGCAGGGGCTTTGAGCAGGATTCCACTGCAGATAGTCAAGCCCTGACGGAACCTGACGGCGGCGCCCAAACCTTACAACGAAGTATGATTTCCGACATTGTGGGAACACGATTTCGACCTGTTCTGCCGCCGTGGCCGAACACGGAAAGATGGGATCCGGCATGATCAATCCTGTGCGAGCGGAACTGCTGGAATGGATCCAGGCCAGTATCGGCTGGGCCGTGCTGGCGGCCCGCGCCGCCAGGTCGGTCGCGCCGCCTGCTGCGATCTCGAACACCCCTGCCGCCCGGACGTCGGCGCAGACAATGCGCCTTCGCGCGACGATCACGATCGACATCGACGCCCATGACGCCGAAGACGCAGAACGCCAGTCGGAGGCCGTTCGCGGCCAGTTCGAGATGGTCAAGCGCGTCCACCCGACTGCGGCCCTCGCCTTCCAGCGTCGGAAACCCCGCTCCGGTCGTCGCCCACCGGCGCCGGCTCTGGTGGTCGCGCCCTATGCCGATGACTGAGACCGGCGGCCGGCGAAGAAACACGCTGCTGGCCGGACTGGTCTTGCTGAAGAAACTGGCGCCCGACATCACTCAGTCGGAGATTCTCGCCTTCCTCTATGTGGCCGAGAATCCAGGGGTACGGGTCAAGGAACTGGCCGCCCTGATGGAGACGACCGAGGCGACGGCGTCCCGCGCGTCGCGATCCTTGCTGGACGCCGGCGAACCCGGCGCGCGGGCACCGGGTCGCGGCTGGCTGCTGATGGCGTCGAACGGGCGCGAGGCGGTGTCGCGCCACCTCTATCTGACCGAGGCCGGGGTCGAGCTGGTCCAGCGTCTGGACGGCCTGATCGAGAGCGCCAGACCCATCGGCATCCGTGCGGCGCCGACCGACCTGAGGGTCCGCAGATAGGGGAAATGCGCTGGTGGCTGGAGGCGGGATCGAACCGCCGACCTGTGGGTTATGAATCCACCGCTCTAACCATCTGAGCTACCCAGCCCAGCGCATCGGTCGTCCTCAGGCCGGGGCCGGACGACGCGAGAGGCGTGCGTATATCGTCGCGGCCCCTCCGGTTCAAGTGAGTTGAACAGCCGGTGTGTTCTGCGACTTGCTGTAACGTGGAAGCCGGGGCAGGAACGGCGGAGCCTGTGCGCCGTTTCAGGGCGGTCGCGCCCCTGTCAGACCCGGAGTTCCCATGCGCCCGATCGTCCTCGCTGCCGCCTCGTCTCTACTCATGCTGGGCGCCGCCTGCGGGGCCAACGGCCAGACTGGACCGGCCGCCGCGCCCGGAGCGCCCGTCGAGACCCGCCCGGCCAATGGCGCCGACCAGACCCCCGCCTTCGCCGGCCAGACCCGCGCGCCGGGCGTCCAGACGCAGGGGACGCTGAGGCACGCCGTGGTGGCGTCTGGCCTCGTGCACCCCTGGGGCATGGCCCTGCTGCCCGACGGAGACTGGCTGGTGACCGAGCATCCGGGCCGCCTGCGGATTGTCAGCGCCCAGGGCCAGGTCGGGGCGCCGATCACGGGTCTGCCCGCTGTCGACGCGCGCGGTCAGGGCGGGCTGCTCGACGTGATCCTGTCGCCTGGCTTCGCCACCGACCGGACGATCTTCTGGAGCTATGCCGAACCGCGCGAGGGCGGCAACGCCACCTCGGTCGCGCGCGGCGTGCTGACGGAAGACGGCGTTTCCGTCGGAAATGTTCAGGTCATCTTCCGCGCCCTGCCGACCTATGACGGGGACAAGCATTTCGGCTCCTCGCTGGCCTTCGACCCGGCGGGCCATCTCTTCATCACCCTGGGCGAGCGGTCCGACGCGCCGATGCGGCCCCAGGCCCAGCAGCTCGACAGTCATATGGGCAAGGTCATCCGCATCAATGCGGACGGGTCGGTCCCGCAGGACAATCCTTTCGTCGGTCAGGCCGGCGCCCTGCCGGAGATCTGGTCGCTGGGGCACCGGAACGTGCAGGGCGTCGCGGTCCAGCCGGGCACGGGCGCGGTCTGGACCATCGAACACGGCACGCGCGGCGGCGACGAACTGAACCGGCCGCAGGCCGGCAGGAACTACGGCTGGCCCATCATCGCCTATGGCGTCGAATACCGCGGCGCCCCGATCAACGAGGGGATCACGGCGCGGGCCGGTCTTGAGCAGCCGGTCTATTACTGGGATCCGGTGATCGCGCCGGGCGGCCAGGCCTTCTATTCCGGCGCCATGTTTCCGGGCTGGGACGGGAACCTGCTGATCGCCGGTCTGGGCGGCAAGTCGCTCACCCGGCTGGTGCTGGACGGCGACCGCGTGGTCGGCGAGGAGCGGCTGCTGACCGGCCTCGGCGAGCGTATCCGCGACGTCGCCGTGGGGCCGGACGGCGCGGTCTGGGTCATCACCGACGAGGAAGACGGCAAGCTGGTGCGGCTGGCGACCGCGAGCTGATCCCTCTCCCGCAAGGGTCCCGCAAGGGTCCCGCAAGGGGAGAGGGAGTAGCAGTCAGCCTTTGGCCCAGACGCCGAACGGATCGGACCAGCTCAGGCCCATGGCTTCCGCGACCGCCGGATAGGTAATCTCGCCCTTGAGGACGTTGAGGCCGCGCGCCAGATGCGGGTCCTTCTTCAGCGCTTCCAGGCCGTGGTTGGCCAGGGCCAGGCCGAACGGAAGCGTGGCGTTGTTCAGGGCTTCCGAAGAGGTGCGCGGGGCGGCGCCCGGCATGTTGGCGACACAGTAGTGAACGACGCCGTCGACGACGTAGGTCGGATCCTCGTGGGTCGTGGCGTGGCTGGTCTCGAAACAGCCACCCTGGTCGATGGCGACGTCGACGAGGACGCTGCCCGGCTTCATCGACTTGAGGTGCGCCTTCTTGATCAGCTTGGGAGCCTCGGCGCCCGGCACCAGGACGGCGCCGATGACGACATCGGCCTTGACCACTTCTTCGTCGATCGCGCCGATCGAGGAGTAGCGGGTGATGACGCGGCCGTTGGTGACCTCGTCGATATAGGCCATGCGCGGGATCGAGCGTTCCAGCACCACGACCTCGGCGCCCAGGCCCATGGCCATGCGCGCGGCGTTGAGGCCGACGACCCCGCCGCCCAGGACCAGCACGCGGGCCGGAGCCACGCCCGGCACGCCGCAGAACAGCAGGCCCATGCCGCCGTTGTGCTTGAGCAGGGTCTCCGCGGCCGAGAAGACGGCGATGCGGCCGGCGACCTCGGACATCGGCGCCAGCAGCGGCAGGCCGCCGCGCGCGTCGGTGACGGTCTCATAGGCGATGGCCGCGCATTTCGAGGCCAGCAGGCCCCTGGTCTGTTCCGGATCGGGGGCGAGGTGCAGGTAGGTGTAGAGGATCTGGTCCTCGCGCAGCATCTCCCACTCGACCTTCTGCGGCTCCTTGACCTTCACGATCATGTCCGAGGTCGCGAAAATCGTGGCCGCGTCAGGGACCAGGGTCGCACCGGCCTTGACGAAGGCGTCGTCGGGGAAGCCGGCGCCGAGGCCTGCGCCCGTCTGGACCGTGACCGTATGGCCGTGGGCGATGTATTCCCGAACGGCCGTGGGGGTCAGGCCGACCCGGTGTTCGTTCTTCTTGATTTCCTTGGGAACGCCGACGCGCATCAGATCTCTCCGGTTCAGACGGGGCCCGCGAGGCCGGGGGCCGGTGGGGCGATGGCTCCATCTTCTAGCGACCCGCGCCGTGCAGGTTCCTGTTCTTTTCGGCAAGTGATCAGCGTAAAGCCGCAGAAACTTGCGCAGAGGGTAGACATGAAGGCCATTTCCGCTGTCGCGCTTGATGCGACCGACAGAAAGATGCTCCGTGCGCTGCAAGCGGACGGGCGGATGACCAACACGGATCTGGCCAAGGCGGTGGCCCTGTCCGAGAGCGCCTGCCTCCGTCGACTGCGCGCTCTGGAGGGGGCGGGAGTGATCAGTCGCTACGCCGCCATCATCAATGAGCGCGCCGTGGGCTTTCCGATCAGCGTCTTTGTCACCGTGACCCTGTCGTCCCAGGCCGAGAGCGCCCTGACCGCGTTCGAGACCGCGATCACGGGCGTGCCGGAGGTGGTGGAATGCTATCTGATGACCGGCGGATCAGACTATCTGCTGCGGCTGGTGGTGCGCGACGTCGACGATCTGGAGCGGGTCCACGCCAAGGCCCTGACCACCATACCCGGGGTGACGCGGGTGTCCTCCAGCGTGGCGATGCGGACGGTGGTCAAGCGCGGGGCGCTGCCGGTCTGAATACCCGGAACAAGGCGACGACCAGCCATGCCAGCGCAATCACCAGCACCAGATCGCTGGCCAGCTTGATCAGCCCGTAGAGTGTCACCGTCTCCACCGACCGCGTCGTCGCATCGGCCGCTAGCGCCGTCAGCCCGGCCGCGATCAGGAGCGCGACGGGCCACATCATGGGCTTCAGGCGACGGCTGAATTTCATTTCAGCGCCAGGGTGACCTGTTTGATGTCGACGTATTCCTCGATGCCGTGGGTCGAGCCTTCGCGGCCGTAGCCCGACTGTTTGACCCCGCCGAACGGGGCGACGGCGGTGGAGATCAGGCCGGTGTTGATCCCGATCATGCCTGCCTCGATGCGGCGGCCGATGCGCATGGCGCGGTCGAGGTCGCGGGTGAACAGGTAGGAGGCGAGGCCGAACTCGGAGTCGTTGGCCTTGCCCAGAGCTTCCTCTTCCGTGTCGAAGGGGAAGACAGGGATCAGGGGGCCGAAGGTCTCCTCGTGGCGGAACAGTTCGTCGTCGCCGCCGAGGGTCACCGTCGGCTGGAAGAAGCGGCCGCCAAGTTCGTGGCGCGCGCCGCCGGTCAGGACCTTGCCGCCCGAGGCCTGAACCCGCTTCAGGTGATCCTCGACCTTGGCGATGGCCTTATCCTCGATCAGGGGGCCGACCTTGACCCCGTCCTCGAAGGCCGGGCCGACGGGGATCTTCGAAACCGCCTCGGCGAGTTTCGTCGCATAGACCTCGGCGACCGAGGCCTGGACATAGACGCGGTTGGGGCAGACGCAGGTCTGCCCCGAGTTCCTGAACTTGCCCTTGATCGTCTCGGCCACGGCGAGATCGAGATCGGCGTCCTCGAACACGATCAGGGGGGCGGCGCCGCCCAGCTCCATCGACACCCGCTTGAGAGTCGGGGCGCACTGCTCGGCCAGCTTGCGACCGACGGGCGTCGAGCCGGTGAAGGACAGTTTGCGGATCAGGGGCGAGGCGGTCAGGACGCCGCCAATGGTCGCCGCGTCCCCGGTGATGACGCTGAGCGCGCCCTTGGGCAGGCCTGCCCTGTAGGCGAGTTCGGCCAGGGCGATCGCCGTGAAGGGGGTCTGGGACGCCGGCTTGACCACGGCGGTGCAGCCGGCGGCGAAGGCGGGGGCGAGCTTGCGCGTCAGCATGGCGGCCGGGAAGTTCCAAGGCGTGATCAGGGCGCAGGGGCCGACGGCCTCGCGGAAGGTCAGGATGACGTGGCCCAGCGGACTGTCCTGGGTCTCGCCAAGGAGACGCTCGGCCTCGCCCGCGAACCATTTGATGAAGCCGTTGGCGTAGGTCACCTCCCCTTTGGCCTCCTCGAACGGCTTGCCATTTTCAATGGCCATCAGGGCGCCGAGTCCCTCGGTGTTCTCTTCGATCAGCCGCGCCCATTCGCGCAGGAAGGCGGCGCGTTTGTGCGGATCCGAGCGCGACCAGTCGGGGAAGGCGTCGTGCGCCGCCTGGACGGCGCGCTCCGTCCCGGCGATTCCGAGGTCGGGGATATGGCCGATGATTTCACCGGTCGCGGGATCGTCGACGGCGATGCCGTTGGCGCCTGCGGGGATCGCCTCGCCGGCGATGAAGGCGTGCTCGCGCAGGAGCTTGAGGCCGGCATTGCGGGCGGCGGTGTTCATGAAATTAATCCTCGAACGTCTCCCTCCCCCGCGGGGGAGGGTGGTCGCGAAGCGACCGGGTGGGGAGGGCAAGGCAACGCGATCCGACGCATAGGTGCGGCGTTGCCTTGCCGTCCCCACCCGACTTCGCCTTCGGTTCAGCCACCCTCCCCGAGGGGGAGGGAGACGCCGCTATCTGATCTAACGCCTCAATCGCCAATCGTATGCAGGTCGCGGCCCTTCGTCTCCGGCAGGAACAGCAGGGCCACGACCGCCGCGACCGCCGTGAAGCCGACCGAATACCAGAGGCCGAAATAGATGTTCCCCGACCAGGCCACGAGCGCGAAGCTGGCGGCGGGCAGGAGGCCTCCGACCCAGCCGGTGCCGATGTTGTAGGGCAGGCTCATCGCCGTATAGCGGACCCGCGTCGGGAACAGCTCGACCAGGGCTGCGGCCTGGGGGCCGTAGACGGCGGTGGCCGCCACCATGAAGACCATCAGGATGGCGAAGACGGCGATCAGGTTTATGCCCGCCGGATCGGCCCTGGCTGGATAGCCGGCCTCGGTCAGGGCCGCCCTGACGCGGGTCTCGACATCGGTGCGGGCGGACTTCAGGGCGGCGGCGTCGAGGCCTGCGCCCTCGATCGAGGCGATCTCGACCGTGCCGACACGGACGGCGGCGAGCGAACCGGGCTCGGCGGCGAGATTGTCGTAGCTGACCCCTGCATTGGACAGCACGGTCTTGGCCAGGTCGCAGGATGAGGCGAAGGCGGTCTTGCCGACCGGATCGAACTGGACGGCGCAGGTCGCCGGGTCGGCGATGACAGTGACCGGGGCCGAGGACTGGGCCATGGCCAGGGCGGGGTTGGCCGCCTGCGTCAGGGCGTGGAAGCCGGGGAAGATGGCGATCAGGAACAGGGCCATGCCGCCGATCATCACAGGCTTGCGTCCCACCCGGTCCGACAGCCAGCCGAAGAAGACATAGAGGAAGGCTGAGGCCACCGTGATGGCCAGGATCATCATGTCGACCGTGGCGACCTCGACCTTCAACACCCGCTCCATGAAGAACCGGGTGTAGAAATAGCCCGCGTACCAGACGGCCCCTTGCGCGAACATGATGCCGGCCAGGGCGATCAGCACGAACTTGCCGACCTTCCAGGTCCCGAAGCTTTCGCGGAAGGGCGCCTGTCGTTCGGTGCTCTCGGCCACCATGCGCTTGAAGGCGGGGCTTTCGTTCAGCTTCAACCGGATCCACAGGCTGATCACGAGAAGGAAGAAGGACAGCAGGAAGGGGATGCGCCAGCCCCAGGCGTCGAAGGCCTCGGTCCCCAGGATCCAGCGGGTGATCAGGATGACGCTCAGCGCCATGATCAGGCCGATCGCGGCCGTGGTCTGGATCCAGCCTGTGAGGAAGCCGCGCTTCTTCGGCGGGGCGTGTTCGGCGACATAGATGGCGGCGCCGCCGTATTCGCCGCCGAGGGCGAAGCCCTGAAGGACCCTCATGAACAGTAACAGGATCGGCGCGGCGATGCCGATCTGGCCGTAGTCAGGCAACAGGCCGATGGCGACAGTGGCCACGCCCATCAGGGAGATGGTCACGAGGAAGGTGGTCTTGCGCCCCGTCTTGTCGCCAAACCAGCCGAACACCAGCGCGCCCAGCGGTCGCACGACGAAGCCCACGCCGAACGTCAGCAGGGCCAGGATGTAGGAGGTCGCCTCGCCGACGTCGGCGTAGAAATGGCGCGCGATGATGGTCGTCAGCGAGCCGAAGATGAAGAAGTCGTACCACTCGAACGCCGTGCCCGCGGCCGAGGCCGTCACGACGGTTTTCAGACCCGGTTCGCCCGTGTCCTGTTCGGTGGTCGTATCGGTCATCGCTTTCCCCGCCTGTGAGCCCGGGCGTCGTCTGCCGGACGCCTCGCGATCAGCCTAGCGGCGTCTCTCCCGGGGGCCAAGCGGACAAGCGAAGGCCCGCCCGACGGGGGACCGGCGGGCCTTCTTCATCCAGGCCGCGTCTCGAGAGACAGCGTCCCGAAAGAGGTCAGTTCTTGGCTTCTTCCGCGGCGCCGGTGACAGCCTGGCCGGCGGCCGAGGTGTCGCGGCCGACACCCGAGATGGTGTTGCAGGCGGCGGTGGTCAGGGCGGCGGCGGCGGCGATCAGTACGAAAAGCTTGCGCATGAGGAACTCCTGAAATCTCGAGGCGGAGAGGGATCTCGCCGTGTGAGATCTCAACGCGAGGTGCGGCTGAGGGTTCCGGGCGTGACCGTGGCGTCGCTGGGCTTGAGGTCGTCGGGGTTGGTGGGGCCCACAGCCTCGGGTGTGGCGAAGACCATACGCGCGATCGTGCCGCCGCCGGGGGCGGGCAGAAGCTCGGCCTCGCCGCGCAGCTGTTTGGCGAAGGCGCCCATCAGGGTGCGACCAACCCCGCCGCGGCCCGCCTCGCTGGCAGAGCCGGGACCGTCGTCCTGAACCTCCAGCGTACTGGTGTCGCCAAGGACGCGGAAGCGGACCTGAAGCGCCCCGCCGCGACCGGCGAAGGCGTGCTTCTGGGCATTGGTGATGGCCTCGACCAGCCACAGGGCCAGCGGCGCGAGCTTGTCGGGATCGACCACCAGACTGTCGGCGTCGATCGAACTGGTGACGGTGTGGCCGCGTCCGGACTCCGAGGCCACAAGCTGACCCACCAGCTCGGTCATGAACTCGCGCGCGTCGGCGTGGCGGATGTCGTCGGACTGGTAGAGGGTGCGATAGATCAGGGCGAGGGCCGAGATGCGCTGGCGGGTGTCGCCCAGCGCCGCCCTGGCCGGTTCGTCCTTCAGGGCCCGCTGCTGCATCGACAGCAGGGACGAGATGATCTGCAGGTTGTTCTTCACCCGGTGATGGATCTCCCGCATCAGCGCGTCCTTCTCCGACAGGCTTTCGTGCAGGGAGCGGTCGCGGGTGGCGATGGCCTCGGCCAGTTCGTCGAGCGTCTGGGCCAGCCGGCGGATCTCGGCGGGCGCCTGGGCCGCCTGGACCGGACGGACGGAATAGCGGCCTCGCGCATAGAGGGCGGCGATCCGCTCCAGATAGTTCAGCCAGCGCACCACGATCCGCTCGGACACCAGCATGACGGCCCCGAAGGCCGTGACCCAGGCGGCGAGCGGCAGGATCAGCACGCCGATCGGGTTCAGTCGGGCCCAGGACAGGAGACCCGGCGAGGGGGCGGAGATGACCACATAGACATCGCGGCCGGCCAGGGCCGCCCCGGCATAGTCGCGATGCTCCCCGGTGGCGTCGTCGGCTTCGAACACCGCGGACTGGTCTTCGCGGGCGCGTTCGACCCAGCCGAGCAGGCCGGGGCCCTCATTGAAGGTGAAGGCGCGGATGTCGGTAGAGACCAGGACGCGGCCCTCGGCGTCGGTCAGGGCGGCCTGGGCGTCGTCCGGCAGGGACGGGTCGGCGATGTCGGGCTGCAACACCGACAGGGGCAGGACCGCAGCCATGGCTCCGGCGAAGACGCCGCGCGGTCGTTCCCAACGCACCCCGACCACCAGCGCCGGTGTACTGCTAAGGTCCGACGAGGCGCGAGCCAGAGTCACTTCCTCGCCCTGCCGCAGCCGCTGGAACCAGGGGCCGTCGGTGAAGGAAACCTCCTCGCCGACGATGGGCGTCGGCCTGGAGTCGCAGACCGGTTGTCCGCCCATGCCGATGCGATAGAGGGCGTCGTAACCGTCGAGCCGCTGGACCAGCGCCGCAAGACGCGGGCCGCAGTCCGGTCCGCTCGCCTCCGGGGCCAGGGCGCTCAGGAGGACGCTCGCCGAATCCAGCCGGGACTTGGCGGCCTGGGCGGTCCGTTCGGCGGCGAACTGCAGGTCGCCGCGGCGATCCTCGGCCTGTCGACGGAACTCGACCTGGGCCTGGAAGGCGCCCAGCAGGAGGATGGGCATGAGGGCGATGGCCATGGCCAGGCCCAGTCGGAAGCGGATGCCCTGGACGTGAATCCTCCGGCCTCCGGACGCGCCCGCGCGTTGCGCCCAGAACCGACTGAAGGAAGAGGCCATGCGCCGGGCGATACGACCCCGCGCGGGCCTGGGAGAATCCACGATCAGCCCTGCCGCGCGCCGCTCAGACGGTCGGCGTCGGCAAGAATGGAGCGCATGGCGTCGCCGGCCGCACGGCCGTCACGGCCATAGCCGCCGCGCTCCAGGGTCGCCGCCAGAGCCTTGCGGGCGCGGCTGACACGGCTCTTCACCGTGCCGACGGCGCACTGGCAGATCTCGGCCGCCTCTTCATAGGCGAAGCCGCCCGCGCCGACGAGAATCAGGGCTTCGCGCTGTTCCTCCGGCAGGGTGTTCAGGGCCTGACGCAGTTCGTCCAGGGCGACCGGCGCTTCGGGATCATCGACAGCGACCAGGGTCCGTTCGGCGGCTTCCTGATCCAGTTGGGACGAACGCCACGAGCGACGCTTCTCCGAATAGAACTGGTTGCGCAGGATCATGAAGGTCCAGGCCTTCATATTGGTGCCCATCTGATAGGAGGCGCGGGCGTCCCAGGCCTTCATCATGGCGTCCTGCGCCAGGTCGTCGGCGGCGGTCGGGTCGCCCGTCAGGGTGCGGGCGAAGGCGCGCAGGTGCGGGATCAGCTGGACTAGTTCGCGCTTGAACCCCTCGTCGTCGGCGGAGGGAGGCTTGGGCGCGGTCGAACGGCCTGAGACGCTCACGCCTTGTTCTCGTCGGAAGCGCGCTGGTCGGCGCGGCGCAGGATTTCCAGGAATTCGTCGGGGACAGGCTCGTTGACGACCTCGTCGAACAGGTGGCGCAGCTTCACGCCGATGGCCTGCTGACGCAGTCGCGCTTCCTCAAGCGGCGGCTCGCCGCCTGCAGGCCGGGCATTGGCGGGTTTTCGCCCGGAGTCCGATGAATCGATCATGTATGTCTGCGCCGCCAATCGTTGAAACTCATCCGCGAGTATGCGCCGGCTCCGCGCGCCGGGCTTCTTGTTCAGGCCGTCAACGTCGCTCGCGCACGCCAGTTCCGTTGGCCGCGCATTTTATGGTGAAGCTAAATCAGACCCGTTGGAACCGTGACGGTAGTGATACGTTCCGTTCGCCACGCGTGCCGCGTTTAACGGGCGCATCGTCGATTTGTCGGGGAATACCTAAATGAGCCTTCTGGCCAGACTTGCGCCGCACCTGCCCTACGTCCGTCGTTACGCGCGGGCCCTCACCGGGGATCAGGCGACGGGCGACAACTATGTGCGCGTGGCGCTGGAAGCCCTCGCCGCCGGCGAGCGCCAGCTTTCGCCCGACATGACGCCGCGCGTGGCTCTGTATCATGTGTTCCACACCATCTGGTCCACGACCGGCGCCCAGCTGGAAGACACCAGCGGCATTGAAGGGCTGACCGATGCGTCCAGCCGACTGATGCGGATCGCTCCGCGTTCGCGTCAGGCCTTCCTGCTGACCGCGCTCGAAGGCTTCACCCCGTCCGAAGCGGCGCAGATCCTGTCGGCCGACGCCCATTCGGTCGAGCGGCTGATCGGCGACGCCCAGGCCGAGATCGACGCTGAACTGGCCACTGACGTCCTGATCATCGAGGACGAGGCCATCATCGCCGCCGACATCGAGAGCCTGGTTCGCGAACTGGGTCACAATGTCACCGGCACGGCCACGACGCATGACGAGGCCGTCGATGCGGTCGCCCGCCATCGTCCAGGCCTCGTCCTGGCCGACATCCAGCTGGCAGACGGTTCGTCGGGCATCGACGCGGTCAAGGATATCCTCAAGAAGTTCGACGTGCCGGTGATCTTCATCACCGCCTTCCCCGAGCGTCTGCTGACTGGAGAGCGGCCGGAACCGACGTTCCTGATCACCAAGCCCTTCCAGCCGGAAACGGTGAAGGCGGCGATCAGCCAGGCCCTCTTCTTCCACCCGAGCCGCCAGAAGGAAGTCGCCTGATCCCAGGCGCCTTCCCGGCAATGAAAAGCCCCGCCGGATCGTTCCGGCGGGGCTTCTTCGTGAGCAGGGATCAGTTGGCGGGTTGATTGACGTTCGGGGCGGTCCCGGCCGCCGGCGAGGTCGGTTCGCCCGTGGCGGTGGTGGGCGCATCGGGCGTGGGCGGGCCGGAATTGTCGAAGGCGGCGGCATCCACCGCCTGGGCGCCGGTGTTGGGGTTCTGGGAGGCGAAGCCGCCGTTGGACACGAACCACATCCCCAGCAAGAGGATGGCCGCCGCACCCGCCGAAACGATCAGCAGCACCAGCATGCGTTTGCCGGGTCTGGCGCCTCGCACATACTGGGCATCGACGGGGCGGCCTTCGTGGACAGCGTCGGCGGCTTCGGAATGGGGATCGTGATGGGTCATGAGGCTGCTTTCCGAAGGTGAACGTCCAGGTCAGACAACGCTTAGGCGAGCGTGGCCGTTCCGTGCGGTCGGCCTGTCTCGCAAGCGGCGAAAAAACTTCGCTGAACAGGGGAACGCTTATGGAATGACGTCGTTCTCAATCTGCGGAGGCGGCGACGCCCCCCCGACCGGACCGGCCTCAGCTGGTCCTGCCGCCTCCGCGCCTCATTCTCGATGATGCCACTTCAAGGCGATCCCCCAGGGGTCGCCTTTTTCTTTGCTCTGCC
Source organism: Brevundimonas sp. DC300-4 (assembly GCF_049897365.1). Taxonomy (NCBI): domain Bacteria; kingdom Pseudomonadati; phylum Pseudomonadota; class Alphaproteobacteria; order Caulobacterales; family Caulobacteraceae; genus Brevundimonas; species Brevundimonas sp. DC300-4. The sequence continues at coordinate 76,440 of NZ_JAFCWC010000004.1, forward strand.
CGCGGCCTGTGCCCATGATGGGTCTGCAAAAGAAACCAACCCGGAGATGACGACCATGGCTCTGACCAACCGCCAGTGGGTGCTGCGCCAGCGGCCGCAGGGTCTGATCAAGGACGGCGACCTGGAACTGGTCGAGAGCCCGGTTCGCGATCTGAAGGACGGCGAGGTCCTGGTCCGCACCGTCTATCTGTCGCTGGACCCGACGAACCGGACCTGGATGAACGACGCCGTCGGCTATCTGCCGCCGGTGGGCCTGGGCGACGTGATGCGCGGCCTGACGCTCGGCGTGATCGAGCAGTCGAGGTCCGAAAAATTCAAGGAAGGCGACATCGTCACCACGGCCATGGGCGGCTGGAGTGACTATGGCGTGGTGCCGGACAGCGGCGTGAGCCGGGTGCATCGCGCCCCGGGCATGCCGCTGACGGCGAACATGTCGGTCCTGGGCATGACGGGTCTGACCGCCTGGGCCGGCGTCACCGACGTGCTGAGGCCCGAGCCGGGACAGGTCATGGTCATCTCGGCGGCAGCCGGGGCGGTTGGCTCGGTCGCCGGCCAGATCGCCAAACAGAAGGGCGCCCATGTCATCGGCATCGCCGGCGGACCCGAGAAATGCCGCTGGCTGACCGAGGAGCTCGGGTTCGATGCCGCCATCGATTACAAGAACGAGGACGTGGGCGAGGCGCTCGACCGGCTGGCCCCGAACGGCGTCGATCTCAACTTCGAAAATGTCGGCGGCGACATCATGGTCGCGGTTTGGAACCGGCTGAACATCCACGCCCGGATGGCCGTTTGCGGCATGGTCTCGGCCTATAACGCCACCAAGCGGCCGCCGTCGCCGGATCTCAGCCGCCTGATTACCCACCGGATGACGATGCGGGGCTTCCTCGTCATGGACTATTCGCCACGCGCCAGGGAGTTCATCGCCGAGGTCGGCCCGTGGCTGGCGTCGGGCAAGGTCCAGTGGAAGGTCCACGTCGACAACGGCCTGGAAGGCGCCGTGACATCCCTCAATCGGCTGTTCACCGGCGACCATGACGGCAAGCTTCTGGTACGCGTCTCCGAAGAACCGGCCTGATCGAACAAGGGGACACCATGAGCGATCCGCTGCATGTTCATTTCGAGGACATCGAGAACGGCCAGGTGCTTCAGCTCGGCGCCTGCGCCGTGGACGAGGCGGCGATCGAGCTGTTCGTCGCGCATTTCGCGCCAGGCTGGGATCCGGCCTATGGCGCGCCGGATGCGCTCGTCTATGCGCTGTGGAGCCGTCTGGCGGCCGACAAGGCCGCCGGATGGGCCCAGTCGAAACTGCTGGCGGTCGACGGCCTTCGCTTCATGCGCAATCCGCCGGCGGGTGAACTGCTGCGCGGTCGGATGACGGTGATGGGCAAGGACCCCGTGGGTGACGACAAGGGCATCGTCATCGCCCAGCACGACCTGCTCGACGAGGGCGGCCGTCTGGTCTTCTCTTGCCTGACCCGGGGCGTATTCGTCAGGCGGTAGCTGAACGTCTCTCCCTCCCCCTTGGGGGAGGGTTGTCGATGCGGAGCATCGACGGGGTGGGAAGGGCCAGGCGGTCCAGACACAGGCTTGTTCGGCCTTGCCTTGCCGCTTCCACCCGATCGCTGCGCGATCTGCCCTCCCCCGAGGGGGAGGGAGAAGGCCGTGTCTCTTAAGCGTTGCCGGCGATCTCGCCGTTGTCGTTCGCGCGCTGGAAGGCCAGGGCGATCAGGCGGTCCCAGCCGAGCAGCGACACCAGGTGGGCGTAGATCTGGCCCAGGGCGCCGTTGTCGCGCAGTTCCGCCAGCTTCTCGGCCGGAAGGAGCTTCAGCTTCTCTTCCGAGACGGCGAAATAGTCGGCCAGCTTCTGGGGTTCACCCGGCTCGCCGCGCTCGTTGCGCGGCGTGAAGACGGCTTCGCGGACGTCGAACAGGTCCAGGTCCGTCAGCAGCTTGATGAAACTGTCGGTGCGCTGGCGCTCCTGCTCGAAGTTGTTGCAGAATTCCATGGCCTGGTTGACGTATTCGGAGGGCTTGCCGTCCTCGAACAGCGGCGCCTGGCCGCCCTCGACGATGAACGGCGCATCGCGGTCGATGCACAGGATCAGGCGCTGGCCCTGCGGGTCGTTGGCGAAGACGAACGGATAGCGGCGGACGTAGGCGGGGATGTAGGCCTCGGGGCGGAACTCGCCCTTGGCGCTGACATAGAGGTTTTCGCTCTGGCGCAGGCCCATGACCGCGACCGGCTGTTTGGAATCGCCGAGGAAGACGACCGGGTAGGACAGGGCAGCCGGGGCGAACTCGGTCACCGTCAGCGGCACGACGTGCGAAGCGGCGACGAAGGCGTAGGGCTTGTCGATGGGGTTGACGCCCAGCTTGCCGTGCAGGTCGCTCGAGAGCGGCTCGGGCTTGGCGTAGAACAGGACGTTGCCGTCGAGGCCGGAGTCGTTGGAGGCTGTGGTGTCGGTCATGGACTCGAGAGCTCTGGGAATGACGGAAAGGCGGGCCTTCTAGCGGAACCGGCCCGCCGCCGCAAACCGGTGCGCCTGTCGCGCTTAAAAGCGATAGGTGACGCCGACCCGCAGGTTCCGTCCGGGCTGGGGCGCGATGTCCTTCAGGAAGGAGGCGTGTTCGCGCGCCTCCTCGTTCGTCAGGTTGTGCGCCTCGGCGAAGACGGTGACGTTGCGGTCTGCGAACGGTCGGATTGAGCCGGACAGATTGACCATGGTGTAGCTGTCGGTCGGCAGTTCGAACGCGGCGGTCTTGTCCTGTTCGCCGACGTGGCGGACCTCAAGCTGGGTGTCCCATCGGGCGTCGGTCCAGATCAGGCGGCCGGTGACCGAGTATGGCGGAATGCGCGCGGCCGGACCCAGGTCGGTATCGGCCTTCACATAGTCGGCCGAGCCGCCGAGCTTCAGGCTGCGTTCGCCCGATTCCCACAGCGCATAGTCGCCCTCGATCTCGAAACCGGTGAAGGTCGCGTCGGTCTGGACATAGGCGAAGATCGGGAAGGGCTGGCCGTCGAAGTCGAAAGCGGCGCCGGTCGGGCGCTGGTCGATGAAGCCGTCGTATTTCGCCCGATAGACGTGCAGATCGCCGTCCAGCGGGCCGCGCGACAGGTGGACCGTCCCCTCGAGGGTCAGGACCTTCTCGGAATTGAGCGTCGGATCGCCGAGCTCATAGGCCGCCGTGGCGACGTGGACGCCGTCGGAGAACAGTTCGACCTCGCTCGGTGCTCGCTCGCTTGACGACAGGCTGAGGCCGAGGAACAGGCCCTGGGCCGGCTTGACGAAGACGGAGCCCGAGGCGGACCAGTTATCGAACTGGCGATTGATCTTCGACGTCCCGCCGATCGGGGTGGCGGACAGCTCGCGGCGGTCGTAGCGGACGCCGCCCTCGAAGCCGTAGGCGCCGAGATCCAGCCTCTGGACGGTGTAGAGGCCGGTTTCCTGAATCGAGGTTGCGGGGACGAAGGCCTCGTCGCCGATGGCGTCGAATTCGCGGTCCAGCACCTGGGCCCCGACCACGCCCTGCCAGCCGTCGCGCTGGCGCTGGATCAGTTCGGCCCGGCCCTCATAGCCCGAGGACTGGAAGACGGTTCCCACCTTGGGGCCCTCGAACTCGGTGTGCGCGTAGTCGGCATAGCCGGCCGAGAGGTTGAACGACTGGAACCAGGCGGTATCCAGCTCCCGCTCGGCGCGGAAGTCGTAGCGCGTCTGTTCCAGGTCGATCGAGACATCGGGCTCGGCCACGGTGCCGTAGTTGGACCGGGTGTTCTTGATCGAGACGCCGACGAAGCCGCGGTCGTCGACATATGAAACGCCGGCGCCGACCTGTTCGATCTTGGCGAAGGAGTTGACCACGGTACCGGCGTCATCGCGGGCCACGCTCTCTGCATCCGCAAGCCGCTGTGAGATGGCCGAGCCGGGGATGTCGTAGTCACCGCTGTCGCGCCGGAAGCCGTCGACCGTGAACACGAACGGGCCCGCGTTGGCCGCCAGGCGTGCGCCCAGGCCATAGCCGTCGTCGACGCTGGAATACTGGGTCGAGACATGGCCGTCGACGCCGCCCTCGACCGCATGGGTCGGGATGCGTTCATCGAGGATGTTGACCACTCCGCCGATGGCCGAACCGCCGAAAGTCAGGGTCGAGGGGCCGCGCACGACCTCGATCCGGCTGGCCTCGGCGGGATCCACGGCGACCTGGTGGTCCGGCGAGACGGCCGAGGCGTCGATCATGCCGAGGCCGTTGGTCAGGACCTGGACCCGGGGACCGGACAGGCCGCGAATGACGGGGCGGCTGGCGCCCGGCGCGAAGCTGGACGAGCGCACGCCCGGCAGGCCCGCGACCAGGTCCCCCAGGGTCTGGACCGGGGCGACAGCCAGGGCCTGTTCGTCCAGCACGTCGACGGCGATCAAGCTGGCGTTGTCGCTGACGCCGAAGGGACGTCCCGTGACGATGACGTCCTCGACCGCATCGGCCTGTTGCGCGGGTGGGGCGGTCTGGGCGGAGGCGGCGCCGGCCAGGGCGCTCGAGGCGACGGCCACGAGAAGGGCGGAACGGGACAGGTAAGCAGAACGCATGGCAATCTCTCGGGAGGAAGAGGTTGAAGTGTTATGAGATAACATCACGGGTAGTCAAGCCGCGATGGTTGCGATGGGGCGTCGCGCGGCTTAGCTCTGGGCCATGGGTTCCCACTGCGATCACGCGCACGACGAAACCGGCCTCGACGCCGGAGAAATTGGCCGCGCCCTGGCCTCTGCCGAGACGCGCTGCGTGCAGCAGGGCGAGCGGATGACTGCGCCGCGCCGCCGCGTGCTGGAGTTGCTGCTGCAGGCCGGCGAGGCGGTGAAGGCCTATGACCTGATCGCCCGCTACGGCCTGGACGGCGTCGCCGCCAAGCCGCCGACCGTTTATCGCGCGCTGGAGTTTCTCGAGAAGACGGGGCTGGCCCACCGAATCGCCTCCATCAGCGCCTATGTGGCCTGTTCGGTGGGCGATCGGGCCCACGCCGCCGCCTTTTTGATCTGCGACTGTTGCGGCGCGACCGAGGAGGTCACCCCGCCGGAAGGCGAAGCCCTGCAACAGGCCGCGACCGCCGCCGGCTATGCGCTGGAGCGGACCACGATCGAGGGCCACGGCCGCTGTCCCGCCTGCCGTGTAGCGGCATGACCGGGAAGCCGCGTCGCCGCATAGGCGGATAGATGCTGGCGTCGGGGTCTCCGGCTCCCTAGGTTTCCGACATGGACGCTGCCCGGCTCTCCCCGCCCCGCCGCATGACCGTGCCCATCGCCAATCGATGGGGCGACGGAGACATGTCGGTCCTCGACTTCGGCGACCCGAGGCGGCCGGTCGATCTGATCTTCTGCCACGCGAACGGGTTCAACGCCGCGACCTATCGCTCGATTCTGGCGCCGCTGACGTCGTCCCTGCGCATCCTCGCGCCCGATCTGAGGGGGCATGGGGCAACCACCCTGCCGCTCCCGACCGGCCGGAAGGGCTGGCAGGATCACCGCGACGACCTCGTGTCACTGCTCGACAGCCTGGACGGACCGCCGGTGGTCATGGCCGGCCATTCCATGGGCGCGACCAGCGCCATCCTCGCCACTGCCGAACGGCCCGGGAAGGTCTCCCAGATCGTCGCCCTCGATCCGGTCGTCTGGAAGCGCTGGATGGTGGCGGCGCTGCAACTGCCGCTGCTGAACCGTCTGCCCGGCCATATCCCGCTGGTGAAGGGCGCGCTCAGACGTCGTGCGCGGTTCGACAGCCGGGAACAGGCTCTGGCGGCCTACCGCGGCCGTGGCGCCTTCAAGGGTTGGTCCGACATCATGGTGATCGACTATCTCGGCGCCGGCCTGACCGAGGACGGCGACGGATTCGTCCTGACCTGTCCCCCGGCGTGGGAGGCCTCGAACTATTGCGCCCAGGGGCACGATCCCTGGAAGGCGATGCGCGACTGCGGCCGGCCGATCCGCATCCTGAAGGCGGAGATCCACTCGACCTGCGCGGTCGAGGCCGCGCCGCGCGGCCTGCCGCTGGTCTCGGTCGAGACGGTGGCCGGCGGCACGCATTTCTTCCCGATGCTGCGCCCCGATATCGCCCGCGACGCCCTGTTCGACGCCGCTGTCTAGATCATTTGCCGGTCTTGGCGGCGTAGTCGGCGCGGTCGCGCTCCGTCGCCGCGGCCCGGGCGACACGCTCGGCAGCCAGCCGGTCCTCGATCGCCAGCAGTTGGCGGTTCTGCTCGTTCGAAGCCTCGGCGCGCGTCACGCCGGCCGGCCGGCCGGTGATGTCGGGCAGGTAGATCGGCTGGACGCACTCGCGCCCCTCCTCATACCACCAGCGGCCGCTCTGCGCGCAGGCGTCGGCGGGTGCGACATAGAAGCGCTGGAAGGCGAAGGCTCCGGCGACGCAGACGGCGAACAGTCCGAAGAACAGGATCGACAGGCGTCGCATGGTCAGGAAGCGGTTCATCGAAATCTCATTCCCGGCGACGCTTCAAGTTCACGTCGCGTTACGTTGACAGGCTCCTTCGCCCGTTCCATTCCCTGCCGCAACATTCCGGCGATCCTATGGACAGTCAAACATGAAGGTTCTCGTCCCCGTCAAACGGGTGATCGACTATAACGTCAAGGCTCGCGTCAAGGCGGACCAGACCGGCGTCGATCTCGCCAACGTCAAGATGAGCATGAATCCCTTCGACGAGATCGCTGTCGAAGAGGCGGTTCGTCTGAAAGAGGGCAAGGAGCACCACGCCGCCGGCACGGTGACCGAGATCGTCGTCGTCTCGATCGGCGTGACCCAGGCACAGGAAACCATCCGCACCGCCCTGGCCATGGGCGCCGATCGCGGCATCCTGATCCAGTCCGACGCCGACCTCGAGCCCCTGGCCGTCGCCAAGCTGCTGGCCGCCGTTGTGGCCGAAGAGAAGCCGGACCTGGTCCTGATGGGCAAGCAGTCCATCGACGGCGACAACAATGCGGTCGGCCAGATGCTGGCCGCCCTGCTCGACTGGCCCCAGGCCACGTTCGCGGCGAAGATCGACATCGCCGGCGGCGCGGCCAGGGTCACGCGCGAAGTTGACGGCGGCAACCAGACCCTGTCGGCGACCCTGCCGGCCGTGATCACGGTGGACCTGCGTCTCAACACACCGCGCTACGCCTCCCTGCCCAACATCATGAAGGCCAAGAAAAAGGAGATCGCGATGAAGGCGGTCGCCGACTACGGTGTCGATACGGCCAACCGTTTGACGGTGGTCAAGGTGACGGCCCCGCCGACCCGCTCGGCCGGGATCAAGGTCGCCGATGCGGCTGAACTGGTGTCCAAACTCAAGACTGCGGGAGCCCTGTAGATGGCCGTCCTCGTCATCGCCGACCACGACGGTTCGGCCGTCCGTGACAGCACGAACAAGACCGTGACCGCGGCTCTCGCCCTGTCCTCCGACGTGGACATTCTGGTCGTCGGCTCGGGCGCCAAGGCAGCCGCCGATGCCGCCGCCAGGATCACCGGCGTGCGCAAGGTGCTGCTGGCCGAGAGCGGCGAGCTGGGCCACCAGCTGGCCGAGGCCGTGACCGCCACGGTCGTGGCCCTTGCCGCCGGCTACGACGCGTTCCTGTCTCCCGCCTCGATGGACGGCAAGAATTTCATGCCGCGGATTGCGGCCAAGCTGGACGTCGCCCCGATCTCCGAGATCGTCGAGGTCGTCGCCGCAGACACCTTCGTGCGGCCGATCTATGCCGGCAACGCCCTGGAGACGATCCAGTCGTCGGACGCGAAAAAGGTCATCACCGTGCGTCCGACCGCCTTCGTCCCTGCGGCGGACGGCGGCTCGGCCCCGGTCGAGACCGTGGCTGGTTCGGACGCCGGCAAGGCGGCCTTCGTCGGCGAGGAGATGGTCAAGTCGGACCGTCCCGAACTGGGCGCCGCCAAGATCGTCGTCTCCGGCGGTCGCGCCCTGGGCTCGGCCGAGGAGTTCCATGCCGTCATGGATCCCCTGGCCGACAAACTGGGCGCCGCCGTCGGCGCGTCTCGCGCAGCTGTGGACGCCGGCTACGCCCCCAACGACTACCAGGTCGGCCAGACCGGCAAGGTCGTCGCTCCGGGCCTCTACATCGCTATCGGCATCTCAGGCGCTATCCAGCACCTGGCGGGGATGAAGGACTCCAAGATCATCGTCGCCATCAACAAGGACGCCGACGCCCCGATCTTCCAGGTCGCGGATTTCGGCATCGTCGGCGACTACAAGACGGTCGTGCCGGAGCTGATGGCCGCTCTGGGCTAAGGCTTTCTGAGGCTTCGAACGGGGGCGCGGCGCCGAGAGGCCCGCGCCCTTTTTCATGCCCGGAGATCAGACATCTTGACTCATTTCGATGATTAGCTAATTGTCGCATTATGAGCAGTGTCTTCAGGGCCCTTTCCGATCCGACCCGCCGGCGGGTGCTTCAGTTCCTGCGTCAGGGGCCGATGAGCGCCGGCGAACTCAGCGCCCGGTTCGAGGTCTCCAAACCGACCATGTCGGCGCATTTCGCGGTGCTGAAAGAGGCTGATCTGGTCCACGCCGAGAAGGTCGGAAAGTCCGTCATCTATCACCTGAAGCTCTCGGTGCTCGAAGAGGCCCTGCTGGGCTTCGTCCATTCATTCGGCCTCGGCGCGGATGCGCCGACGCCTTCAGAGGAGCCGGCGAAATGAACAAGGACCTGATCAACAGCCTCGCCTGGGGCGGCGGCATTCTCGTGCTGGCGCTGGCTGCAAGCCTCGCCCGCAAGCTCGGCTACATCGACCAGGAGACGACGATCCGGATCGTTCTGGGCGCCACCGGCCTGATGATCGCCTCGTTCGGCAATCGCATACCCAAGACCTTCGCCCCCAGCTACTGCGCCCGAAAGGCCCAGCGCGTCACCGCCTGGTCCATGGTGCTCAGCGGCCTCGTCTACGCTGGAGCGTTCGTCTTCGCGCCGACCATCATGACGGCGGTCGTGGTCGGATGCGGCGCGGTGATCCTCGGGATGGCGGTGACCTTCATCTACTGCCTGTCGCTGCGGAACCGGGCGAAGGCGGCCTGATCGGGATGATGCCATGGCCCGGATCGCCATCAAACTGACCCCCGGCGCGGCCTCTGATCGCATCGACGGCTGGGACGTCGACCCCGAAGGGCGGCCGGTCCTCAAGGTCCGCGTGCGCGCCCGACCGGTCGAAGGCGGGGCCAACGCCGCCCTGATCCTGCTGCTCGCGAAATCTCTGGGCGTGGCCCGTTCGGCAGTGTCCCTGGCGCGCGGCGGACAGTCCCGGCTGAAGATGATCGAGGTCGAAGGCCTTGATGATGCGGAGCTTCGCGACCGCCTTACAGGAATGTAATGTTTCCGCCTTTGACGGACGGCTTGGGACGCTCTTGTAATCCGCCCCGTTCCGCGCCGTCGGCGCGAAGGGGAGCGTTTAATGATCCGTCACGCCTTGCGGGGCTCCAGCCTCGCCGTAATCGCCTGCGCTCTGGCGCTATCGGCCTGCGCCACAACGGACACTGACGCCCCGCCCGCGGCCGACGGATCGAGCAGCGGCGGCGCCTCCACGGATCGCACCATGGCGCGCGGTCTGGACGCCTCGACCAACCTCGATCCCTATCCCTCGACCTACCAGCCGCTGCCGCGTGACAACGTCGCCATCGTCGGCGGCACGGTCCTGACCGGCACGGACCAGCGCATCGAGAACGGCGTCGTCCTGATGTCGGACGGCAAGGTCGAGGCCGTGGGTCCGGCCTCGATGCCTGTCCCCGCCGGCTACCGCGTCGTCGACGCACGCGGTCGCTTCGTGACCCCGGGGGTCATCGACGTCCACTCCCACCTCGGCGTCTATCCCTCGCCCGGCGTGAGCGGCATGAGCGACGGCAACGAGGCGACCAGCCCCAACACGGCCCAGGTCTGGGCCGAACATTCGATCTGGCCCCAGGACCCCGGGTTCAACACCGCCCGCGCCGGCGGAGTCACCACCCTCCAGATCCTGCCTGGCTCGGCCAACCTGTTCGGCGGCCGCTCGGTGACGGTGCGCAACATTCCGTCGATCAGCATGCAGGGGATGAAGTTCCCCGGCGCTCCCTATGGCGTGAAGATGGCCTGCGGCGAGAACCCGTCGCGCGTCTACGGCGGCCGCAACCAGTCGCCGGCCACCGGCATGGGCAATGTCGCCGGCTATCGCGCCGCCTTCATCGCCGCCCGCGAATACAAGGCCAAATGGGACAAGTGGCGCGAGGACGGCGAGGGCTCGCCCCCGACCCGCAACCTGCAGAACGACACTCTGGCCGGGGTGCTGGACGGGTCTATCCTGGTCCAGAACCACTGCTACCGCGCCGACGAGATGATGGTGATGCTCGATATCGCCAATGAGTTCGGCTATCGCGTCACGGCCTTCCACCACGCTGTCGAGGCCTACAAGATCGCGCCGCAACTGGCCGCCGCCGGCGTCTGCGCCGACATGTGGACCGGCTGGTGGGGCTTCAAGATGGAGGCGCTCGACGCGGTTGAGGAGAATGCCGCCCTGGTCGATGCCGCCGAGGGCGGTTGCGCCGTCATCCATTCCGACGACGCCCAGCTGACTCAGCGCCTGAACCAGGAAGCCGCCGCCGCGCTCGCCGCGGGTCGCCGCGCCGGTCTGAACATCAGTGAGGAACACGCGATCGGCTGGATCACCTCCAACGCCGCCCGCTCGATCGGCATCGGCGACGAGACCGGAGCGCTGACGCCGGGCCTGCGCGGCGACGTTGTGATCTGGAGCGCCAATCCGTTCTCGGTCTACGCTCGCGCCGACCAGGTCTTCATTGACGGCGCTCTCACGTTCGACCGCTTCGACCCGCGCTATCAGCCTGTCTCGGACTTCGAGCTGGGCCAGCCCGGCTTCGGCATCGCAGCCGCCAACATCGTTCCGGGAGCCCGCTGATGCGCCGTTTCGCCCTCATCTCCCTGACCGCTCTGGCGCTGTCGGCCATGCCCGCACTGGCGCAAGTGACCGCCATCACCGGGGGGCGCGTCCTCACGGGTACGTCGGTGATCGAGAACGGCACGGTCGTCATCTCCGGCGGCCGTATCGTCTCGGTCGGGACCGGGGCCGCTCCGGCCGGAGCCCGCGTCATCGACGCGCGTGGCAAGGTGGTCACCCCCGGTTTCGTCGCCGTCGATTCCGGCCTCGGCCTGACCGAGATTTCATCCGTCCAGGGGTCGGAGGATCAGTCCAACGGCGCCAACACCATCTCGGCCTCGTTCGACGTCAGCTACGGCCTCGACCCCTGGTCGATCGCCATTCCGGTCGCGCGTCTGGGCGGCATCACCCGCACCATCGTTGTCCCCAACCATCCGGGCGGCTCGGGCGGTCACCAGCATCAGGATGACTCGGATTTCGCCGGCGCCGGTTCGGGCGGGTTCCAGACGCCGGGCCTGTTCGCAGGCACGGCCTCGGTGATCCACCTGGCGGCCGGGACCGACATCCTGGTCCAGCCTCGCGTGGCCATGGTTGCTCCGTTCGGCGAGGCCGGAGCGGGTGTCGCCGGCGGCGCGCGCGGCGCCGAATTCACCCTGTTCAAGGAAACCCTGGCTGAGGTCCGCCTCTATGCCCGCAACAAGGCCGCCTATGACCGCGCGGCCCTGCGCGACCTGTCGATCTCTCGCGCCGATCTCGAGGCTCTGATCCCGGTCGCCAACGGGACCCTGCCGCTGATCGTCACCGTCCACCGGGCGGCCGACATCCAGCAGGTCCTGCGTCTCGGCCGCGAGGAAGGGGTCAAGCTGATCCTGGACGGCGCCGAGGAAGGCTGGCTGGTCGCCGCCGACATAGCCGCCGCCGACGTGCCGGTGCTGCTCAACCCCATCTCCAACCTGCCGGGCGATCTCGAGACCCGGGCGGCGCGGATGGAGAATGCCGCGGCCCTGAACGCCGCCGGGGTCGTCATCGCCATCAAGGGCAACGAGGGCTCGGTCCACAGGGCGCGCGAGGCCCGCTACAACGCCGGGAACGCCGTCTCCCACGGACTGCCGTTCGAGGCGGCCATCGCGGCCCTGACGGTCAATCCGGCGCGTATCTTCGGCATGGCGGGCCAGTTCGGCGAGCTGCGCGCGGGCGCAGCGGCCGATGTGGTCGTCTGGTCCGGCGATCCGCTGGAGCCTCTGTCGTCGGTGACGGCGGAGTTCATCAACGGCCAGGAACAGTCCCTGACCAGCCGCCAGATCCTCCTGCGCGACCGCTATCTCAACGGCGGGCGTCAGGCCGGAGGGATGCCGGTCGCCTACGGGCGGTAAATCGAGGCCTTCTCCCTCCCCCTCGGGGGGAGGGTGGCTGAGCCCAGCGAAGCCGGGTGGGGGCGGCAAGGCGAAACAGGGACGGGGTCTGTGTCTGGATCACCTCGCCGCTCCCACCCCGTCGCTTCGCGACGCCCCTCCCCCGCAGGGGGAGGGAGAGGTATAGGGAGCGAATGTCCGCCGCCCCCCGCCTCTTCATCGACGCCGACGCCTGTCCGGTAAAGGACGAGGTCTATCGCGTGGCGGCCCGCTACGGCCTGCAGGTGTTTGTGGTCTCGAACAGCTGGATCAACACGCCACGCGAAACGTGGATCGAACAGATTGTCGTCGATGCCGGTCCCGACATCGCCGACGACTGGATCGCCGAACGCGCTGGACCGGGCGATATCGTCATCACCGCCGACATCCCGCTGGCCGACCGCTGCCTGAAATCCGGGGCACAGGCGCTGAAATCGAACGGCCATCCCTTCACGCCGGACTCGATCGGCTCGGCCCTCGCAGGGCGGATGGTGGGCGAGCATCTGCGGTCGATGGGGGTCGCCACCTCCGGCCCGCCGCCGTTCGGGCCCAGGGACCGTTCGGCCTTTCTTCAGGCGCTGGACCGCGCAGTGATCATGGCGAAGCGGGCGCCGCGATGACCACCATCCCCGAGAGCGAGCTGGAGTTTCACTTCTACCGTGCTGGCGGACCGGGCGGGCAAAACGTCAACAAGGTCTCGACCGCCGTGCAGATGCGGTTCGACGCCAGGAACTCGCCCTCGCTGAGGGAGCCCGTGCGCGAGCGGCTGATGAAACTGGCCGGCAGCCGGTTGACCCTGGAGGGCGTGATCCTGATCACCGCCGTTCGTCACCGGACCCAGGAGCGCAACCGCGCCGACGCCATCGAACGGCTTCAGGACCTGGTCGAAAAGGCCTCGGTGGCCCCGACCTACCGCGTCCCGACCCGGCCGACGCGGGCGTCGAAGGAACGCCGCCTCCAGGCCAAGTCGGGCCGCGCCACGATCAAGAGCGGACGCGGCAAGCCGGCGCTGGATTAGCGCGGACCGCGATCCATCATCTGCTGCAGCGGCGTGCGCGGCAGGGTCGCCAGGGTCAGGGCGCCGTCCTGATCGGTGTCCAGGGCGATGAACCAGCGGTCCGTCGCCTGCGCCCACTCCTGGGCCGTCACGGTCTGGTTGATGTCGAGGTCGGCGGCCTTGACCGGTTGCGGATAGTTGAAGAACCCGGCCGCGGCGATCGGTCCGTAGGCCAGCGGGCCGGTCGGCGCGCGCTGGCGGGGGGCGCTGCGGCTGCCCTGTTGCTGGGCGGGTTCGGCCAGGCCCAGGGCCATGCCGCCGCTGAAGCCTTGCAGACGGCGCCCGGGCTCACGGGGCCCGCCCGCCATGCCCGGCAGACGGGCGCGGGCCTCAGCCAGATCCGCTTCGTAGGCCGCGATCTCGTCGGGGGTCAGCCGGTCGTCGCGGCGCACGTCCAGTGCGCGGAACTGGCGGATCCCGTCGGCGGTGAATTCTTCCTGCGTCACCCGGCCGTCGCTGTCGGCATCGGCGCCCGAGAACCAGCCGGCGACCGGCCAGGGCTCGCCCGGTTCGGCGAAGAACAGCTCGCCGAAGGGACTGACGAACAGGCCGGGACCCGGTCCCTGCGCACCGCCGGGGCCCCCCATCGGGCCACCCGGGCCGGACGCGCAGCCGCCGGGGACGAGACCCAGGACGGCCACGCCGAGGACGATGGGGGCGAGACGCTTCATGGAGGGTTCCCGAAAGGAGGGGCGGAGGGGATCAGGCGTCGGGCGACGGCGGGTCGGACGATTCAGGCGGCGCCGGGCGGAACAGCAGGGCGGCGATCAGCCCGCCCTCTTCCAGCCCGATCAGCCACTGGGTCGCGGCATTGTCGAAGGTGACCAGATACTGGGCCACGCCATCGTCGACGCCGGACGGCTCGATCGTCTGCAGGTCGCCGAAGCCCTGGACCAGGGGCGAGAAGGTGGTCATCTGGCTGTTCAGGCGACGCCCGAGGTCCGGCGTGAACATCGCCTCCTGGATGTCGCCGGCCTTGAGCTGTTCGATGACGGCGCGCAGCGCGGCCTCGGCCATCTGGGCATCCGAGACCTGACCGCCCGGGGCGGCGGGCGCGCGCACGGCGGGCGCGGCCGGAGCGGTCGGGTTGTCGAAGGTGTTGGGCAGGGTGGCAGCGGCGCCTCCGCGGGGGGCCAGCTGCGCCGGGGGCGTCGCCTGGGCGAGCACGGGCCCGGCCAGGGCGGCCAGGGCGAGGACGAGAAGGGGGATCTTGATCGAGACGGTCATGCGGACTCCGACTGTGTCATCCCACAATCCGGGGCCAAAGCGACACAATGAGGGCGGCGGCCGAGAGGCCGGTCGCGACGACGACGCAGACGGCCAGCCAGGTCGGGGTCTTCACCCGCTCGACGATGACCGTCTGGCTGGTGGGCGGCTCCTGCACCAGTCGCGACAGGGCCCGGGCGCCCGAGAGGATCTCGCGCAGGCCGTCCCGCACCTGGGCCCTGGGACCGAGCTCGCGGGTGATCCAGCGCTCCACCACCGGCTGGGCCGCGGCCCACAGATCATGGTCCGGGTTCAGGCGTCGCGCCACACCCTCGACCGAGACCATGGTCTTCTGCAGCAGGATCAGTTCGGGCCGCAGATGCATGTCGAACAGGGCGGTGATCTCGAACAGCTGGCCCAGCAACCGGCCCATCGAGACCTGGGACGCGGCACGGCCTATTACCGGCTCTCCAACGGCGCGCAAGGCCTGGGCGAAGGCCTCGACCGAATGGTGCGGCGGCACGTAGCCGGCCTCGAAATGGACCCGGGCGATGCGCGGGTAGTCGCGCGTCAGGAAGCCCCACAGGATCTCGGCGAGGTAGCGCCGCTCGCCGGGGTTCAGCCGGCCGATGATGCCGAAATCGACGGCGCTCAGCTCGGCCGGGGCCGAGGCGAACAGATTTCCCTCGTGCAGGTCGGCGTGGAAGGTCCCGTAGTCCAGCGCCTGGACCAGGAAGGCGCGGACGACATTGTCGGCAAGGGCGTTGATGTCCATGCCCGGCTGTTCGATCGCGGCCGGGTCGGTCATTGGCAGGCCCACGGCCCACTCCAGGGTCAGCACCCGCTTGCCGACCCCGTCCCAGACCACCTTGGGCGCGGTCATATGGGCGCCGTCGGCCCGGGCCTTCTCCATGATGTCGTGTAATTCGGAGGCCGCCGCCGCCTCCAGCCGCATGTCGAGCTCCAGATACATCGACCGGGCCACAGTCTCGACGAAGGCTTCGGGCTCCAGTCGCCGCGCCGCAGGGACCAGCCTGTGCACCAGTCCGGCCGCCAGACGCATGGCGTCCAGCCCCTTGACCACGCGACGTTCCACGCCGGGGCGCAGCACCTTGACCGCCACCTTGCGCCCATCGGCCAGCCAGGCGGGGTGTGCCTGGGCCAGGGAGGCCGCCCCGATCGGATCGCCGAAATCGATGAACAGGCTCTCGACCGGCCGACCGAGGGAGCGCTCGATCTCGCGGCGCGCCTCGTCGGTCGGGAAGGGCGGCAGCTTGTCCTTCAGCCGGCCCAGGTCGCGCGCAAACTCGATGCCGAAGATGTCGGCCCGCGTGGCCATGACCTGACCGAGCTTGATCGCCACCGGCCCCAGGGTTTCGAACGCCCGACCCAGACGCTGGCCCGGCCGTCCGTCGCGACCCTCGCGCCCGGCGAACAGGTGGATGAACCCCGCGAGAACCCTGACCCAGGCGGGCAGCAGGCCGGTGATCTCGCGCGGGAGCAGGGCGTCGTGCCTGGCCAGGGCGGCGCCCCAGCGGATCAGCCGCCAGGTCGCGCGGACGGGATCGCGCACGGCCACGGTCGGCGGGGCGGCGGGCGCGACCCGATATGCGGCCGGAAAGCTCAGACCGCCCACCCGAAGTGGATCGCGGCGACGCCGCCCGACAGGTTGGTCACGGCGACGCGGGAGAACCCGGCTTGCTCGATCATGGCCTTGAAGGTCGACTGGTCGGGGAAGCGGCGGATGCTCTCGACCAGATACTGGTAGCTGTCGCGATCCTTGGCCACCCAGCCGCCGATGCGCGGAATGGCGTGGAAGGACCAGGCGTCATAGGCCTTGCGCACCGCCTCGGCCGTGGGCCGCGAGAACTCCAGGCACAGGAACCGCCCGCCGGGCTTCAACACCCGCCGCGCCTCCTTCAGGGCCACGGCGATGTCCGACACATTGCGGATGCCGAAACTGATCGAATAGGCGTCGACCGAGGCGTCGGGGATCGGCAGGGCCATGGCGTCGCCGACGGTCCAGATCATCTCCGGCTCGCCGCCCTTTTCGACGCCGGCCAGGATCATCTCGGCATTGTAGTCGAGCACGATGACGGAGGCATCCTCGCCGCCGCGCCGCTCCTGCGCCCGCCGCGCCATCTTCGAATAGCGCCGCGCCATGTCGCCGGTGCCGCCCGCGACGTCCAGGATGGTCTCGCCCGGTCGGGGGTTCAGCCTGGCGGCGGCCGCGTCCTTCCACAGCCGGTGCACGCCCCCGCTCATAAGGTCGTTCATCAGGTCGTAGCTGGAGGCCACGCTGTCGAACACGCCCCGCACCATCCGCACCTTCTCGCGGGCGTCCACATCGCGGAAACCGAAGGAGGAGGTGCCGCCTGACGAGTGCGGGCCCCGAGGCTGAGAGGAATCTGGAGAAGCGCTCATCTTTGCGGTCTAGCGCGCTGTGAAGCCTGCGTCACCGGGCCTCGCCGTCGCGGGCCATCGACTCAGGCGTGCGGCGCCCTGGGCCGCGGCACGCCGAGATCCTTCATCACCCCGCGCATGGCGCCGTAACAGCCGCAGGCGGCCTCCTCGAGCGCCTTGCGGTCCAGCACCTCGACCCAGCCCCGGCCGCGCCGGATCAGGTGTTTGCCCTCGAGCTCGGCCCCGACTTCGGAAACGGTCGCGCGACGAACACCCAGCATGACGGCGATGTCCGCTTGGGTCAGGTGGAACCGGTTTGACTGGGCGCGGTCGTGCAGGGTCAGCTGCCAGCGGGCCAGCCGCTCGTCCAGCCGGTGCTGTGCGTTGCAGGCGGCAGTCTGCTGCACCTGGGCGAACAGGCTTTCGGTGAATTTGGACAGGGCGGTGCGCATGCCGGGGCTCTCTGCCAGGGCATCGGAGAAGATGTCTGCGGAGCAGCAGGCGGCGGAGCCCTCGATCTGGGCGATGGCGCGGCTCGAGGCGCGGGCGTTCATCGGGCCGCAGGTCACGCCGATCAGGCCTTCTCGACCGATGGCGGCGGTCTCGACCATCCTGTCCTCGGGCAGGACGGTCATCAGGGAGACGACCCCGTTCAGCGGGAACCAGACCTGGTCCACAGCCTCGCCCGCGTCGTACAGCATCTGCCCCTGGGTGAAAGCCCGTTCGGCCAGGTGCGGCTCCAGCCGTTTGCGGTCGGCGTCGTCCAGCGAGGCGATCCAGAGATTGTCCACGATGTAGCTCCGTTCCGTAAGGCGACGCTTCCCAACGCCTCAGCGTCTTCGTCTGTTCCAGTGCCGGCCGGCCGGCTGACGTAGCGGCGCCTTGCGGGGGCGCGGCGCTGCCGCTACCCCCGACGATCAGGAGACATTCATGGCCAGACCGACCCTCGATCCCGCAGCCGCCATCCAGGGCCTGACCGGCTGGTCCGTCCACGACGGCGACCGCCCCGCGATCGAGCGGACGCTGAAGTTCGCCGACTTCAACACCGCCTTTGCTTTCATGATGCGCGTGGCCTTGAAGGCCGAGACCATGGACCATCATCCGGAATGGTCGAACGTCTACAACCGGGTCACGGTGCTGCTGACGACCCACGACGCCGGCGGCGTCACCGAACTCGACACGACGATGGCGCGCTTCATCGACGCCGCCGCGAAATCCCTGGGAGGGGAATGACAATGAGCACGGCAGGACGCGTCGCGGGCAAGGCCGCACTGATCACGGGCGGGGCCCAGGGACTGGGCGAGGCCATCGCCTGGATGCTGGCGCGCGAAGGGTCGAAGGTCGCGATCACCGACATCAACGGCGCGGGCGCGAAAGACCTGGCCAAACGGATCAACGCCGAGATCCCGGGCGCCGCCTTCGCCTATGCCCACGACGTGGCCTCGGAAGCCCATTGGATCGATGTCGTCGCACGGGCCGCGGCCGACATGGGCAGCCTGTCGGTCCTGGTGAACAACGCCGGCGTTGGCGACGTCCTGCTCTTCTGCGAGCAGGACACGGCCGAAAACTGGCAGCGCCAGTACGAGATCAACCTGCGCTCGGTCATGTTCGGCTGCAAACACGCCATGCCGCATCTGCGGGCGTCTGGCTCGGCCTCCATTGTCAACATCTCGTCGATCGCAGGCCTGGCCGCAGGGCCGGGCATGGGCGCCTACAACGCCACCAAGGCGGGCGTCTGGATGTACACCAAGACCGTCGCCCTTGAGGCCGCGAAGATGGAGTGGAACGTCCGCGTCAACTCGGTCCACCCGGTCTTCATCAAGACCGGCATCCTCGATCCCTTCATCGCCATGGCCGGCGGTGACGAGGCCAAGGCTCACGAACGGCTGGCGCGCGGCATCCCGCTCAAGCGGATCGGCGAACCGAACGACGTGGCCTATTGCGTCCTCTACCTCGCCTCCGACGAAGCCAAATTCGTCACCGGCGCCGAGTTCAAGATCGACGGCGGCATGACGGCTCAATAGCCGTTCCGCCTCACCCTTTCGCGTTTCCAATCGCTGACGCTCCTGGACGCTCAAGCCCTCTCCCGCCGGGAGAGGGAAAGCGCACCACACCCGTCAACGGATCGTCCGATTTCCTCAATCGGATCAACGCCCGGCCACGATTTAGAGCTTTATCCCAGGCGCCCCTGAAAACCGTGAGACACTGTCTCCCGGTCTTTGACATCGCCATCCCGACTGCCCTGGCCGGCGCGACTCTGTCGACTCTGTCGACTCGCTTTTTGGAGTCGCGCTCAGTCGGCTCCGCCTCAGATGATATCCGCCGGCAGGATCTGGCTGGACAGCAATGTCTCCATGCCGTCCCAGGGGTCGGGACCCTGGCGTTCGACCCAGGCCTGCACCGTGTCGCGTCCGAGGCCGTAGTTGATGATGTAGCTGCGGTAGGTCTCGATGAAGCGCAGCCGCTGGGTCGCCCGCTCGGTTGTCGTCAGCATGTATTTTGACAGTTTGGCGATGGTCGCCTCGCGACCGACGCGGCCGGCCAGATAGTCGTCGGCGATGGTGTATTCGGCCCGCGCCAGCTGGCGGACCAGGGCGTTCAGCTCGGCCTTTTCCTCGACCGGGGCGCCGGTCAGTCCCGCCAGAGGCAGCAGGACGTCGCGCTCGAACGTCGCCGCCTCGTCGCCGGGGAAGGCCAGATCGATGCCGTAGTTGGCGCTGCCCTCGGCCACGAACGACATCGGCGAATACAGCGGATAGACGCTCATCTCGACCCAGCCGCGCTCGGCGACGAAGGTCCGTTCCAGCAGGGCGTTGTAGACGTGGTGACCGGGGTAACCCTCATGGCAGCCCAGGTCGATCGCCCGGTCGGTGAAGATCGGCTGGTCGGTGTTGATCTCGATCTTCGAGGCCGCGTCGCCTTGGAAATAGTTGTAGCCTGACCATGGCTTGTCGGTGACGAAGGCTAGGGTGAACCGCTCGTTGGCCGGCAGGGGAATATGGCGGATCGTCCGGGCGCGGCACTCGGCGATGGCCGCGTCCATCACGACCTGCAGCCGGTCGGTCGGAATGACGAAGCCGTTACGGAAGGCCGAGACCCGGTCGGCCAGGGGGCCGGCTCCCGGAACCAGACCGTCGATCCGCGCCAGGATCGGATCATAGGCGGTCAGCGGTTTCAGCTCGGGCCGGACGCCGAACAGGGCATAGGCCTCGTCGGCGAAGCTCATCCGCTCCCCGCCGATCATGTGCAGACGGGCCGATGCCGCCGAGACATGAGCCAGCAGATAGGCCTTTCGCTGCACCACGGCGGGCTCCGCGCCCCGCGTCGACAGGGCGTTCAGTCGCCCGGCAAGGGAGGCTGCGCCCTGGATCAGGGCCGGGACCTCGCGCGGGTTGGCTTTCGCCGCCGCGGCCCATTCCGGCGGGCCGTAGTAGGCGTCGACATAGCCGGGCTCGCGCTCGCCGATCTCCAGGATCAGGGCGACATAGTCCCGCGCCACGGCATCCAGACTGTCGCCGGACGGATCGGGCGAAGGGGCGGTGGCGCAGGCCGCGACCAGCAGAAGGGGCAGGGCGAGGGCGGCAAGGAACAGGCGACGCATGGACGGACTCCGCAAAGACCCCGGCACGCTAGGCGGGGCCGCGCCCTTCGCCAAGCCGTTCCGGGTCCAGCCTTTCCGGGATTGAGGCCGGCCGCGACCTGCTGTAAGGCCCTTCGTCCGGCCGCGAGGCCCGGCGGATGCACCCGTAGCTCAGCTGGATAGAGTACTGCCCTCCGAAGGCAGGGGTCACAGGTTCGAATCCTGTCGGGTGCGCCATTTTCTTTCAATAAAATCAATATTCTAGCGAGTCGCTGCAAGCGACACTCGTCGCTAAACTGCTGTTTTTGCTATGAGCAAAAGCTGTACAAAAAGCAGTATCAAATGCGAACCCTCTGATTATGATATGGAAATCGACGGGAGGGTTCCGATGGACGCTGACGACGCAGACCGGATCGACGTCCGGGGAGATGGCAGAGTCATCCTCTACAAGCGTCCCGGGCTGAAAAATCCGAAGTGGCAGGCACGGATCCGTGTGCCCAACGCTGCCGGCTACAAAATCGTCACCACGAAAACCGCCAACGATCGTGAAGCGGAGCGGTTCGCTCTAGACCTTTACGAGAGCCTCTACATGCACGTGAAAGCGGGCGGCTCCGTCCAATCGAAGACGTTCAAGCAGGTTTTCGAAGAATGGAAAAAGCACGTCACCACCATGGGAACCAGCCGTGGCGGGTCATGGGATGCGACCATTGATCGGGTGGAGATCTACGCAGTTAAGTTTTTCGGGGCTTATCGGATTGAGCAAATCGGAGCGTCGGAATTCTCTCAGTTTTGGGCTTGGCGGAAATCTAACTTCAGCAAGAAGCAGCCCTCAAACGGGACGCTGCGTCGAGAGCGAACTTCGCTCATGCCGGTGTTCAAATATGCCCTGATGAGGGGCTACATCTCGAAGCTGCCTGAAACCGCCCCGCCCAAAGCTACAAGCGACCGGCGACCCACTTTCACCCTCGACGAGTGGCGGACCATCATCAAGGCAGGGCGGGCTTGGGTGCGGGAGGGAAAAAAGAAGTCGACTTGGCGAGATCGGTTCGTCTCTCAGCAGGTGTTTTTCATCCTAGCCAATACCGGGATGCGTGTCGGAGAACTTCGTGGTCTCCGGTGGGGCGACCTGCGGACGGTCAAGACCGACAAAGCGGCTCATCTCGTTGCGTACGTGAGGGGAAAGACAGGGAAGCGTGAGGTGGTGTTCCAAGGGGGAGCAGACATCTACGTGAAGCGGCTATTTGATCTACGCAAAGAGGAGCTGGGGCAGGACCCGGTGCCCTCTAATTTTGTGGTCTGTCACAAGGATGGGACCGCCATCGGGACGATGATGCGGTCCTTCCAGTCCCTGCTAAGCCATGCTGGCATCCCGGCTGAAAAAGACGGTGGTACCCGGACCGTGTACTCACTGCGGCACTTCTATGCCACTCAGCGTCTCTCTCACGATACGAGTCCGTTCCTGCTGGCGAAACAGATGGGCACCTCCGTAGAGATGCTCGAAAAGTTCTACGGACAGACGGTCACGTCAACGCTGGCAGCCCAAATTACCAAAAGCAGTCAGACCGTTTCGAGCAACGATTCCAACCAGTACCCGTTCTCCTAGCAAGCCAAACGCTTGGGCTGGCTAGGCTGGCGGGGACGGCGGATCAGTTTTCAGACTAAATCCACAATACGACTTCGAGCTTCGCTGCTCCCCTCGATGTAGCGTTGTGTGGTCTGAAGCGAGGAGTGACCAGCGAGCATCTGGACGTCTCTGATCGACCCCCCAACCGTCGAGATTTTCCGAGCAGCATTCGTGATGAAGGTCCGTCTGCCGGAGTGAGACGAACACCCGATCAAACCGATGTCGTGATACCAGCGCAGAAACGTGTTCACGACCGCTTGCGGTGACGTCCTGGCGGCTCGCTCGGTGCGCACAACAAAACTGGTATGCGGATCAAATCCTCGTTGCACCCGGTCTTTGCCGTAGAGAGCGATCAGACAGGATCGCAATCCCTTGTTGATGGGGATCTCACGTCCGGACTCACCCTTCGAAGCGTCATTGGTGAGGTTGATCGTTTCAGACACTTCGCCGTCTGAACCTAGGACCATTGTCCATCGAAGGTGAGCGATCTCCTTTGCCCGAAATCCCGCTCGGACGGACAGGAGAAGCACGGTCTGATTCCGCAAACCGTGCCGGAGCGAACCTACATAGTTGTAGACCATCTCCACTTGCGATTTCGAAAGCGTCTTTGCCTGTTTTCCAAGTCCCATAGAACCCTCCCACTGATTATAGAACGTAGTAGGAGAGATGTAATATAATAAGAAATGATCGTACACATTTGAGGCAGGTGAGAATGATCAATCAGATCATAGCTTTGTGACGGCTGATAATAATTTGTATATTTTATAATTAGGACAAAAGAGCAGCACTGTAAATGTCCTAACTATAATTCCCAAAAACGGAACAATGATGATGTGATAAAAAAAAGGAAATATCACATGAACAAAAGCGAAAATAGACAGACTTACGCGAATAAGATTTACAGCCCAGATGTTTTCAACATTCGACCAAATACATGGTCTGGTAAAGCTCTAGATATTGGCGGCTGGGTCTTGCGGACTCGATATCGTACAAACGAAGGGCACGTTATTAATCTGGCGTTGCCGAACAATATGCATTACGAAATTCGTTATTACCACAACGATGAACTAGGGCAATACGGAGCGTTCGTATCTGGTCAATGCGATGGGGAGCCTGTGATCGTCCAAGTTTATATAGATGAGATCTGGTATGCCTATACGGGTGATGAACCTGAACAGACCTTGGCGACTCACCTCATCGTTATGCCGCCTAGTGTAGAGAATGAAATGATGGAGCGGTTCCGAACAATCGAAGAAGCGTCTATTGAGGACTTGGAACCATGGCGGGAATGGGTTGCGAGAATGGCAAGATATAGCCTAATCTACGAAAAAGACCAATATCTCGCACGAAAGTTTGCTTATCGCGATCCAGTCGACGTGACAAACGTAGGTGCCATTGTAACATTTGTCGAATGCAAGTCAGATGCAACCAGTTGAACGGAGGGAATTGCAACAGATTGTCACTGTTTACTGTTGGCTGCAGCGCTATGGTGCCGGTGTTCCTCGTACAACGTAAGGACACTAAGGGCAGTTTGTACTGTTGATGTGATTACTTGTGATTGTGACCTGTTGTGTGTTTCGTCATCAGGACAAATCCCCTGTCGCGAATCTGTCCTGTGTCTATTTATGCATAAGTGCAGAATGATAATGCGACAACAAAGGGGAGATCGCATGTCTATGAATGAAAATCTACAAAATGAATTGCAAGAGGTATTTAGTTTAAGAGGAATCGCAGTCCGTTCGACAACTTGGTCAGGTCAGGCTCTTTTTCTAGGAACCGATTTCGTCATCAGGCAGCATCACCGTATGAAGGGAGGCAAAATTATTCATCTCAATCTGCCAAACAGCAGTCTGTATGAGCTGAGAGCCTGCCAAAATAGCTGGTTTATATCTGGTCATTGCGACGGGAAGCGTGTGATCGTCCACGTCTTCCGAGAAGAGGTTTTGGCGTGCAACCCGGGGACTAAACCAGCACCGGTCTTGGCGCTGCACCTTATCGTAATGGTGCCAAGCGTAGGGGCTGAGATGATGGAGCGGTTCGGCGCAGACGAGGGTGCGTCGATCCAGTTTTTGATGCCTTGGACGGTATGGACTGAAATAAAAGCAGATCTGGATGCCGACGATGATGTGGAGCCGTGGTTGGACGGACCCGACCCAGTCGACTTGACGTCAGAACCAGTGATAGCCAGCTTCGCCGAACGTGGGTGAAACGATCAGGGTGAGAGAGGGAGGCTCTTCAGCTTCCCTCCGTCTTTGATGAAATCCTACGGTGTGGGGCAGCGGATTAAAGTCTCCGAACCCCGGTTTTGATCCCCATATGGCTGCCAGGTTATCGTTATTCGATCACGGCTTTGCCATTCGACAGCACCAAATAGCTGCCCTCCTGGATGGTCCAGAACGACTTCACTGCCTTTCCAAGCGTCCCATCTCACCAGCAAATTTGATCCATCATATGTGTATCTAGCGATGCTTTCGATCTCCAAATCGAAGTTAGCCACCTCACCATTGTCGTGGAAAAACCAACCCACTCCAGACCCAGAACACTCAAGTGCTGAATAGCTCCAAATGCCAACTATTGACGTAACCGTCGGAATAAAAGGTTGTGGTGCGATAACGTTTGTATCTGATAATGTGGTGAGACCTACATTATTAAATCTGGCAGCGGCTACGTTGCCTTGCCCTTTCAGATACTCGACGAGCCGTGGCTGTTCTCCCTCGCCAGCCTTTAAGTCGGCATTGAGCACGACATAGGTTGCGTTTGCCCAGCACGCTTGGTCACCAGTTCCAATCTGGACCCAATCACCCTCTGCCTTTTTGGACTCGAACTCTGCGTATCCGCTCACCTGGCGAATGACGTTGGCATTCCCGTTTGGCTCAGCACGGCAGTTGATGTTCTCACCGACGATTGCGACCGTTGATGTTGGATCACCGTCAGACGGGGACCTCATCACGAACCAAGCGCCAGCCGCCAAAGCAATCGCCGCCACAGCGACGCCACCCAGGATGACCGGGCTAATCCCGGAGCGACCTGGGGGATCTTGGAACGGGTCAATCATTTGGTTTGGTTTGCCGCTAGATGGATCGTCACTCATTCGACTGGCTCACAGGGACGGTCATTGAATGCGAGGGCTTCGGCTTGTTCGACAAACGCTGACCCTTCGAATGCAGAGCCCGCCAGTGGCACATACTAATCATAGCTTGTGAGCCCATAGCCGTGGTTCTGCAAAAACACCTCCAGGGCTTCGGGGAAGCCACTGTAGACCACCTCAGAACCCGACGGGCATTGACTATCGGTCGGCACAAGGCAGCCAGTCAGCCCATAATCGGAGGTCGGGTCATACGATCGGAGCATTAAGTCCCAAGCTCCGTTTTGGTCGTCGTCAGCCCTAACCGCAGTCGCAACATAGCCTGCGCAGGCGGCGTTGGAGCGCTCCTCACAGCGCTGCCTTAACTGGGCAAGGTTCCGTCCATAATATCGCATAAACCGAGTTTCGCCCGACACGTCCTGAACTCCACCACGCTGGAGGGAGCCGATGACCATCGGACCACAGCAGTTGCCCGGAGCAAATGCGTAGGCAAACTCGGGGTCTGGAGTGACAAATTCTTTCCGAGCGTCGCCATCGATATCAGTCGGTAGGGAGGCGCCCGTCGTGGCGAACGAACTTAAGTCGACCACCGCAATTGAAGGACCGCTCGGATCGACAAGGTAAAAGGATGCAATCTGATTATTGCCCCCCTGATGGCTCGATATGAGAAGCTGGTGCTCGCTGCTTCGCTCATCCATGCGGACAAACGCAATTTGAGTCCCGATTGGAGCCAGGTCGGTCAGAACTTTTGACTTCCCGTCCACCGTTGTGACTGTGAACTCAATCTCCCCCTCGTTGGGGAGAGAGCGCATGGTGACCGTGATATTGTCAAACCGATAAACATTTTCTTGGTTCTCAGGACCCCATTCAATCCAAGTGTCGACTGGAGCCAAATCTGTAGCGGCTGAGGGAGCACCGGCTGAGGGACCTCTAAGGTACTCCACGAGCCTTGGCTGTTCCCCCTCCCCAGCCTTCTGGTCGGCATTGAGCACGACATAGGTAGCGTTTGCCCAGCACGCTTGGTCACCAGTTCCAATCTGGACCCAATCACCCTCTGCTTTTTGGGACTCGAACTCTGCGTATCCGCTCCACTGGCGGACGACGGCAGCACTCCCGTTTGGCGCAGCACGGCAGTTGATGTTCTCACCGACGATTGCGACCGTTGATGTTGGACCTTCGTCTGACGGCGACTTCATCACGAACCAAGCACCAGCTGCCACAGCAATCGCCGCCACAGCGACGCCACCCAGGATGACCGGGCTAATCCCGGAGCGACCTGGGGGATCTTGGAACGGGTCAATCATTTGGTTTGGTTTGCCGCTAGATGGATCGACACTCATTAGGCTGGCTCACAGGGACGCTCGTTGAATGCGAGGGTATCGGCTTCGTAGAGGAACTGCGCTCCAGCGAATCTTTGGTTTGAGGGTTCGAATATGGACACAGTCCCTTGTGTCCCTACGCTCATGGACCAGAGGTCCTCTTGTCCCGCAATCTGGACCTTGATTTTGCCCCAAGGGGTGTCGGGGGCAAATGAAACCCTGACGCCGTCGCAGGTCCAGCCAGCGGGACGCAGAAGATCTGGTTTAGTGGGGTCATCCGAGTCGTTGGGCGGCACGCCGATCAGTTGCATATCACGAGTTGAGAGGCTGCCTCTTGGGGGTGATGGAGCAGCATTCGGTCGGACCCCCGTTTCATCGGTCGCTACCGGCTGCTTTGCATCAATCGGGCTCACTGCGTCCTGATTAACAGGATTTCGTACGGCTGCTAAAGTGTCGGCAATCATCTGAACGTTCGGACCCCACAATACAGCTTCGTTCAAACCAGTTGGAGCAAACTTCTGCCTGTCCCCATCCGCAGTAACGCCATCAAACGACGTTGTACGCATAAACTGTGAATCAGCAGTCGTAGTAATTTCAACACAAACGTCGCTCCCAGGCGTAATATTGTAGAGCTGCAATATTGCCTCAACTACTCTTGAGGCTGCCGCTTGTTTTTCTATTGAGCTTATAGATGAACCGTTCCGTTCCATATTTGAAGCGTTAAGGCTTTGTCGCAATTGTGAAATGTATTCGTTTCCGCCTTTGCATGAACGAAGAGTGTCTCCGGCATTACTATACTTCGATACCGTACTGCCTTGGATATCGAGAGCATCGTTTTCACTTATAAAAACTACCTGACCACTACGGCATGTCTCTTGTATGAAGTCGTTTTCTTTGACAAAGGAACACTCTTCTAAGATCATAACCTCTCTGGATAACCCGACGAACTTCAAAACGGAACCAGATTTGGTCACTTCTAGCAAAGCCGCTGCGGTCGGGTTCTTTTCGATATCACCAGAGCAACTGACCAATGTTATGGAGAGCATTGCCATGAGTGAACGTTCTACGATATTAAGCATTTTATTTCTTTTCAAAAGCCGGCTGCGTCTACCACTTGGCACTGTATGTCTGCTGTTTGGTCATCACGAAGAATATTGAAACTGGATGAGATTGTCTCGCTAGGGCTCACATCTTGATATATTGTTTCGTCGTTTTGTTTGATTGTGGTCCCATTCTGACCGAGTTGCCAGCAGCGCAATATAGGATTACGCTGCCGTGAAGCGCCGTTGTTGGTTATTTCAACATAAATCGTTGTCGTGAAGAATCCGTCATAAGATTCTGTCAAACCAGTAACGTCTAAGCGAGCCTCGACGGAGGACCCTGTTGAAAGCTCTCGCCCCCCCTGTATAGAAGTGCCGCTAAATGCGGGATCGATACTTCTAATTTCGGCGTCAGAATTAGATCTGTTTTGGCTTTCTGCTGCACCAAAGGCAGGGTCTATGGAGCCGCTCTGCGCCGAAAATTCATTCTGGTCAGAGCCGCCCACTTGCTTACCCCGAGATAAAATCTCTGGGATGATGTTTAACACTGGATTGTCATTCGAAATGCCTGACAAAAAGGTTCGGAGGTCGCCCCTATGAAAAAATAGTATAACGGCAAACACCATTATTCCGAAGAAAGCGCCAATATTCACATCGCCATTATCTATAGACGGTGTAGGTTCCGTTGAACCATTCCGCCGTGCCAAAACCGATACCGTTAAGACGATAGCTATCCACAATATTATGCAAATGACGATCGTTACAACGAGGAGTATGGCACCTCCTGCAAAAGATGGTGAGATCGTAGACGAAGCGGTATTTATCGATTGATTATATCCATCATCAACAACGAGCTCGCTCGTAGCGTTATTGCTCCCAGTAAAGAGTTGACGAAACGGGGGAAATAATATGGTGAAGGCAATAATCGTTACGATGCCAAAGATTGAGCCTCTAGCAGAGTGATAACCGAGAGAGCGTGATATTTTAGGACTGTCAGCCTTTCCACGCATTTGTGAAAACCACATTGAGATGTCGTTTATAAGAACGCTGGCGCCCATTCCCATGCCGAAAAAAAACAGCAAAAGTATAATATAGACCACTATAGTCTCGCTACTCATTACGTCTCCCATCTATCTACGAGCGCTTTGAAATCATACGGCGTGTTAGGTGACGTGCCGATAGCCAGAGAATGTCAAACTGTACGAAGCAATTAACCAGAGGTCTCTCAAGAGATTCAGAAGCGGACCGCCGTCAACCTAAAAACTGCGCTACGTCTTTTCGATTAACCCTGCCAGGGGCAACCCTAACGCTAGCGTTTGGATCGGTAAACGGGTGTCGCTAGAATCGTAGAACGATAATCGTTGTGTTGGGCTTCTGAAGGTCCTGCCGGCTTGGCAGCCGAGCGGAGCCTACTCCCTCAAAAACCTCGATCCGCTTGGGCTGGGACTTCTCCAGTGCGGTGATCAGCTCCCGCTTGGTGCGAGGGGGATCAATCTTCGTGAGCATCGACGTACCCGAAGAATGGGGATGCGGACATGGTGACGGGGATCCCGCCGCCATTGCCCTGGCTTGTCCAGATCGTCCGTTGATCGAGCACCGCTAGACGCTCGTTATCGACTGCCAGGTCATCAGCTGCCTTCGCAATGTAGGAATCAATGAGGGAGCGCAGGGCAGCGCTGACAGATGTGCCTGTCTGACGACAGGCGGCTTTCAGCCGTTCGCTGGTCTTGGCTTGTAGCCGTAGGTTTATTTGTCTGTGTGGCTCCATGGGGTGCTCCTCTGGAATTTGGTTACAGCTATTGATCAAGGCTGAACGGGGCAGCCTCGGTAAGCACCGTGTTGCGAGGGTCTATACCCGGTCGCTGGTGCCGTGCTCGTTGAGCTGGCAGTTCTGCCAGTCGAGTGCGATGTCGAATTCGGGCTTGTCCCTCAGCTTGAGCTGGTAGCTCAGCCACCCGTCGTTGCATGGTTGAACGTCGCCCTGTCGATAGCCCCAGCGGGTCTCACCCCAAGCCGCTCGAATGACCTCGGGAAATGCCAATTCAAGGTCTGCCCTCGGACAGTCGACCATTGCGTGGACGTGCAGCCTCTTCTTGACTCCACTCTCAAGGACGGAAAACATCTGGATCCGACGTCCATGGCGCTTGTAGGCGGTTCCGAAGCATCGTCGGCTTAGAAGGTTGGCGAAATGGCGGACGTTCTGGCTTGCACTGATGGTGTCGATCCGATGACCAGTGTCCGGAAGTCGCTGTTTCAGCGTTAGCGTGACCGCAAAGGGGCGCTGCCAATACGATGCCGCTAGCCACTCTTTGGCTTGCGTTTGGATCTCACGCTTATGGAAAGTGTTTCTAATATCGAATTGCATATATCTTATTTATACAATTCAATCCTTTTCGAAGCACGGACAGATGAGAAAAATCACTTGAGTCCTCATCAGCTCAGCGTGAAATTTCGTATGCTGTCAGGATGTTGGAACTTGTATCAGTAGTGTGGGGGAAGACCTTCGCTTACGTTCTGTGCTGCCTTCCAGCCACGGTCTTTGAATCTTCTGATCTTGCGAATCTGATCCTGATCAAATGACATCAAGCCTCCCTCCTCGTAACTTGGCTCGATCCCGTGGGGCAACCACGTGCTGCGTTTTCGCTTGCCGAGCATCTGATGAAGCGATGTTGCGAATGCGGGGTTGATCGCAGGACGGCTCAAGTCCAGCCAGTGACTGACCACAATGAGAGCGTCGTAGATGTTTTTGCCACGTAACTCCTTGCCTGCCAGCTCTACTCGATTGAGGCGCACTGCTGACGATTTGGTGTGCAAAGGGTCCAAGCCCAATGCGACCATCTCTTTGTCCTGGGCTTCCTTGATCAGAGATCGAACTTCAGACACGGATCGGGTCAGTGGGGCTGTGACCGGGACTTTTAGCAGCAGGAACCCCGGAGAAGCTGATCCGGTGGAGACGCTCTGCACCCCAGCTAGTTCAAACAGATCCTTATGTGTCCTCCACCACTGATCGAACGGTTCAGATCCATCACCCCAGTCCGCATAAGCCGACAGGTTGGCATCCAACGAATGCCGCAGGTCCCGCTCTCTGAGGCAGAGTCGATAGAACTCATACCAAAGCCGCACGAACTGCTTGTCTGACTTGATCTGGGGCTGCTTCATGGGCTTAGGTAGCCAGATTGAGGAAGCAGAAACAATCTACAAAACCTATACACAACAGATTTATGCCATCTAACGTATTGAAATACAAGAGATAACAGGATCGAGTTGCGCCCTCCGAAGGCAGGGGTCACAGGTTCGAATCCTGTCGGGTGCGCCACTTTGCTTCAGAAGTATATGAAATTGCTAGCTTAAATCTGCTCCAGGAAGCTGGTTCATAAGACGGTTCATAAGTCTTTTGCCGGGTTTGGTTAGCGGTCCCAGATTTGGCTGAGACAGTAACCCCCGTCGGCTTCTGGCAGAATGGCGGTATTCAAAATGTTGGCTCCTAGTACCAACCCGCGCCTCACTATCGCCGCCCCCAGTCGGGCGCGCGGCTAGGCTGCACCGGAAAGCCGCGCTGATTGGCCCAATCGCTGGCCTAACACTTTCCGCGTCGTTGGATTGCGCATAGGCTGAGAACGCGGGGACTTTAAATGAACTCAGTGACAATCGCAGATACCCAGCGCGTCGCGTGGAACGCTCGCTTACCATCCTTTATCACCGGCGCGAGTCTCGCGGAAAAGCTTGATTGGGCTCCGAGCCTACAGAGACTTTTTCGCCAGCAGGTTCAGTCGCAGCCTGTGCCCGGCTGGACGCCGTCCGACGGCGACTTATACTCCTCAATCTGCGACCTGCTGTGTTTGCCTGGTGGCCTTGCCATTTTCGAGGATCGGGTGGCCGGGTTCGACTCGAAAAAGAGAGGCCTTCTGAGGGCCCTCATTGACGCTGGCTGGCGCCATCTGCCTAGCGACACCAGGTTCCGGTCGAGATCTCCCGCAGCGCTGCTGTCGGCGATGATCCGCCAGGAAGCGTGGGACATCGCTAGCTGGATGGCGTGGTCCCAGTGTGAGATTGGGGCGTCGAAGAGCGAGCGTAAAGACGCCGCCACCGTCTACGAGATCGTCAAAGCTCACAGCGAACTCGTCACACGGCTTGGGGACTATTGGGCGAACCTAGGCTGGTCGCGCGGTTCATACGATGAAGCCCAGATGTCGGCGGATCACGCCTCAAGCGAGGAAGAGACCGCCGCCACCTTGCTGGAGCTGTCCTGGCAAGAGGAAATCGCCGATCTAAGCCGGCGGCTGATTGAGGCTACCATCGGCGATGATTTATCGCATGCGCTTGAAGCCGCAGGTGAACGACTAAGGGTTCTAAGTCGGGAATGGGCCGAAGCGGGCGCTGCCTCACTAGGATCTCGTCGCGACGCGGCCTTGGCGGCTCTCGCAGACACCTTGCGCGCCGTCGAGCCGCCCTTGAGGGTCGCCAGCCTGACCATCGACCAGTTCGTTGAAGCCCTTGGTCTGGCGATCAGGATCGACGACGTCGCGCGGATCTGCAAGGTGGAGGCGGCGGTCACTGAGGCGCAGTATCTTAGAGAGGAAACGTTGCTCGCGGCGGATGCCGAGGAGGACGCTAAGGCTCGGCAAGAGCGCGAGGACTCGGACACCGCGGATGCCGCTTACAACGCGGCGCGAAGCCATCGCCGTAAGGTGGCAGAGACACTGACCACCTTTGCGGACAACCACCTGTACAATCTGCTGACAGAGGATCGGCCAAGAGACCATGAGGACGTGCGCGTCTCGACGGCAAGCTGTGAACCCGCCCTGGCGGTGGATACCGGACCCGACGTGGCGGACGGCGAACCGCAGACCGCGTCGGATACCAAGGCGCTAAGTCAATCGGCGCAGACCGTGGCGGACCAGGACCTCGCAACCCTGGCGGATGCGATTGAACCCGAAGTGCACGATAGGGTCGTCGAAGCCATCGCAGCGGAAAGCCGGGATGTCGCTCCAACACAGGGCGACGCGCAGATTGCTGAGGTAACGCCGCCGCCCCTGCTGGTATTGCCTCCAGAGCTTGCCGTGGTGCCGCTCGACACGCCTGTCGAGGCGGCGATCGAACAGGCGCTGATAGCCAAGCGCTACGGACTCGCCTTCCATCTCGCGGCGGCGGCGGAGGAACTGGGCGGTGGACCCGGCCTGGTGCCGCCGAAGGTCCTGGAGGCGCTGGCCGTCGGCGCCGCGGCCGGTTCCGCGCGGCTGATCCCGGCCGCGAGCCGCTACAAGACGCTGCAGGAGGAGGTCCTCCTTGCGATGGACGCCAGTTCCACACCGTCGACCCGACTGACGGTTTTCGCCGGGGCTATCAGACCGGCGCTGTTCGCACCCGACTCGTCGGGCGTCGAGATCCTGGGCCGCGCCAATCTCGGCGATTATGGAGCCGGTCTCCACGAACTCTGCCAGTTCGTGACCTTGGAGATCCGAGGCCGCGGGCTGAACCTCACGCCGGCTGATTTTGCGCCGGCCACCGCGGACGGTGATCGCCGTGTGAGTGAAGAAGCGGCGCGTCAGGCGCTGCTCGACTTCGCCGCGACGGCACCCAGCCGCAGGCTGAAGTTCCATCGCGCCATCGTCATCTGGACGGATGTCTTCCGCCAGGGTCCTGTCGCCGAGGCGATCGCGGCCGTCGAAAAGAAGGCGGACAACGCGACGGCGCTGGCGAAGGCGGCCGAGGCGTGGATTTACGAGGACACCGCCGAGCAAAGGGTCGATCTGCTCGACGTCGCTCACCGAACGCGCAAGGATCGACCGCTCGAGGCCGGGGTCCGCCTTCGCCTTGCCGATTGGCTTCGCCAGACAGCTCAACACCTTGGGCATTGGGTTGAGGCGCACGCGGCGTGCGAAAGCACCCAGGGCGAGCACATCCTGGAAAAACTGCACGAATTGCGCCGTCATCTTCAAGCCGCGCAGAACGATCTGGAATCGTTGTCAGACAGCCACCCCTACCTTCGTGCGCCGGTGCAGGCCGCGGTGGATGTCGTGACCGAACTCCTCAACGTGTCACAGACCGCGGCCGAATCGCCGCTGACGCTAGAGATGATCCTCAACGATGATCTGCTCCTGTTCGATCCCCCGATCCTGCGTCGAGGTTCGGAGACGCTCGGCGCTGATCAAGTCGAAACGATCGTGCGACAGGGTTCATCCATTGCTGCGGAGCCGGCCGACTTCGAGACCGCTTTCGAAACGGCCGTCGTGGCCGGCCGCTTCGGCGCCGCGCGACAGATACTCGAACGTCTGACCGCAAACGATGTGCCTCTCGCGCCGCTGGAACAGGCGCTCAAGGCGTCCGCTGACTCCTGGATGACGAAGGCGAGCGACCGTGCGGAGAAGCTGCGCGGAAAGATCGACGACCTCCTGGGAGCCGACCAATCGGCCAGGATCGACGTGAGCTTGTCGGCGCGCCTCGACGGCCTGCTGACCGTCTTGCGTGCGGAAACGGTCGCGGTGGACACTCAGCTCGACTTCGCCGCTCTCGATGTTCAACTCAAGGAGATCGAGTCCGACGTTCGCAATGGTTTCGAAATCTTGCTCGTTCCGCTCCGCCAAAGCATCGATGACCTGAAAGCAAGGGGCCAGAACACCGCTGAACTGGAGGAAATGGCCGAGCATCATGACCTTGCCACCTTGGTCGAACATATCGATGCTGCGAACGACGGCGTGGATTGGACAATCAAACGGGGTAGCGCGCTTGAGGCCTTTGCCGGTCACTGTCTGACGGAGGACTACGAACGCATCCCGAGCAGCGATCGTGGCATAGCGGACCTCATCAGGGCGGCGGAAGCCCGGCGTCGAACACCTGCGGCTGACTTCTCGCTTCTGGATGCCGATGAGGCGGAGCGCGCGCGCGAGCTGCTTACCGCATGGCGCGATCTGCGGAATCCGCAAGCGCGGCGCGAGACGGCCTTGACGAAACTGATGCAGGCCCTGGGCTTCACATCGGCGGAAGTGAAAGACAACGGGGCGCTCGGCAAGGCTCACGGCGCCCCGCGACGCATGACCTTGCAGACGGACAAGATCGCCGACCGAGACATCTGCCGGGTTCCCGCTTTCGGCAGCGAGGCGAACGGCCGGTACATGATCATCCTGGCCGAGCCGTCAGCGGTAAAGACGGGAGAGGAACTGACCAGCTGGCTCGATCAGCTTACCGGCTCCACAACCACACCGACACTGATTGTCGTCACCGGGCATCTGCCGTTCAAGAGCCGCAACTTTTTCATGAGCGAAGTGCGTCGGCGGGGCGGGTCCGCCTCGTGCGGGCTGATCGACGAAGCCATGGTGGTGTTCCTGGCGGCACAGAAGGATCGGCGCCGCGGTCACATCTTCGACCTCGCCCTGCCCATGGGCCTGGTGCAGCCTTACGCGGATACCGCTGCCCGCACGTCTCAGGAAATGTTCTACGGTCGCAAGAACGAGTTGGACGATCTGTGGGATCGCAACGGGTCGTGCCTGGTATACGGGGGCCGGCAGCTCGGAAAGACAGCGCTGCTCAAACAGATCCAGCTGCGCCATAATAAGCCGCCCGCCCAGCTGGTCATCTACGGCGATCTCCAGGCGGAACTGCCTGGCGCCAATGGACTCAACATCTGGCGCTGGCTCGGCGGCAAGCTGAAGGGAGAGGCTGGCTTCGCTAACCGCGATGCAAGGACACAGGCGGAAGTCGAAGCGAGCATCCGCGCTTGGCTCGGCACCGATGGCCGAAGGCGTTTGCTGGTTCTCGTCGATGAGGCGGACGAGTTTCTTCATCAAGAATTAATCAACCAGTATAGCACCCTAGCCAAGATCCGAGATCTGATGCAGGCGACGGATCGCTATTGCAAGTTCGTGTTCGCCGGCCTCCACGACGTGCAGCGGCTGGCCCGCATGCCCAACTCACCGTTGCTGCATTTTGGCGCGCCCGTCCGCGTCGGTCCACTGATGGGCGGGGATTTGCCGGAAGCGCGAGCCATGGCCGAGGGACCCTTGGCGACCGCTGGTTTCGTCTTCGAATCGCCTTCGTTGGCCGGGCGGATGCTGAGCCAAGTCGGCTACTATCCGTCTCTGCTGCAGGCCCTTTGCAAGGGCCTGATCGAGCGAATGAACAAGTCCATCGGCCGACGGCCGGGACCGGCCGGCCGCTCGCTGCTGCCTATCGTCATTACGGACCGGGATCTTGAGGAGACTTTCCAGGACAGCGCGTTCCGAAAGAACATCCAACTTAAGTTCGAAAACACTCTGAACCTGGATGAACGTTACCGCCTGATCACCTTCGTCATGCTGGTCGATAGCCTGGCGCGGCGCGACCAAGGGGCATTGCCCATCGGCCTGAAGGATGCCGAGTTGCAGCGCCTGGCTCTGGAATGGTGGCCGCAGGGGTTTGTCGAGGATCAGTCGCTCGACGCGTTCCAAGGCCTGTTGCAGGAGATGATCGGCCTCGGCGTTCTCATCGAGCAGGCCGATGGCCGCTTCGTGATCCGCTCCGCGCGGATCGCCGACATGCTGGGTGGTCGCGAACAGATCGAACGCAAGCTCGTGGAGTTGTCGGATACCGAAGCCCCCAGCCGCCTCGACACCGGCACGCTTCGCCGCCTTTGCGGAACCACCCCGTCGCCGCTGACCGCACGGCAGGAGACCATGCTTCTGTCGAACTCCAAGCCCGCTAGCGCCGTGCACGTCCTGGCGTCGTCAAGGGCGCTGGGTATGGATGAGATCGCGACATCCTTGTTGGATATCAACGACGATACCAAGGTCAAGATCGTCAGGCGCAGCTACCAGAACTTGCGGCAGTTCGAACAGGCCATCGAGACCGCAGCGTCGAGCATCGATCAAAAGGAACGCGGCCTGCTGGTGCTGGCCGGACCCTGGCTGGGGGCGGAAACAATCACCTTGGCGGCTCGCAACGCCAGGGTGCGCCAGGCGCAAAAGGACGGCCGCTACGGGATGCGTGTCCTGCTGGTTCCCTACGAAGTGGATTGGCGGGAACTGAACACCGCGGTCGATCGCGATGACATCATTTCGTTGTCTCCGCTCGGGGAAAATTCTCTCGGCCAGTTCGTCAAACGGCATTGGAGCGGATCGTTCCCCGTGCAGCCGGACGAAGCGCAGATAAAGGAAATCCGCCGACTGACGGGCGGCTTCCCTCGCTTTCTGCAGCAGCCGAAAGGTCGGACAGTCGCCGAAATGATCGAAACGCTGAGGGCGCGCACGGACGAACTTCATCAATCGGAGGACATATTCGGGCTGCTCGGATTGGATGACGATGCGCTGCGAAGCGTCCTTACGGTGATCGCCGAAGTGGGCTACGATGCCGAAGTATCGGACGACCTGATGCGGGATGTCGGGATCGACGATCCGCAGGCGGCGATGCGCCAGGTCGAGCGGCTGGGTCTTGTCGAACGTCACGCCAGCCAGCAGAGCTACGAGGCCGAGCGTCGGCTCAACCCGCTGGTGCAGGCCGCCATGGCGCGGCGGCAGGGCTAGGGTGCGTCATCCGGACCTTTGGACCTTGCCCGGCCCGCGCCGGTTCGTGAGAGACGTCGTCGATCGAGCCTACAAGGGGCGCTGCGTCGCCCTGCGTGACGCCCAAGGCGCGGCCGGGATCCTCGGGGCGCTCCAGGCCGAGATTGGCGGAGACGGGTTCATGCGGCTTCAGATCGTCGATCTGCGGGCCTCGACCGAACTCCTGCCGGCACTGAATGAGACCCTGGCGACCGATGTCCGGTCGCTCGCCGCCCTGGCGGTAAACGACAACGCCCGCGATACCGTCTTTCTGGTCCATTTGTTAGACGGGGCGTGCGCTAGCGACCTCCAGACCTTCGTCCGTGCTGGCCGCCTGAGCATAGGAAGCGGAGCTGCGGTTGTCGTCGCTGCCTGCGATCGCGCCCTGGAGGGCCTGGGCGGCGAGCATTGGGATGCCGTGGACGCCGCCGGCCTGGTTGGTCCCCTGGACGGAATCGCCTTCGCCGCCGCTCATCTGACCCAGGCGGACGGCCTAGCCATTCGGATCAAGGCGGCCGTTGCCGTCGAGGTCGGCACGTGGGACCTCTGCCTGACGGAGCGCTTGTTGGACTTGCCCATGAAGCTCGCCTTGCGGCCCGATCTCTGTGCCGAACAGTGGCTGGAGGCGGACGACCAGGGGGTGGCGCAACATCTGGACGGTTGGGGTGGTGAGCCGGCGCGCCACGCCGCCTGGTTGGCGAGCAACGACAAAGGCAGCCTGACCAAACGCGTCTGGCGCGGCCAGCTAGGTGTGCTCTTCCCCTGGATCGAGGAGCGCCGACGCGACGTAATCGCTCGCCATCGCCACTTCCTGCGCGCCACGGACCAGACCATGCCCGAGGTCGAGATGCTCGATTGGGGACCCATCTCCATTCAGCTCGGCAACAGCCCAAAGGGCTGTCCGAAGGCGGTGCAATCGGCGCGAACTATGCGCAATGAGCTGGCCCATGGCCGTCCCGTGACCTGGCCTACCATATCGCAATGCCTAGACGAATTCGGCACCTGGGCAGCGGCGAGGACCTGAGGGATGGGCGGCGAACCTTTGCTCGCCGAAATTCTAGCCCGAACGGGCCTTGGAGCTGCGGACGGTCGCGCCCTGTTCCGGTATGCAGTCGATGAGGCGTGCTTCGCCACGTTAAAGGCGCAGCTTGAGACGACTCACCGATATGGCGGATTGGCGCAGCCAAACCAGCCGACCGCGGCAGTCTTCGCCCTTTATGTCGCAGAATGGTACCGACGACAGTACCAGGGTGGACCCTATCGGTGGGACAGCCCGCTTCCTGACGTGATTAGCGAGCTGACGGCATCGTCAATCAAGAGCCTGGCTCAACAAGGCTTGGCTTGGTGGGGCCTCGCACCGCGCCGTATGGCAGGCGGCGAGATGCGGCTCCTGTCCCTCATTCTGGAGGGCGGTTTTCCCACCCGGCTTCTGGAGACCCGCGAGCGCGGTCGGATAGCGGTTCACCTGCAAACCCTCATCGCCAGACTGGAGGCTGGGGTCGATCTTGACGAAGAGGCCGCCACGGCTCTGTCGCGCACCTTGGGTTCCGCCCTGGGATCCTACGACCACGAGGAGTTCCATATCCTCTGTGCCGAGCTGACGCTGGGCGTGATCGCCTTGAGGCGCCACGCCGCTACCAACGGGCCTAAAGGGATTTCCGCCACAGCCTGGCTGGACGCCGTGCAGCCGGGCTGGCGCGAGACGCTACCGATCGGTTTGGCGGGCGACGGCGCCCAGCGGCTGTTGGACGACCTGGTCAGCGGCCGCGCCGAGCGCATCATCGGCGAGGTAGGCTGCCAACGGCTGCTCGTGCGTGTGGGCGAAGTGTGGGTGCCCGCACTAACGCTCGAGATGCAGGGAGAGATCGCCCTGCCAGCTGAATTGGCGCAGCCATCGGAGGGACGACTGCGCGTTTTTGCAAAGAACGCGCTGGCCTCGGTACAAGCAGGCGAACTGGCTCTGCTCGATCCGCCCGCCGAACTCGCCCAGCGATGGCTAAGCCGTCGGCGCGGAGGCACCAGGGACCATGCTGCCTTTCCGTTCGATCAACCCGTGCAAGTCGAGCTTGTTTCCGCAGAGAATCGGCGGTTGACCGCGACCTGGCCTCGCGGCGAATCCATGCGCTCGGAGGTGATGGTGTTCGCGGATCCCCGCGGCGACGAAACGGACAGTCCGCCGCAGACCTTGGTCCATCTCGGTGGCGGTTCCCTGAGCACTCGCAGAAGCCGGGTGTGGGTCCTGACGCCGCCCGACTTCGCCGTCTGCTCAGTGGATGGCGATGATCCAGAGACTCCGATTTGGCGGGGAACGCGCCATCTCTACGAGATCAGCGGTTCCGTGCATGCTGGGCTACCGGGGACGCGCGGCTATCGCATTGAGGTCGGAGCCGATGCCGACCAGACCCACCAGATGCTTCTGGACGGTCCGGAGCTGGGAGGAGCTGAGGCGACGAGCGGCAACGTCGTTTTCGCCGGAATCCCGCGACTGAAACTGCTCAGCGGGGTGAAAAGCAGGGTGCCGCGGAGTGGCGACGTGCTCTGGCGGCAGGCAGGGGGTTCGGTCTGGCGCGACTGGATCAGTGAGACACCCGACGCCGGATGCGACCACGGGCTTATCGAAGTCGTCTGGGGTGATCCCAAGTCCCGCGTGCCGCTGGACCGCCGCCGCATCGCGATCGTCCCGGAAGGGGCGAAGATCATCGCGCGACCGTCGGGCGAGCGGGGCGTTGCCTACGAGCTGGAGAACCTCGGTGGTTGGTGGCTCGAGGCGGCGACGGAACGGGTCACGACGTCCTCTCTTCCAGCCGGTCTCGAGATAGCATTCGAAGGCCGGCCCATACGTCGCCTCGAACTCGTGCTGACGTCGGCGGCGGCGCGAGTCGTAATCTCGGCGCCTGCGCCTGTCGCCGGCGGTGGCTTCTGCAACGCGGAGGGGACGCTGCTGGATAACGGCGCACGCGTCATGCTGGACGACCTGCGCGGTGCCTTTGCCTTTTCGCCCGGCTACGAGCGGCTGCTACTTCGCGGGCCTTACGGTTCCAACAGCCATGTGGCGTTTGACGGCGAACTCCCCCTCTGGGCGGCATCAGAGGAGATCACGCGCCTGCTTAGCGCCAGCAGCGGTCTCGATGACGTGGTTACCCTGGAGTTGGGCCGACGCGGCAGAACGCTAAAGGTTGGCCGCTACACCGCTACGCTGGTGATCACGACGGCAGGAAGCGTGTCGCTTGTTCCCGAGCCAGCCGCCGGGCCGGCGCGACGGCTGGACTGGCTGTCGGTGGCGACGGGGCGGCATCGGGTGGTGTCCCAAGGATGCTGGGCCGAGCAGTTGCCAACGGACCTGGATGGACCCGGTATCGTGATGGCGCGGCAGGGCGGTCGGGTGGTCGGAAGACCTACCTTGGCTCCCGGCCGGCCCCTTGCCGCGGAGGGCTTGGGACGCCTGCAGCGAGCGACGCTGATCGCCCGGGGCGGCCAGCGCCGCGCCGTCGTGGGCCAGCTGCTGAGCGCGCTGCTTGAAGACTCGGCGGAAGCAGCGCTCGACCGCGGATTTCTGCTTGACCTGATCACGGCTTTGGACGGCGCGCCTCCCGCCGCCATTGACGCCCTCGCCATGCTTCCTGTTCACCCTGCGGCGCTGGCAAGTCTGGCGGCGGCGGCCGAAACGCCAGAGGGGCTGGGACAGGTTTGGATGTTGGAGCGTGAGCTGCCTTTCCTGTGGGCGGCCGTGCCGCTGGATATTTGGACCAACGCCTTCGACACGCGACGGAGAACGCTCAATCGGCTTCTGGTCGCCAACGGCCTTCCTGATGCCGCTGCCGCCGCGTTGGCGTCCTCTGCGGTCATCGCCGCCGCAGACGCCCTGGCTGGCCTTGAGCCGATGTTACGCACCGGCCTTACCCTGGCTGTCGGGACGACACTGTCAGCCGATAAGGCACCGGCGTTGAAGGAGGGGGTACAGGATCGATTGAGGCGCACGGCCGACGACTCCAGTCTCGTTCTCGATGATGATATGCAGCGGAGCGTATCGACCGCATCGTGCTTCCGGCGTCCTGGTTCCGCGCTTGCCGAGCGGCTGCCCGTCTTTCCCTTCCACGACAGCTTCAGGGAAAGGCTCGATGCGCCTTTAGCAGTCGCATTGGCGGCTGCGACGCGATGGGATGATCGCCGTCCCATAAGGCTCGATGCCGAGCAGGTTAGGCGGGCGCGCGACGAGCTCGCCCGAGAGCCGCAATCCTTCGCCGACATATTTGCCGCCGCCTTGATGATCCTGGCGCGAGGCGCGCCGCTGTCCCTTTAGCGGACCTGGACCCCGGACCCTGTGATGATGAACCCGTTCGCCGCACTTGATGAGATACGTCGCCGCACCGCCGAAGGGGTGATCGGGCAGACCGGAATCAACCACCCCGGCCTGGCGAACGAAATCCGGACGCGTCTCGGCGCCTTCGACATCTCCGCTGGCGGAGTGACCCAGGCGCCTTTGCTGGAGGCCGCCCTGCCCTATGTGACCGCGGAGCAGACTCTGGGCGAGCTGGCCGGGAGCCTGCTGCACCCCAGCTTGGTGGACGCTCTGGAAGGCGCCGATACGCCTGACCGGCCGTATCGCTTCGAGCGGCGAATGAAACCCTATGCCCACCAACTGGCCGCCTGGCGCGCCCTGTCGGACGAGACGCCCCGCTCAGTGCTGGTGACCAGCGGCACCGGTTCGGGAAAAACCGAGTGCTTTCTGGTGCCCATCCTTGACTCCCTGGCCCGCCAGGCTGCCGCCAAGCCGGGGCGGCTGGAGGGTGTGCAGGCGATCATGCTGTATCCGCTGAACGCGCTGATCGCCAGCCAGCAGGAGCGGCTTCGCGCCTGGACCAGGCCGTTCGGCGAGCGCATCCGCTTCGCTCTGTACAACGGCCTGATGAAGACCCGGGTGAAGGCCGCCGACGCGGCTGTGACGCCCGAGGAGGTTGTCGATCGGGTGCGGCTGCGAGCATCGCCGCCACCGATACTGGTCACCAACGTAACGATGCTGGAGTATATGTTACTGCGGCCGGACGATGCGCCGATTCTGGGCAAGTCGCGGGGTTCTCTCCGCTACATCGTGCTGGACGAGGCCCACAGCTATGTCGGCGCCAAGGCGGCCGAGATCGCCTTGCTCCTGCGCCGGGTCTGCCTCGCGTTTGGGGTCTCGCCCGCCGACGTCAGGGTCGTCGCGACATCCGCCACCATCGGGCGAGGTGAAGGCGTGGAGCGGGCGCTGGGGGATTTTCTGGCCGACGTTTCCGGTGCGCCCCGCGAGCGGGTAAGCGTGATCCAGGGCCATCAACGGCGTCCAGAGCTGCCTGAGCTTCACAGCGGTGGTCCCCTGCCCGAGGCCGGGCACTTCGACTACTTCGGCGGTCACCCATGCCTGCGCCCCTTGCTGGAGCAACTCTACGCCGGGCCGCTGGCCTGGAGTCAGATGGTGGCGGCGGGCGAGGCGCTCA
Source organism: Brevundimonas sp. DC300-4 (assembly GCF_049897365.1). Classification (NCBI taxonomy): domain Bacteria; kingdom Pseudomonadati; phylum Pseudomonadota; class Alphaproteobacteria; order Caulobacterales; family Caulobacteraceae; genus Brevundimonas; species Brevundimonas sp. DC300-4. Next base: position 119,032 of record NZ_JAFCWC010000004.1, read on the forward strand.
ACCTGCAGGCAGCGGACTTGGCCCTGAAAATGGCGAATGCGGAGTCAGGCGCTGGGGAAAAACTGGCGCCGCTGAGAGTTCACACCTTTCACCGGGCCGTCTCGGGCCTTTGGAGCTGCCTCGATCCTGGCTGCTCGCTGCAGCGCCCCGCCGGCTGGCCGTTCGGTGCCATCCAGCATCAGCTCGGTGAGGCGTGCCGCTGCGGCGCACCGCTTTTCGAGGTGGTTACGTGCTCGTCGTGCGGCGAGCCGTTTCTGGATGTCGAGGAGCGCCCGGGCCTTGGCCTTCGACAGCCTCATCGCGCGCGGATCACGGATGAGTTCGCCGCTGACGCTGATCGGGATGCGCCGGACCCTGACGAGGACGGCGGCGATCCGCCTCCAGCGAATCTGGGTGATGGCGAGAGGAAATTGGTCGCCCTCAGCCAAATCATGCCCGGCTCGAGGTGGCTTTGCGTTGAGCCGTCCACTGGTGTTGTGCATGCCAGTGAAGGCCCTGGCCGTTTGCGTCTCGCCGCCTATGACCGGGCGACGCCTCAGCGCTGCCCGGGCTGTGGGGCGCGCGAACGGGTCGGCTCGGACCTAATCCGACCCATACGTTTCGGCGCCCCCTTCATCCTCGGTGGAGCCACGCCGGTTCTGCTGGCGGACGCCGCCATTCCAGAAGCGGCCCGCGATCCTGTCGTCATCGAAGCTCTCGGTGCCGCGCCGCCTTCGGAGGGTCGCCAGCTGCTTTCCTTCACCGACAGCCGTCAGGGCACTGCGCGGCTTTCCGCTAAGCTACAGACTGCGTCGGAAAGAAACTTCATCCGATCGGTGATCTACCACGCGGTGCAGGACCGGCTGGGGGCGGCCGTGAATCCGGAAGAAGCAGGACAACTCAGGACCCAGATCGAGTTTCTCCGCGCCACGACCGAACCCGCGATGGTGAACCTGCGCCACGACCGAGAACGTCAGCTTGCCGGGCTGGAGACCGCCGGCGCCGCTGGGCTGCCATGGAACGACATGGTCGATGTCCTTGCTGAGCGGCCAGAGGTCAGGGTCTGGATCGGCTCGGTCTGGGCCGGGCGCACCAATCGTTTCAGTCGGACGCACGAGCTGGCCGAGTTCCTGCTGCTTCGCGAGTTCATCCGCCGACCGCCCAGGGCGAACGCCCCCGAAACCCTGGGCCTGGCGCGGCTGCGGTTCGCCGCCATTGACAATCTGGCGGATGCGCAGGCCTCGCCGACCTTGATCGGCCTGGGCGGCAGTCCCCAGGACTGGCGCGACTTGCTGCATCTGTTGACGACGTTCGTCGCCCGCGGCCGCTCCGCCGTGCAGGTCCCACGCGATGTCCTGCACTGGATTCCGCCAAAGTCGGGCGCGCGGGAACTTCTGTTCCAACCGCAGAGGGCGGCGCAGAGCTGGGAGGTAGTTTGGCCTCGGTTCACGCCTCCATCCGGAGGGCGGACGCCCATAATCGTCAACCTCCTGTGCCAGGCCCTCAACCTTTCTCCGGGCGACGCCACTACGCGAACCCTACTTGACGACATCTTTCGCGACGCCTGGCACGCGCTTGGCCCGGTGCTTCGTTGGTCTGGCCAGACCAAGTTCGCATTAGACTTCCGGCAGGCCAGCGTCGCCCCGGTAACCAGCGCCTGGTACTGCCCATCGACCCGGCGGATGCTTGATGTGACACTCAGGGGGCTGTCGCCCTATGGCGCGCGCACGCCGGGCGGACCGGGCATGCCCGCGGAGCGGCTGGCGATGCCACGGCATCCGGTCCCCTATCCAGGCGGCTCCGGCGCGCTGACGGCAGCCGGCGACAGGGAGCGGATCGGCGCCTGGCTCGCGGACGACCAGGCCGTGGCCGCCCTGCGCGATCGCGGAACTTGGAGCGATGTCAGCGATCGCATCGCCCATTTCTCAGACTATTTTCGTTCTGCGGAACACTCCGCCCAGCAACGACCGGCAAAGTTGAGAGCGTATGAGCGGGCCTTCAAGAACGGAGCGATCAACGTCCTCAACTGTTCTACGACGATGGAGATGGGCGTCGATATCGGCTCGGTCTCACACGTCATGATGACCAACCTTCCACCGTCGATTGCGAATTACAGACAGCGCATAGGCCGTGCCGGGCGACGCGGTCAGCCGATCTCGATGGGGTTCACTTTCTGCAAAGACAGGCCATTGGACCGCGATGCCTTTCGCGATCCCGAACGCTACCTGAACCGACAGGTGCGGGCGCCGAAGGTCGCGCTCGACAGCCGGGTGATCGTGCAACGGCATGTCAACGCTCTGCTCTTCGCCGCGTTCGTGCGGAGCCATGGCGCCAACGCGCTGAGCATGCAGGCTGGTCCCTTCTTCGGTTGCGACCACAAGATCGGTGAGGAGGAAATCGAACAGTGCCCCGCGCGGCGACTAGCCGATTGGGCCCGCGCGCCAGAAACCCGCGAGGCCTTCGCCAGTGATGTCGAGGGGCTGACACGCCATTCGGTTCTGGCCGCTGACGATGGCGTCTGGGAGACGGCCGCCCGGGCGATGGAGGCTGCTCGCGAGGCCTTCGCCGCGGAGTGGCGTGGCGTTCAATCCTTGGCCGCTGGCTGTCGCGACGAGGGAGCCGCTCTGGAGCGATTGGCTATCCAACTCAGACGGTTGTGCCAAGACTACCTTCTGAGTGCGCTGGCGAAACGGGGGGTCCTGCCGGGGCATGGCTTTCCAACCGACGTGGTTTCCTTCGTCATACCCACGGACACGCGCGATCTAACCAACGTCGATGAAGAGGAGGCGTCGCGCTTCAACGCGTATCCTCAACGACAGCTTGACATCGCGATCCGCGAATACGCGCCCGGCTCGGAGGTCGTTCTCGACGGGCTGGTGCACAAGTCGGCCGGCGTGACACTGAATTGGAAGCAGCCCGCCACGGCCGAGGCCGTACATCAGGTACAGGCGCTGCTTTGGCGTTGGAGCTGCGAATCTTGCGGTGAATCCGGCTCACAGCGGAATCGAGATCTCGCGCAACTTGAATGTCCCGCCTGCAGCACGAACGCGGCCGCTTGGGTGGAGTATCTTCAGCCTGCGGGATTCGCCGTCGATCTCCGGGCGGAACCTCACGCCGATGCTGACGTCGTGACCTATGTCCCGCCAGAACCCACTGCCGTCTCGGCTCGTGGCGCCGATTGGGTGCCTCTGCCGCAGGGACTTGCAGGGCGGTGGCGTGCGACGCGGGAAGGCACGGTTTTCTTCTGCAACGCTGGACCTGACGGCGATGGGTATAGTCTTTGCCTGCGCTGCGGCCGCGCGGACGAACAGGCCGCCGGACCGCATCGGCCGCTCGTGGGGAGCGAAACGGAGTGCGGCGGTCCCGCCCGCCAGTATGCGCTGAAGACCAACCTTCGGCTGGGCCATCAGATCAGCACGGACGTCTTGGAGTTTCAGCCGGCGGATTGGCCAAAGCCTGGCGCAGGGTTGGCGCTCGCGGTGGCGCTGCGCGAAGCGCTAGCCCGCCGGCTCGGTATTGAAACTGACGAAATGGGTATCGCGATCGCGCGGCGCACGGACGCCGCCGATGTACGAACGGTGTCTCTTTTTCTGCACGACAAGGCTTCAGGCGGGGCTGGCTTTTCCATACAGGCGTTGGACCTGCTGCCTGACCTGTTGGCGGAGATCGAACGGATCCTCAACTGCGTGGTCCCCGAATGCGTGACCGCCTGCCCCGCCTGCGTGCTAGCTGGCGACCTTAGCGATGACGAGGCTGCAATCCTGGATCGTCCAACTGCGCTGGCTTGGGTGCTTGCACAGCGCAGCGGCGTTGTCAGGTGAACCGCGCGTCGGATTTAGGTTCTGCGTCGCCCCAGAGCGGATGCGGTGCACGTTCGTAAGGAGTCAGAAGCAGTCATCCCTCCCAGCTCACTCACGGCGCTTTCCCCCCTCTATACTATTGGGCTGACGGGCACCGACGCTGAGGGAATCGCCGGCACGCCAGGGCGGTAGAGTTCAACGCAACACAGAGGTGCCCGCTTTGAAAGAGCTCATGGATCGTCAGCCGACCGATCAGAGAGCGACAAAGTCAATGTCCGGTCGTTAACCGATAACGTGCTGATTTAATTGGATATTATGTTGACGCGCGCGTAGCGATGTGCTTAATGTGTTTGGGGCATGCCAACCAGCTGTACCCACCCACACCCACACCCACACCCACAACATAGAGCACTGCCATGGCAGGCCGACAGGCCAAGTCACTCACCGACCCCGTAATCCGAAAGGCCCTATCCGTTACCCAAGTCCGACCGCTCGCAAAGCGCGACCAAGTCATCATCCTTCTGTCCCTTCGAGCAGGCCTCCGGGCATGCGAAATCGCGGGGCTGGATTGGTCCATGGTGCTGGACGCCAACTCAAAGGTCGGCTCATCGATCGCCATCCCTGACACCATCGCCAAGATGGGCAGTGGCCGGCGCATCCCGATGCACCCGGACCTCCGCAAGGCGCTCACGAAGCTAGCCCCTCCGGCGGTCCGGATCGGTCCGGTGGTAACGTCCGCCAAAGGCGGTCACCTTCGCCCCAACAGCATCGTTAACTGGTTCGTCGCGCTGTTTGCCGAGGTCGGCGCAGCGGGGTGTTCTTCGCACTCCGGACGCCGAACTTTCATCACCAACGCCGCCCGCAACGCCCATCGATCCGGGGCCACGTTGCGGGACGTCCAGCTCCTCGCTGGCCACAAGTCCATCGAAGTAACCCAGCGCTACATCGATGGTGACAGCGACGCTCAGCGTCGACTCGTTCACAGCCTCTAAGGCTGCCTGCGGCGGCTCCAGGCCGCACCACTAGCCCACCTCACAAGCAGGCCTACCCCGGCGTTCCGGCATCCCGCCAGAGCGCGACGACTCATGTCCAAATAGGAGAAATTCCATGTCCGTCGAAAGACGCGAGCGCGTCCGCACGCTCAATGATCAACTTCGCCAAACCCACGTCGGGGGCCGCATCCTGATGACACAGGGCGTTATGTCGATGGGGCCGGAGGGAGTTGTCGGCGCGATGCTGGCGATCGCTAAGGCCAACGACTTCAACGAGGACAATGACCCCTACGGCGAGCACGACTTTGGCGCCGTCACGGTGTCCGGGCAGCGGATCTTTTGGAAGATTGACTACTACGACCAGAGCCTCGCATCGCACGCTGTAGACCCCTCGGACGCCGACAAATGCGTGCGCGTCCTGACGGTCATGCTGGCGGAGGAATACTGATGCCGGGCCATCGGGAACCCGCCCCGGAGCGTCCATCATGAGGCCCGCGAGACAGGGGGATTTTGACGGGCTGTGCGGTCTCTACGCGCTTATCAATGCTCTTGACCTCGTTGGCTTCAAACGACCGCGAACGCCATTGCACCGGAGCCTGTTTGTGACGCTTGCTGCGTCGGTCCCCAGTGGGACTCTCCGGAAAGCCATCGATTCAGGCCTGAACGGGCGAGACCTTATCAAGGCCGCGGACTTGGCGTTCCCCGCGTTCCGTAAGCCGCTGGGGGGCTCTGTGACCGTCTCCCGCCCCTTCCGCAGGGCCGTCTTCGAGACAGATGCGGCCTTCATCGAAGGGATGGTCGACATCATGGCCTCGGGCCGTTCCGCGCTCATCCTCAACGTATCGACGCCCACCTACAGCCATTGGACCGTCGCCTCATCGGTCACGTCGCAGACCATCGTGCTTAGGGACTCCGGGACTATGACGGAGCTGGATTTGGGGCGGTATTCCATTAAGCGTGGCCGCTATCGCATCAAGCCCCGAGAGACGCTGCTGGTGCACATGAGGCCGCGTCGGACGACTATGTCGGAAGGGGGCTAAGGCGACCACGGATGCGGTTCTGGACGCCATGACGACGAGCGAAACCGCCGGAAATGACTTTTGTATAAGCTTACGAGCTGGTCGCCCTCTTTTCGGACCAGGCAGTTCTGAAAAGGCTTTAAAACCGGGTGCCGTTGGCTCGTACGTCAGGGTTAGGCACTTGGATCCAGGTGTCCCGAGGACCCCGTCGGTTGGCGTCCTGGCGCCATCCTTGAGCCTATCCGAGCCCGCCCTCGAACTGGCTCACAGGGCCGTCTAGGCCCCCTGCGAGGCCAATGGGGTCATCTGCGGCGAACCCACTATCCACTGCTGGCGTTGGCTCGAAACCGTGCGAGGATTAGCCTCCGCAAAGCGCCACTAGCGGACATTGACATCGTACCGGAGAGCGGACATCCGGCGCAGTCCGGCGGGTGGCCGGTTCGCCGGAGGTGGGGCGGGTGGCTGTTTTCAACGTCGAAGTCTTGACCGCGATCAACGAATGGCAGCGAGGCGGTAGCCACAAGCAAAAGATCCGACGAGGAGCGGCGCTCAAAGAGGCCTGTAGCTCCCTACCGAGCCAGTTCCGAAGGTGCGGCCAGCTCTGCTACCGGCAAGAAGCGCATGAGAAAGATCGCGTCTGGCAGCTCCTCGCGAACGAGGCTCTACCGGAATCCATCGCCGCTTGGACGGCTAGCTTGTCGCTCGCAAAACAATTCAAAGGCGGGGTGCCGCCAAATAACCTGCAGGGCGTGATCTTCGTGAAGACCCCGTCAGATGACCAAGTCATCTTAAACCTTGTGGAGGTCTACGCCGACTCAGAATTCCGAGAGGCATGTGAGACGCACCGCGAAGCAATCCCAGGTTTCTCGTTGGGCATCGGAAAATACGGCGACTCGCAGTTCGAGATCGTTTTGGACATTGAGGCTCTTGGCACCGATGAGGTCCTCTCGTACGGGGGCTTTTCCAGCACTGTCGAGGACCTTGCGGCGCTGGCGCTTGGCCACCCACCGAGTTCAGACGAATTGGAACTGTTTGAATTAACGACAGCAAAGGCAGGAATTCGGCCGGGCCCTTGGTGGCTGAGCGCGGATGGGACACGCCGGGTTCTAGATCGGCTGGCACCTCGCTTGGCCGAACTGCGAGCAAACAAGAAATAGCCCTCTTCAGTCTTCCCCGCGCCGCTGTCGGACCTTGGTATCGCAATAGGACTCGGACTCTCGGCAGGCCGATTTCGCCTCTGTAGATATCGGTCTGGCTGTACACCAACGGCATCTTTCTTTTCGGCGGGCACGCCCAGGAGGAGGTCAAACATCTGCACCGCCCCTTGCCAGCTAGACCCCTCAAGATTCTCGCCTTTGGGGCGCGCCAAGACTACACCGTCCCGGTCCGCGGCTAGCGTCGGCCGCGGTTCGAAAGGACAGTGATGGTAAGCGGCGAGTACGTGAAATGAGGCCGCCCCGGTTCCAGCGGGCCGCTGGCCTGACGCCATCCGAGCGCCTCCTCGCTGAGATCGCGGATCGGTCCTTCCTGAAACTTTGGACCTATCCCAACCCGTACAAGGAGCTGAACCGGGAGCTGGCGGACCTCATCGTCGTGTTTGGCGATGATGTGCTGCTGTTTTCCGACAAAGGCGGCGCTTATCCAGAGTCTGGCGATCAGACCTTGGATTGGACGCGCTACTACCGAAGCGCGATCACGCAATCCGCTGCTCAGCTTCGCACGGCTGAGCATTGGATTCGGCGTAGTCCCGACAGGGTCTATCTCGACGTCCGATGCACCGAACGCTTACCCGTCGCTCTCCCGCCGGCTGCTAGGGTGAACATCCATAGGATTTGCGTTGCGCCGGCGGCGACGGAGGCTGCCCGCGCACGAGCGGGTGTCGACGGCTTGGCGATCGATCCCGGTGTTGCGGGCGATGAGCGCCTCTACACAGTCGGCCAAGTGCAAGGTTGTCAGGGGTGGGTCCATGTCTTTGACGAGGACACTCTCGCGGCGGTCATGCCCGCCCTTTCGACGACACCCGATTTCATCGCCTACCTGCGCGCCAAAGAGGCGCTCATAGGCGCAGGCGGGTTGGCTTATGCAGCGAGCGAAAAGGATCTGCTTGCGATCTACTTGGCAAACGAGAGGGGGTTTCCCGACCGACTGCGGCCCCTCACAGCTCCGGCTGGGACGTGGAACGCGCTCATTGTCCACCCGCAGTTCAGAGCTGCGCAGGCGCTCAATCTGCGCGCAGCCGTCTGGGATTCATGGATCGACCGGATCACCGTGGCGGCGGTGAACAACGACCTGGTGTTCGGCAACGATGTCCCCATTCAAGACATCGAAAAGATCGTCCGCATCATGGCCGCGGAGGATCGGTTCGACCGCCGCGTATTGTCCGAAGCGGTCATGCAACGCGCCGTGCGCGCGCTGGACGCGAAAGGGAAGGTCTCGAGCCTTGTCCCGTCCCAAGCGAACGCGGATGTCGTCTATGTGCTGCTAGTCGCCCATCACGATCTAGGACGCGAGTCCTACGAGGACTACCGTGAGGCCCGCAGGTTGGAACTCTACCTTCGCTGCAAAGCCGCAGTGATCGCCCGGCCAAACGCTGCGCGTTTAGTGGGACTGGGCTTGGACACGCCAAACGGCCGTGGGGGGTCGGAGGACTTCATATACTTGGAGGCCGCGGACTTGACGGCCGATGAGCGGGCCGCCGCCGCCGCGATGCGTCAGGACTTGGGCTACTTCATCGAGGGTCAGGTTGAGGTCAACCGCGTCGTTGGCGACGAGTATCCCGACATTTGAGCGCGCCACAAAAGCGCCATTAGACGAGCTGCTAGCGCCATGAGCGGAAACTGGTCGTTGAACGAACCCAGTCAGACGTCAGCTAAGTGGTCGTCACGGTCTTCGTTGCGCCAGAAGCGGACATTGGACCCCGCGCAAAGTCTAGACCTTGCCAGCCATGACTTGGAGCACAGCGAACCCGCTAGGCTGGGGGATACACGACATTCGGTCGTGCGCCTCCTGCGACGGGCATCGTCACGCCCCAAGTGAAGGTCGTGCTTTCGTACTGGTACACGTTGAGCGCAGGCAGATTGCGCTTGTCGTAGACCGAACCGAACCGGAGAACGAGGCTGTTAGCCCCGGCGAAGAACAGATGCACCTGACGGACACCGCGATTCTTGAGCTCACCCATCGTATCCAAGAACTGACGGGCGAGTGCTTGTTGCTTGTCGCCGGACCAGTGGTTTCCGGTGTTAGTTGTTGGAAGGCTCAACCGCACAATCGGCAACGCGCCGATACGCGCGACAGCGGCCGGCTCATCTACGCGATAGGAGGCAGAGACCGTCACGATCACCTCTGACGTGCCTGCTGCTACACCGTCGAGCCCGTCGACAATGAATCGCTCGCCATCATCCGGACCATTGAGCTCGTTCCAGAGCCGAGTATCGCGATGCCAGTCGAAGAATGTGATTGCCGCCTCGTCGTCGAGTAGGACACCGGCCAGAAAGCTGAGCGGCACCGGCGCGAGTCCGCCGGCAACGTGAGTCATGTCCGCCCGATCTCGCCCGTCCTCGTGTTGATCGAGTATTGTTCGCAGCGACAACAGGCGGTCGATTGCCGTCTCTGGCGCGACGATGAATCCGTCGGCGACGCCCTGGCGCATGTCTACGAGAATTTCGACTCGCTGCCCCTCAATTGCGGGAGGGATGGCTTGCACGAGCGGCGTGCCGTTCCAGTCGCGAAGTCCACGAAACTCGATTGCGAAGACCCGGCGACGGTCTGCCCGTCTCCAGTCGGCGTAGAGCCATACGAGCCCCGACAAGATAAGAAGAAGCGCGACGGCAAGCGCTGCCCAGGTCACAACAGCCCCGCTACCTTCCATACTGAAGCTGAAGTGGAGGTTTCCGTTCGACAACGGGACCGTGGCACTAAACGCGATGCCCGCTAGGAGCGCCGCAAGCAGGCCCGTTCCAGCAATGATCAGGGCAAGGGCCGGATGCTTACGTCGAAACGCGAAGTCGATAGCCGAGCGAATGAAATAGTCTTTGTGGCCCATGCTGCCCCCCTAGCTCATGTGAATCATCTGGGGCGGCTGTCCCCGAACAAACAGGCTGATCGAGTGGCGTAGGTGGAGCCACATATCCAACCGCACGATCAGCAGCGCGGCGAAAGTGATGTTGCGTTCGCCCTCTACCAAATCCGTCATCGAGCCGACGTCGGTCTCGCTAGGGCGAACGCGAAAACTCGGATGAGAGTGCCACTCGCCGAGATAGTTATACCGCGCATAGTCACCGCCAGTGCGCTCGAAGAAGTCGTGCAGTGCTGCAACGTGCTCGGCTTCGCTTCGAACGAAATGCGCTGCGCTCCCGGTAATGGTGTCGATTGAAAGATCGATCACCCGAAAATGTCCGGCCGCCAATTGTTCGCCCATGAGCACGCCGCCGATCTCGCGGCGGCCTGACCATCGCAGCTCGGTCTTAAGTCGGCGGCGAACGGCGGGATCAATCTCAATCCGCATCGCCCGCATCCTTTGGAGGCACCAACTTCGCCACAAACTCTTTGAGCTTTTCGCCCGCATCTTCCTCAAACGTCGCGCCCCAGGTTCCGTCAGGGGCGTACTCGATGGGCCAAGTGTCGAACGGTGCCTCGAAGATCCAGCTTTTCGCCAGCCCGATGCAATACGCGGAGAATGGGAATGCCGACTCAGTCGGGCGTAGCAGGGTGTCGACGACAAGGCGTGTTAGGTGAGCAGAAACAACGCCGACATCTGCGTCATCTGCAATCATCGGCGGCTGGTCCGCTGGAAGCAAGTCGTAGTCTACCCCCTCGTTTTCAAGCCACGGCACGCCTCGGTCCGCGTACCAGTTGTGGATTTGCGCCCGGGCATTCATTGGCGGAGGGTCCAGGTCAGGCCGCGCCCGCGCGACAACTCCGCCCACTCCACCGGCGTACACTTGGGCCCAGGCCATCGGCTTCTTCTGATTGCGACTGACCAATGCGCAAAGATTGAAGACAGCAGAGTCGGCCGTCGCATCTACGATCAGATCGCATGCTGCCAATCGCCTCATGGCGAGGCTCGTCGACTCGCTGGCTTCTTGGCCGCCTAGGGCAATGTTGCTGACGGTGACGTCCGCCTCCGTTTGGACAGACTCGATCGCGCGTCCCACCGCCTTCGCCTTATTTGCGCCGACAGCGCGGAGATCGAGGTCATTCCGAACGATGTTGCCCGGATAGAAAAGGTCCGCATCGATCAGCAGGAACTTCTTCACGCCCGAGCGCGCCAAAGAGACGGCTACCTTTGATCCAACGGAACCACAGCCGACGACAGCGACCTGCTTCTCGGCCAACTCGACATGGCGTGGAGGCAAGCGCGGAGTCGCAGGAGGGATGCTGATCGTCTTGTAGTTGAAGACCGTCGTACCCTTTGACAGCAGCATGAAGAGCCGCGACGTGTCGCCCCTCACGAGCACCACCGACAACCAAGTCTCTCCGGTCCACTCGCCCACCCAAGCCTCTAGCGACCCACCAGCAACGAGCTCCTGAAGCTTCTCAAGTGTCAGGATCTGGGGCAGCGACTGATCTGTGCGAAGGCGAAGGACCTTACCGCTGCGAACGACCGGAATGTCGTCCTTGTAGATGGGCGCCTCTTGCCACAAGGCCTCGCCATCACGCGACAGCTCGGTCGGTTGCGCGAACCAAGTCTTATCGAAATAGCGGTCGATGAATTTGACGTCCGCCGGAGCATCGACCGCGATCGATAGGAGATGGTCACTCGCTGAATCCGTCAGCAGGAACCGCGATGTCGAGGAGCGGACTTCCTGCCCCAGCGACATATTGTGGGCCGATGGAAGCGTTGGTGCGTTTACGTCGGCCTCGCCTGACAGCAAACGATAGGCGCTCTCAATCATCATCGCGCCAGTGACATTAGACGTCCAATTGTCCGCCCGATGCTCAAGACACAACTCGCCTGCCGGGCCCCACTGGTGACCGGAGAGCAAACCCGGCTCCTTCGGCGCTATTGCAGCCGCTACGTCGGGGAAGAAGTCGGGATAGGAAATTCTAAGATCGATCGCCTCTTCGCCCACCGCCAACGTGAAGTCGGCCACGAGCTGAAGCCCGTCGAGTCCGAAGGTGACGTTTGTCAGCCAGGCCGACCGCTCCTGAAGTTCAGCGACATCTGCTCGTTCTTGCTCGGCCCGCGAAGGCTGGCTGACCCACCAGATCAACCGAAGCCCCGAGGACTGGTAGGAACGCGAGGCTCATTCGGAAACGTCGGAGCGACTGCAGCGACAGGAGCGACGGATGCCGCGCGCAGCGCCCCCCCGTAGCCCTTCGTGCCAGCCGCCTTGGCGACCCGCTCTCCGACGGCCGTGCTGGCGGTCTCGATCATGCGCTCGCGCTGAACGGAACGGGCGATGGTCGTGAAGTCGGTACGTGCCTGCTCAAGCCAGGCAAAGAACGCGGTGGCCCGTTCGGGGAACGCTTCCCACTTGTCCGCGAAATTCTCGGTGGGGTCGCTCGGATTCGGTATGAGGTACTTGCCGTTTTGGTAAATGATCGCGCTCTCCATATTGGAGAGGATCGACACCAGCGCGTCCCCGATATTGTCCTCGGCATTGTAGGCGTGAGCGGCCAGCGTGGTGATGATGATCGAGATCGGCTTGTCGCAGGGGTCGCCGTCGTAGCGCATGTCCCGGTGACGCTTCAGGATCATGATCGCGTTTTGGAGCGGCGTGCGCACGCGGTACTCGGGAATGTCCTCGACGCTGGCCTTTGCAGCCTCGGCAAGTATGCGGCGGCGCTTCTCGAACTGAACCGTCATGCGGCTGCGGAACCACTGGATGTAGCCCTTGGGGTTCGACCTGGGCCAATCGTTGCTCGGAACTTCGTAGGCCGCGTGCTCGTTGTCAGTTATGCCGATGGCGGTCGCAGCGAAGCGAGCATCAAGACCACGGCTTTCGAGCAGCACGCGTTGCCGCGTGCCGTTCGGCAGGGCGGGCACAACGTCCATGTGAAATTGCGCGCCGTCGGCGTAATTCAGCACCCAGCAGCGCCGCCCCTCGCGGATGGGCTTCGTCATGTTCTGCGCGCGGTGATAGGCGGCGATCTCGGCGCCCAGCAACTCCTTCAGATGCTTTTGTGTGAGGTGGCCGGACGTAAGGTGTTCGAACTCGCAAACCGAGTCGACGTCGTAGTCTTCTTCATCCGAGATCGGGCGGATGGTCGTGCCAAGGCCAAACGAGCCCTGGATGTAGACCTTCGGCCCGTACTCGCGCACGGACGACTCTGGGCGGCAGAGCCAGTCGCCCAGCGATTTATAGCTTCGTTCGGCCTGTTCATACCGCGCGTCACTGACGGCGAGGGTCTCGACCAGACCCTCAAGATAGGTTTCCGCCTGCGGCGTAGTATTCAAGGCCATATTGCCCCTCTTCATGGTTTGATCCGCAGCGCGCCGTTATGGTCAACGCCGCTTCAACCATAGGTGTGAGCTCCCGCGTTGTTTTCAAGACCCGCGATTTCCCAATTTCGGCAAACTTGTGACGCATCTCCACGTTTGGGACCTGACTGGCCGCGCCGGGCGTTTGAGGCTGCGTGCCTCCTTCGGCGTCGCCTCCTTGGAGCAGAGCGATCCGCCCAAAGCGGACCTTCCCAACATCCGAGATGAGTCAACAGCGGCCCATTATGATCTCCCAAGAGCAGGGCCCGTCGGGTGGCGTTCGGGTCTGATGCGCTATCGCACTTGCGCATCAGACCCATACCACCAAGCACGCTATGTCGGCGGGCCCATCAGCAGGGTGGAGCGACGAGGACGATCATCCGGTCCGCCTTACCGCGGCGAACCTGGCGCTTCTGGGTAAGATGGTCCTCATCACGCTTGCAGCGCGTCTTGACGTCAGTGCCCTTGATCAACTTTTTCCAGCCCGGAATCTCTTTCTCCAAGGTCACCGGCCGCACCAATGTCTCCCGGTCGCCAGCCCGGTTTGATCGGATGAACGCCGGCACTGCATTGAACGTCATATCGTCCATCTTCGCGAGTACGGAGACATCCAGATCGACGACCCCCGGCAGACTCGCAAGGTGCTCCACCATTTCGTCGAATGTTCTGCCGGAAGTCCTGCTGCCGGCCACCAAGGCGTACGTTTTTGCCAGGGCGGGACCGAAGTAGATCTCGGGTGGGAACACTTTGTACCGTTTGGCGAGTTCACCCGCCGCGTAAGCGAGGGCAAAGGCATCAGCTATGCGCGAGTTGACTGCGCCAAGCCTGCCGGTTGAAGTCCGCGCTCTGAACTTCGCCATCATCTTATCGATGCGACGAAGCAGCTTCTCCGGGTCGGCCGCTCGATCGTCCACCAGCGCGATGAGGAACTTCCGCATCGCGTGGCCATGGTGGTTTTGGGCGACCCGCTCCAACGCCTTGGCGTAGCCTTCGGCATCATCATACCCTTCGGGCACGAAGTCGAAGATGCGGTGCGGACGCGCGGTGTCGATTGTAAGTGTCATGAGGCGATCAGCAGCCGCTTCTGCCGTCGCGCTGCTCTGTGCAGGAAGCAAGCTCGCAAGCGGCGCATTTGTCGACATTATATAGATAAAGCGATGCGACCGTGGTTTACCCTCCTTGTGCCGGGTCTTTTCGTGCCCCTGAGCCAAGCGGAACGCCAACGCTTTCAACTTGTCCCCGCGCGCTCTAGGGGCCAAATCAGCGTAAAAGAGATTGGCTTCATTGATAAGCATGGGCATGTCGGAGTGCCCAGCCATCGCCGTCTCAAAACCATCGGATGTTGCGTCTGACGAAATCCAGTATTTGCCACCCGAGTCATTCTTGACTGGGCCAGCCATGGAAGCGGCTAGGAATTGGCATGTGGATTTGCCGCACCGGGCTGGTCCGACGATCTCCAAGCCGAAGTTCTCTGATCTGCCCGTTATCTCCAACAGCGGGGAAGCCAGGGCCATAGCGAACAAACTGAGAGGTATCGATTGACCGATCAGCGGCATAAGAAGATCGGACTTCCACGTCTCGAACGATCCGCCCGTCTGGCATTTCGTCGTATCGACGTCGAAAGCTATGGGCGCGTACGATTCGCCTCCTGGTGAGAAGACAGTGCCGTCAATCATCGCGAACGAAGACCCAGCCCAGCCGGGCTGTTCGATGATCATCGCTGGCGGGAAGTCGGAGAGCGCATCAATCCGCTCAAGCGCCCGCTTCCACCCCGGGCCAATCAGTGAGATACCGCACTCGACAAGCCGACGTTTTGCGCCGCGCTCGTCCAGTACAAGCATCGATTGTCGAATCCAGGCCGATTCTGAGGCTTTCCGGAAGTGGATCCACTTCGCGCCGCTGGGTGCTGTCGCCCCCGAGACATCCAGCCCCGCTGAAGCCGTTGCCCGGACGTTCACGGCTGCACCTCATGTGCGACCTGGAAGCGCTGGTTGAGGTCAGTGAGCTGCGCGGTCTCCCCGAATTCCCCGTTTTCGCGCGCTCCATGTTGTTGATGTGCAGCGCCGTCCATAAGACTGCGCACGCTGTGTTGTCCCCACCATTTAGCTAATCGATCATCGAAGGCTTGATCTACGGTAAGGGCCGTCAGGTTAGAGTGGTTCTCGCAGGGGTTCATTCTCAGCTCTCCTCAAATTGGTGGGCGTTTTGTTGGGGTGAAATGACGAAGCCGTCGGGGCCGACACGCAGCTTCATGAGCAAGATCGTGTCGGAGACCGCCCAGCGATCGAGCCAGACGAGGACCTGGCTGTGATAGGGTTCGGGGATGCGGCTGGGGAAAGACTGCCGCTTGACGATGCCGCTGTCGCCTACGGGGCCGATCCAGCGGGAAGGCCAGAAGCTCTTGAAGGGGTATCCGAGGGGATAGGGCAGGTCTCTGAGCGGCTTGCGGCTGACCTGGATCGGCGGCGCACGATTGGGCTTGAAACGATAGGCAGGAAGCGCGCGGAGACGATCAATAACGGCAATCAGATTGGGGGTCGCAAAGCCGTGGACGTGCAGCTTGTAGACGATGGTTTCGGGTTCAAATTCGGCGTGGATTGCTGCGATCAGCCAGCCATCAACATCGTCAGACCCTGCCCGCCGAAGCTGCGAACGAAACCGTTCGAGAAGGTTTGCGGGGTCGACATCATCCAGCATTTCGGGCGTGAATTCCCACCCTTTCGGCATGGCGGTGAAGAACTTCAACTGATCCGGCTGCAGTCCTTCAGCTTCAAACAGTTGCCATAGGTTGCCGATGATCTTGATACGGAGCGTCCGCATATACCGGCTCGACGCCAGGCACTCGTCACACCCGCTAATCGGACCATCGAGACGGTCCGCCAAGTCGATTGCCGTTTTCTGGTCGTAGATGGGGAGTTTGCAAACGGTCCGCAGGCCAGTTGCCCGAAGGGAGTCTTCCTTCCGCGAAAAGCTACGGGTCTCGAAGAGAAGCCTGCCTTCAGGATCGGTAGGGAGCCGGTCGATGCGGTAGCGTGCCGGGGGGACCGGCAGCTGGGAAATATCCAGGCGCGCCATTACCAGACCTCCGGTTCTGGAGTGTCCATCTTCGGGAGGTTCTGGATATACGCGTCCAAGTCGTCGGACCGGACACGGCTTGCTCCGCCGATCTTGCGGAGTGGGATCTTGCGATCCTGGACCAGTTGGTAGAACGTTGAGCGACCGATACGGAGACGGTCGATGGCTTCTCGGATCGTAAGAAGTGACAGTTTATCCGGCAAAGGCCGGTCTTGATCGTAGGCAACCATTTTTGGCGCTCCAGGTTAAATGGAGCGATCTAATAAAGGCATGCAAACGCGCCTGTCGCCTACTGCCTCAAGGTTTTTCCGTCAGGAATTCGCCTTCGCCGACCGTCGGCGATCAACGGCCTTGATGAACTCCTTGTCCATCACCTCTGCAAAGGACTGGAGGCGTTCAAGAGGGACGTCGACACGGACAGTGGTGAAAAGGCTCCTCGGGCCGCGCAGACGCATCAAGGGGAACAGCGTGCGGAAGAAATTTAGAGCTGACATGCCATTTTCCCCCTGCCCGGCATCCCTGTGCGTCGCGTCGGTCCAAGCCTGAATCAGACTATCGACAGCTAAGGATGATCGCTCAGACACGCTTGAGTTTCGGCCAAGCTTTTTGGTCTTTTCAAGCTCGCGCCGCTGCTTCTCGTTGGGCCAGTTGTCCGGCTTATCCCAATCGGGGTTCAGAGTTTTCAAACTATCAAGCAGTGCGAACCTACGGCTCGGATCGACATCCTGCAGCGATTTTGTGAAAACCAAAGCGCCCGCAAGAACCTTCTGAACGTCGTCGGCGCGGTAAAGTGACTCGATCTCGTCGGAACAAATCCATTTCGCAGCAATCATGTCGGTCTCGTTGACGACGAGTTCCAGTTGTTCAGCGGTCAGGTCAAACTTGCCGGCAAGATCATGCCGTTCCGCATCGCTCAAGGTTCCAAATGTACTAGGCTGGATCGCGCCATCGTTCGTCAGCACCCCTAGTGACGTCCTGACAGGAACAGTTTTTCGGGACGACATGGTCTAGACCTACTCTGACGTGGTGACCGGTCAGGCAGCGTCGAGCTATGCCCCATCCGTCGATTGACGATTCATAATCGATGCCGGCGGCGTCGCATATGTGGGAGGGCGTGATCTGCTCCCCCTGAAACTCCTCCAATAACACCTAGAATCCGCCCATGCGGACGAGGAGACGCTGGCCTAGCCCTCCGATAAGCCTCGAGCCTCCAACTCGCGGCGCAGCCCCAAGCACAGTCGATGAAGTGTCTCTGCACCGGCGCTGTCGATGGGCGCTTGCGACCAATCGGCGAGGAGGCTGTCCAGGTCCGAGAAGCGCCAACTGGTCAGGCGCATGTTGAGTAGCGTGCGCTCGATGTCGTCTTTATGGCTCTGCGTGAGCGACATCTGGCCGAGCCGATCCAAGCCTTGGAGGTGAGCCAGAGCTGCTGCTCTAACCTCGTCAGGCGTCGCCAAGCCGCGCCAGTGGCGTTCGAACGGACGCTGCGTGAGATAGGTCAAACCGCAACGCCTTCCCTCCGCGAGGCTGGACAGCAGGAGGGCGTACTTCAGGACCTGACGGAGATCGCTGCTGGATCCCAGCTTGACCTCAATCGCCAGCAAACCGTCCGAGCCGGAAATGAGAACGTCCGGCTGCGCGGCGTTCAGACCCCCGAAAACGCCGCTTGTAGATCGATCGGCCACCGTTGACACCGCGCCGACGTCGAGCCCCCCGCAGCGTTGCGCCAGCTCTCGCCGGAAGGCGCTCGGAGCAAGGTCGAGAAACAGTGTCAGGAGGTGGTTGCCGTGTCCAGTTCCTGATCAATTCAGTCCTTTGCAGGGGCGAACCTCAGCGACACGTCCATACGGGGATAGCCGGGAGAAAATTGATGCCCGCCGTCCCGGGCGATTGACGCGCCGGGTCCGCCGCGTCATACACCCTCATCGCCGCCCGGGAGATCGGGCAGTCAAAAAATACCCGATAATTTGAGGATTGCTTGGATGACCATTTCCCTGAGAGACGCATTCGACGCGCGTATGTCGGATTTCGACACTTATCTCGTATGGAACACCGAGCAGGACTGCGTGCTCCGGGCGCTTGAAAACACGGGCGAGATCGTGGAGCTCGCCTTTGACAAACGGAGGGCGGCAATCGCCATGGCAGCCCTCCGCGCTGTGGTCTCGGAAAGCCAATGCAGTCTCGATGCCTTGCGTGCAGGTGATGGTCTCGAGCTCGACTGGCGCAGCGTCCAGTTCGCGACCGAGGATGTTTTTCATTGGCCGTTCTTTTTCGAAGAAATCCGGGCTTTGCTGGGCTTCGCCGCATTGGGCATTTTCACCCCCTGGGATCGCGCCGGCCGGACCGACCTCTCCCCCTCCCAGATCATGTTGCTCGAGCAGGGAAAGGATGTCGGCCAGTGGGTACGCGACCTGACCGGACGAATTGCACAGTTGCTGCAGCTAGCCCCGGTTCCGGCCGGCCGACAGTATTATCCCTATGGCGATCTCGAAATGGTCGCGACCAAGGCTCTTGCCCGGCTGACCTATGATGAGGGAACACCACTTTCACCGCAGGAGCTGGCGGTCCTGAGTGGGGTTTCTCAAAAGCGCATCCAGAACGCTGCCTATGAGAAAACCGAGACGTCGCCCGTGTTCGACAAGAATGGTGCGATCACACCCGTTTCGGCCCGGGAATGGCTGCAACGCAAGGGCTTCCGCTTCTCGATCTGGCCGGCCATCGCGGCTCTTGCGCCGCTGGGCGACGACTGGGGTCGGGACGTCGAAGTCGACCCCGAGGCGGTGGTCAACGACGACTTAGTCGCCGAACCTGAGGCTGAAGCCGACTATGTCTTCATCCCGGTGGCGGGGGATCAGTCCCGCTTCTGGCCCGAGGTTCGCAGGGCTGACGGCTATCACATCGGGCGTAAGGGCGAGGAGCGGACAGAGCCGGACTATTTCAAGGCGCTGGAGATGCTGTCGCGCCAATCCAGGCCCTACTGGCGGAGGCCGAACAGCGCCGGCAACTGGGGCATCGTCTCCGGCCAAGGCTGGGAAAGGGTCCTGCGTTCTTCGCTCAAGGCCCAGCTGCAGTCTCTCGCCGACTGACGCCCGAACGCTTTTCAATCCCACATATCCAATCCCCGAAATTCAAGGAAAAAGTCTCATGCAGACCTTCATCAATGCTGCCCGCACCGTCGACCTCGCTGCCTACCGGCGCGGTCAGACTCCGGCCGAGTTGACCATCGGCGAACATGGTACCGTCAGCGTCAGCTATGCGCCGTTCGACTTCATCAACCGCTCGGCCGAACTCGTACTCGTCGGCCTCACTCCTGGCCGAACCCAGGCTGCCAATGCCATCGAGGCGCTTCAGCAGGCCTTCGCCGCCGACAAGACCCAGGATGAAGCGCTTAGGATCGCCAAGTCTACCGCCAGCTTTAGTGGCTCGATGCGCAGTTCGCTGGTCGCGATGCTCGACGCGGTCGGCGTACCGGCGAAGTTCGGCCGAACCTCCGCGCAAGAGTTCTTCGCCTCTGGCAGCGATCTGGTCCATTTCACCTCAGCCCTGCGCTACCCGGTGTATCTGGCCAATGGCGACAACTACTCGGGAGCGCCCGATCCGCTGGGCCACCCGGTGCTGCGATCTATGATTGAGAGCCATTTGGCCGAGGAGGCTGCCGCCTTGCCCAAGGCAATCTGGGTCCCGCTCGGGAAAGGCGCTGCGGCCAGCCTGCAACACCTCGTTGGCTGTGGCGTGCTCGACGGACGACGCGTCCTTTCAGGGCTGCCTCATCCGAGTGGCGCGAACGCGGAACGCATCGCCTACTTCCTCGGCCGCAAGTCCTGCGATCAGTTGTCCGTCAAGACCAATGCCGCCCGTATTGATGATGCCCGTGAGCGACTGCGCTTGCAGGTCGAGGCGCTTGCCGCCTGATCTTCTGAACCCACGGGGTCAGGTTTATTGACGTTCTCCCGACCCGCAACCTGGCGGGAGGGGGAGCCTGACGGCTCCCCTCCCGCCCTTTTTTCGAATGCGCAGCCAGTTCCCCCGCAACCTAGCTGAGCATGTCTTTCAGAAGCTGCTCAGCCTCCGCGACATCAGCGACTGTAAAGCGAATGACGGCTTTATCTCGCATGTCAGGCATCTGCTGAATGTTTGAATGGCACCCTGCGCCGCCCGTAGTCGCGGGGTAGAGCTTGGCCGAAGCGACTGATTTGGGAGCGCGCGACTGTGCAATCCAAAGATGTTGAGCGTGGCAATCGAGACCTATTGCGAGCGCGACACTGAAGCGATGATCGTCCTGTTGAAGAGTCTGACGTCTGACTGACGGCTCTCGAAACGCAAGTCTATGAACCGCCTGGCGAGGTCGGTCTGTTCAGCCGTTTCGTCAGCGCCGCCGCAGCGGTTCCCGCTTGAGCGCCGAAGTGGCCAAGAGACTTGGTGACCTTGGTCAGGTTGATTTCGTTGTGAGCTTTGAAGGTCGCCGCGATCGCATCGATCGCGAGGTCTTCACGCTCGTCGATCACGCCGTCCGCTTCGACCACCTCGCGCAAAAATCGCAACAGTTCGGTCTGCATTGCGACACCGTTGCAATCGGGGCTGGAGGCCTGGAACTCAGCGAGTGCCTTCGCAATCACCTTGACGCGCGCTTCGTCGGTGGTGGATGTCAGCAGATCAAGCGCGCGCGCTGTGAAGGTCTCGTCGTAACCCCATTCCGCAACGAAATGGCGCTCGATTGACGCTCGCTCTTCAGCTGCGATCTCGCCATCGATCGATGCGACCCGCAACGCGAGCGCGCCAATCAGGTCGAAGAGTTGCATCCCGAGCAGATCGATCGGCGTGTTGATGAAACGCGGTATCGTATCGACCATAGCGCCCATCTGCTTCCGGACGACCCGGGTGACGCCGTAGTAAGCGCCGCCGCTCGCCGCAGCCGCCGCGATGACCCAACCGATCGGTGTCGCCGCAGCGCCTATGCCTATGATCGACAGCAAACCGCCAGTCGACGCGAACAAACTGCCGGCGATGAGCGGTGATGCCGCGACCGTTGCGCCGGTCGCAGCGACACCGCCGACATCCCAAAGCGCCTGAACACCATTCTTCATCCGCATCGTCGCGTAAGCGTCTTCGCCGATGCGCAGCTTGCGCTTGAACTTCAACGGATCTGAGACGACGCACTCGAGGTCTGCGTTGAATGCCGGCGCGGCATCGTCGCCCAGATCAACTCTCTCGCTCACGCGACGCCAGCGCCGTTGAGTTGGCCTTGCAAGCCTTTCAGCCGCACCAGCATACCGCCATCGGTAAGGTCATCGAGCGCACCGAGCCCGATGCCGATGATGAGGAGCAGGGGGGTCAAGAACGGCGTCAACAAGGGTCCAACCACTGGGATTGCGCCGATCAGAAACGAGAGTACGAGCGCTGCTGCGACACCAAAGGCGACACCGGGGTACGCCCTTGCGAATTCGAGAACGAAAGCGACGATGCGAGCGCCGAGATCGACCAGCTTGCCGCCGATTTCGATGGTCGTATCGAGTAGGGAAGCCAGAAGCGCCTTCAGGTCGGCCGAGATCGCCAGTCCCTCGATGCGCCGGTTTATCATCGCGCGATCGATCCGAAACGCGCTTTCGCCGCTGTCCGTCACAGGTGCCCCCTTTGCAAGCCTACCTGTCCAGCTATCGCGATCTGCTCACCGCGACAACCGATGTGCGCCTCATGCAGGGCGGGGCCCACCAGCCCGCTCGTGACCTGCCCCCTTCCTGATCCCTCGGTTTGAGTGAGAGTCCGTCAACCTCAAGGAGACGGACATGAAGAAGAGCAGGTTCCGATCGGCCGGTGGCGGCACGATTACAACCACGTCCGGCCGCACTCCGCCCATGGTGGCCTCGCGCCGGAGACCGTGCGGCTGAACCACGCGGCCGGTCGGCTGCGCGACGTGAATAGCTGCGCCGCCCGGCCGCTCCCACCGGAGCCCCAGATCAGCTATGAAGCCTGCGGACTCCCATTATGACCGCGGGACCAGAGGGGGGCAGGTCAAGGCCTCGCCCCACCGGTGTCGCTGGGACTAGCAGCGATCAGAGAAGCGGTCGTGAGCGTCGATCCTGCGGGTCAGAAGATCGATCTCTCGCTGATAAATTTCGGACTTTAAAAACGTCAATTCACCCTGGACCGATGCCTCGTCGACATCGACATACCACGCGCGGGGGCTGGTCCCGGCCTCGCCATTCCAGCGATAGCCGCGCGCCTTGAGCAGATCCTTCAGATCGAAGGGACTGTTCTCAGCCCAGATGCGCCAAGTGGGAGCCCGCGCCCGATCGAGCAACTCCGCCATTGCAGGTCGCCCGCCCCTCCGTAGGGGGCGCGCCAAGAGTTCGATCGCGGCGAAGCAGTCATTCACCGCCCGGTGTCGGTCGTAGAAGAACCCGCACGCTTGGGCGAGATAGCCAAGCTTCGTCCCCTCGTGACCATCTCGCGCCCAGTCGATCTGTGACATCGAACAAGCCCAGGCCTTGGTGGTGAAAACCGCGTCCAACCGCTCAAGGAAGCGACGATCAAACGCGGCATTGTGAGCGACCACAAGGACGGCAGGAGCAGCGACCTCCACGACCGCAACTGGATCGATACGATGGCCTGAGACCATCTCGTTGGTGATGCCAGTGAGGGCCTGTATCTCGCCTGTTATCGGTAGGCTCGGCTCGTTGAACGCCTGGAATGGCTCCCCGCATCCCATGACGTGGCCATCGGGTCCATACCAGAACGGGACCATCGCCAACTCAATGATCTCATCCTGACGAGCATCCAGGCCGGTCGTCTCAACATCCACGTAGAGTGCCATCCGGGCACTGGACATTACGCCCGACGCGGGCCCGCGTGGCACTAGCCGTCTCAGCACCCGATAGTCATTGGTTGCCTCCAGTTCCGCTGCCATGGCCTCGTATTGGGGCTCCATAAGCTCTCCTAGGCGGGCCGTGAAACCGAGCTTTAGCGGATCGGCCCGACGTCCAATTCTGTTTGGGGAAGTTAAGGGCTAGGCTTTGACAGAGCGAACGAATTATCAAAGCTGGTCTGTAACTGCTGCGAGAGTTTGAGGGGCGAGTATGACTAGCAAGTTCGAATTTCTGCAGCGGCCTGAGCCGGCGAGGATGCCACGATGAGCCTGGGATCCGAACCCGCGGTGATAGCTATCGACCGGCTTGAGACCGGAGCCTTCACGCTGCGGGACGCGTTCGGAGGCGAGAGCCTGACGCCAGGCCAGGAAGAGCTCATCGCTGAACTTGGCCGCTTTCTGACGGACAGCTCAGCAAACGTCTTTCTGCTGAAGGGCTATGCGGGCACAGGCAAGACATTCGTCACCCGAGGATTGGGACGGTATCTAGAGGCTCAGGGCCGTGCGTTTTGTCTAGCAGCGCCGACAGGACGGGCGGCCAAGGTCATCGCCGCGAAAAGCGGATTTTACGCGGAGACCCTTCACAAAAAGATCTATGACTACACGAAGGTTTCCGAATACTCAGACAGCGGTGTGGCCGGGTCCGAGACCTTCAAAGCCTATATGGAGATCAAAAAGAATGATCTTCCCGCCAACGCCGTCTTCATAGTGGACGAGGCGTCCCTGGTGTCCGACGTCTATCAGGAGGGAGAGTTCTTCAGAGCTGGGTCAGGCTATCTGCTGAAGGATTTTCTGACCCATGTCGGTTTGGATCACAATGACCACGACAAGAAGGTCATTTTCATCGGCGATACCGCACAGTTGCCGCCGGTTGGCATGGCCTTTTCGCCGGCGCTCGATAAGGACTATTTGCGAAAGACCTACGGCATCGCCATCCAAGGCTATGAGCTAAGGGACGTGGTGCGCCAGAAGGCCGACAGCGCCGTTATGCGCAATGTCCATCCTTTACGCGAAGCGCTTGAGCTCAGGACCTTCAACAAGATCGGCTTCGATTTTGACGGGGCTGAAGTTTCCAGGCTCGCACCTGATGAACTCATGCCCGCCTACTTCCAGTCCTGCGACTATGCGGTCAATGCAAAGTCGATAATCATCTCACGATCGAACGCCGAGGCCGCAGATTTCAATCGCGCGGCGCGCCAGACCTTCTTCCCGGGATCGGAGACGGTCACCGCCGGCGACAAGCTAATGGTCGTCAAAAATACCCTCATCGAGGGCCGGTACATTTCGAACGGCGATTTTATCTGGGTGAAAGAGGCCGACCCGACGGTTGAGACCAGAGAGATCGCTCTAAAGCGTAAGCACCCGGACACGCAGGAGGTCGAGACCGCCACGGTCGCGCTCGCCTTTCGCGAGGTAGTCGCCGGATTGAGGGATCAGTCGGGGCAACCCTTCTTCTTCCGAACAAAGATCCTTGAGAACCTTCTGTACGACAACAGTCCGGGGCTCGGCTCCGACGAGCAGAAGGCGCTGTATGTCGATTTTCGCACAAGGAAGCGCAACCTCACGCCGGGCGGCCCCGCCTTCAAGTTGGAGATTCAGACCGATCCCTATTTCAACGCGCTGCAGGTCAAGTTCGGCTACGCCTTAACCTGTCACAAGGCGCAAGGCAGCGAGTGGGAGCACGTCTTTGTCAGTTGCCCCACAACGCAAAACCCGTTGTCCGCAGACGCTTTCCGCTGGCTCTACACTGCAATGACGCGGACGAGTGACCGGCTTTATCTGGTTAATCCGCCGCACAGGACCATCGGCGGGGACATGGGGCTGGCCGGCGCCAGTCTCACGCTGCAGGCCGCCCGGACCGAAGCTTCGGTAGCGACGGATAAGGTTGTTGTACCAGCGGCGTCGAACGCCGCGACGTTCGGATTGTCCGAGCAGGACGGCGTCATGTTCGCCCTTCTGGGTCAGGTGCAGGCTTTGCTGGAGAAGGCGGGGATCGAGATCGAGTCGATCGTCCATAACCAGTACCAGGAAGCGTATTTCTTCCGTCGCGGCGAAGAGACTGCACGTCTTAACATCGCCTATAACGCAAGGGGCAGGGTCAAGGGGGTGGCGGCCGTTCAGAAGAATCCGTTGAGCGAGGATCTGGCGCGACGGCTCGGCAGTCTGACGGATGGGCCGCTGCCGACGCGGACCGGCGCTTTGGAGGCCGTCGGGCCAGGCAACCTCAGCCGACCCTTCTTGCAAGAGTACCATGACCGGCTCGAGCCCATGTTGCGAGACCGCCGTATCAGGATTGCGAGCCTGGTCGAGCGCGCCTGGTGCGTGCGCTATGCCTTCGAGCGCGACGGCGAGGTAGCGACGATCGACATTTGGTACAACGGCAGAAGCATGCTCACCACGTGCCAACCGGTGGACAACGCCTGCAACGTCGGCCCATTGCTCCCTGAGGTGGTGGCTCTGCTGACGAGCGGATTGAAGGCGTGATCTCGTCAAAGGACGTCTTCCAGAAACGCAAAGCCGGAGAACTCCACGTGGCCTATGCCATGGGCCTAGAGCGTATGGCTGCGGCGGACCGGGACGCGTGGGACGTTCGCGCCTTTGGCTGGGTGCTCGTGGACCTAGTCAAGAAACTGTCAACGGACCCTGGGCCCGAACTAAACCGATATGCGGGCGAGCTCCGCCAACTGGATGTGCCGCCTGACGACGACCTGCTGATGAAGCAACGCGGTTACGCGTTAAGCCTGCTTCAAGAGGGGGCGAAAGACCTCCAAAAGGCCCGGGCTTTGAGCCGGGAAGGCGAGCATCGTCAGGCCGTGAGAATTTATGTCGAAGTCTTCGAGCGCGGCGCGCTCGACCCCTCCAACCATGGCGCGTTCGGGTGGGATCTTTTTAAGGCGACGCGTCAACTCAAGCAGCAGGGGGCGCAAGATCAATGGAATGCGGCCGTTGTCGGAGAAGCGAGGCGTTACCTCAGCACCTATATGAAGCTCGATGTCGACCGGCCCTCCATGCTGCATAGTTGCATTTTGCAGCAAGCGCTTGCGCTCGCCTCAGGTGGTCACCTCAAAATCATGGTGTTCGCCCGGATGTGGGGTCTGGAGAATCTGCGCCAAGAGGATTTCGAGCGCTATATAGCAGAGGATGGGAAGTCGCGCCCGGCCCTGGCGGAGACGGTCTTGCAGCAGGCGTCCAAGGAAGCGGCTGCGTCAGGTCAGACAGGCGATCTCGACTACATCCACCCGTTCGTCGATCAGGCGATTGGACGCTTCCCAGACAATGTCTGGCTCAAGTTAAACAAGGTCAAGATCCTGCGCGCGCTAGGGAATCATGAGGATGCACGGACCTTAGCATTGGAATTTGCCCGGACGAAGTCAGGCGAATACTGGGCATGGGAACTATTGGGCGATCTGGTCATGGAGGCCGAGCAGCGCGTAAGTTGTTATTGCAAGGCGCTGATCTGCTCACAAGACGATGCGTTCGTTAGTGGGGTACGTTTGAAGTTGGCGCGAGTTCTAGTCGATCTTGAACATTTCACCGAGGCCAAGGGCGAGGTGATGCGGGTCATCGACCACAAGATGCGTGCGGGCCACAGGATTCCGGCCGAGGCGCGGGAACTATCGCAGTCACCTTGGTACGCTGAGGCTTCTTTCGCGGAGCCCCACGTAGCTTTCTACGCACGCTTTGCATCCCAAGCCGACGAACTGCTCTTCAGCGCCCTGCCATGGATTGAGGCCTGCTTAGGTGAGCGCTTCACGATCGAAGGGCAGGAGACCAAGCCGCGCCGCAAGCTCTACCTTCGCTCGGTACCATTCCCAACTGAAGTCAGCGTTCTCGAAAGTAAGTTGCGCCTCAAAGCCATGGTGGTCGGCCAAGCTATCAAGGTGAGGGCGAACCATGATTCCGATAGCGGACGCTTTCTGCTCCACGCGGTGTCGCTTCGGGATGACAGCGTGGATTTTGACGTCTTTTCAGATACGATCGGCGTGATCGACCAGGTCAACTCCGCTAAGGGAGTTCTGCACTGGATGGCCGGTGTGGACGCCCACGGCGTCTATCATTTGGCGGATTACGCGGGGACCGCCGTTTTGGGCGGTGGCGTAACTTTGAGGCTCGCCCAATGCCGCTCCGCGAAACGCGGTGCGTTCGTGCGAGCCGTGACGGCCGCTCCCTCGGTGCAAGCGCCCGGGGCCACTATCTATCGTGCATTCAAGGAAACGGTGCGCGTGGAAAAGGAAATGGGGTTTACCGAAAGTGGAATTTTTATCCCGCCTGATCTCGTGACAGCTCATAATTTGAATGACGATGATGTCGTTTCAGGTGCCGCTGTCTTGAGCCTCAACAAGAAGCGTCAGAGTTGGGGTTGGCGCTCGATTCTCATCGATTAGTCGTTCCTGCCAGACGATGATCCTACGGGAGGCAGTAGCTGCCCCACGTCTCCATCAAGACGCGCCGTTTGGCGAGAGCGTCGCCCCGGCGATATGCCAACTCTGCCGAATTTCCCACGGTATGAGCCAGAGCCGCCTCTGCAACTTCACGCGGCGTGTCGGTCATCTCGCCCGCCCAGTCACGAAAGCTGCTCCGAAAACCATGAACCGTGACCGCGACGTCCATACGCCGGAGGATCATGTCCATAGTCATGTTGGACAGGGGCTTTCCCCGCCTGCCAGGGAAGACTGGGCCGGTAGCTGACGGCCCTGCACGAACTGCCCCGAGGATAGCGAGTGCGGATCCGCACAGGGGCACGCGGTGTTCTTTTGCAGCCTTCATACGACTGGCGGGAATCGTCCAGACTTGGGTAGAGAGGTCGATCTCTTCCCAGTTCGCCTTTAGCGTCTCACTGGTCCGTGCGGCTGTGAGAATCGTGAACTCTAAGGCTCTAGCAGCCATCGACTCGTTATCTCGGATCTTGGCCAAAAATGACGGCACATCGGCAAACGGCATAGCCTCGTGGTGACCTCTGCTGAGACGTTGGCGGGCTGGAAGAATGTGCTCAAGGTGCCCGGTCCATGCCGCCGGATTCTCCCCGGACCGGTGACCGCTCACTTTCGCGATATTGAGCACCGTTTCGATATACCCGCGCAGGACACCAGCGCTGGACGGATGGCTTTCCCAAAGGGATCGAAGGACAGCGAGCACATCGTCTGTTTGGATCCGATCAACTCGCAACTCCCGCAAGGCATGTGCGTAACCGCCATCTCCTATCGCGCGCTTCCATCGAGCGATCGACTTGTCCGATCGAACCGTTCCTTTTCGATCCTCGATGAATGTATCGGCGAGCACGCCAAAGGTAGGCGTCTCACGTCGGGCTCGCCGGTTGGCAACGGGATCGATCCCGTCCGCGAGGCTTTCTCTGACGGCCTGTGCCCGCTCCCTCGCGCGGGCCAAGCCGACGGCTGGTGGGGCACCTAGGCCCATCTCGCGCCGCTTTCCTTCAAGACTAAAAATATAGACCCATGATCTCGCATTCACGCTCTGAACGCGCAGATAGAGACCTGCTCCATCCGCATAAATCCCCGGCTTTCTTTGGCTGGTGACCGCCTTGGCGGACAGCCGGTGCATCGTACGTGTCAAGCGAACCTCACGACCCCGTTCATAACTCCGTTCATAAGAAAAACGCTGGATTGTAGCGTACATCCACGAACGAAGTCAGCTTATCACGGAATTGTAAGCTTCTGAAATTTAATGATATTTGGACAGCCGCGCACGTTCACAGACGTCGGCGAACATGGCTCACGCTCATGTCGGGTGCGCCACTCCTCCAATCATCGTTGATAACGCTTCGGAAATACCGTCTGGGGGACCGTCTTCCGACGATTGCTACACATCTCTGCTACACAATCTTCCCCACGATCAGGGCTTAACGTCCTTTGATCATTCAGGAAAACGGGCGACCGGCTGCTACACAAAGCAGCTACATAATGTTCGGACGCATTTCGTTTGGCGCGGCGGTCGCATTCACTACCGGCGGCGGGTTCCTGACGCGCTTCGGGGGATCGTGGGCAAACGGGAAATTTGGAGATCGTTGGGGACGGACAGCCCAACGGTGGCCAAGCGTCGCGTCCTACGAGTTGCCGCCGAGGTCGAGCATGAATTTGAGGTGGCAAGGCTTCGCGGCGGTCTGACCATCGACCCGATGATGCTGAATGGTTTTGCCGCGCGTAGATCGACTGCCGAGGAGGTGCCCCCAAGCCCTACCCTCTCTTCCGCGCCGCCGTATCGGGTTAAGCGCACCTGCAACCGGGTGTGATCTGACTCCTCGCCCTCGTGCGACTATCTCACGGGCGGACTCAGAGGGATTCCCATGTTGAACCGCCAGGCCTATCCCTCTTCACGTAGATTGTTTCTGGCTATGGCGGCGGCGGGATTGGGAATGTTCGCGAGTAATGTCGTCGCCGCGCCGCGGATCACGTCGCGGAAGTTGGAGGCCGACCGCGACCGGGTCGATGCCCTGATCGCGGGAATGACGATCCAGGAGAAGGCGGGTCAGCTGAACCTGCTGGGCGATCCGTTCCGCTTCCGGCCGATGAACGTGAACCCGCTGGACGGTCAGGGCGACCCGGCGCGGGTGACCCGGATGATCCGCGAGGGCCTCGTCGGCAATCTGTTCAACGGCGTGGGCGCTGAGGCCGGCCGTCGCATTCAGACCATCGCGGTCGAGGAGAGCCGGCTGGGCATTCCCCTGCTGTTCGCCGCCGACATCATTCATGGGCTGAAGACCGTCTTCCCGGTTCCGCTGGCCGAGGCGGCGGCCTTCGACGCCGACCTCGCCCGACGCACCGCCCGGGCGGCGGCGGTGGAGGGGGCGGCCTCCGGCATCCACCAGACCTACGCCCCCATGGTCGATGTGGCGCGGGACCAGCGCTGGGGTCGCGGTGTCGAGGGGGCGGGCGAGGATGTCTGGCTGAACGAGGTGCTGGCCGTGGCGCGCGTGCGCGGCTTCCAGGGCGAGAAGGGGCTCGCGGACCGCGACGCCCTGCTGGCCACGCCCAAGCACTTCGCCGCCTATTCCGCCGCCATCGCCGGCATGGACTACAACACCACCGACATGTCGGAGGCCACGCTGCGGGGAACCTTCCTGCCGCCGTTCAGGGCTGCGTTCGGCGCCGGCGCCCTGTCGGTCATGACCGCCTTCAATGACCTCAACGGCGTGCCAGCCTCCGGCAATCCCTACCTGCTGACGGAGATCCTGCGCGAGGAGTGGGGCTTCACCGGCTTCGTCGTCTCCGACTACACGGCGGAGCAGGAACTCATCGCCCACGGCTTCGCCGCCGACGGTCGCGACGCGGCCCGCATCGCCCTGCTGGCCGGCATGGACATGTCGATGGTCTCGGGCCTGTTCCTCGAGCACATCCCCGATCTGGTGGAGACGGGCGACGTGCCTCTCGCCCGCGTCGATCAGGCGGTGCGTCGCGTCTTGATGACCAAGGCGGCGCTCGGCCTGTTCGACGATCCCTATCGCGGCTGCGATCCGGAGCGGGAGCGGCGGGTCGTCGGCTCGCGCGAGCATCGCGATCTGGCCCGCGAGGCCGGGGTGAAGTCCATCGTCCTGCTGAAGAACGAGGGCGGCCTCCTGCCGCTGAAACCCTCTGGCCAGAAGATCGCCCTGATCGGCCCCTTCGGCGCCGACGTCGACAATGTCTTCGGCCCCTGGACCATCTGGGGCGACGAGACGCGCCGCATCTCTCTGGAGGCCGGCTTTCGCGCCGCCATGGACGACGAGGCCGACCTCGCCGTGGTCATGGGCTCCGACGTCGAGACGGCCCTGCCTGGCGGCATCGCGGCTGCGGTGCTGGCGGCGAGCCAGGCGGACGTGGTCGTTCTGGCCATCGGGGAGAGCGCGCGCATGTCGGGAGAGGCCCAATCCCGCACCGAGATCGACATCCCGGCGCCCCAGCGCGCCCTGGCCGAGGCCGTCTCCGCGACCGGCAAGCCCGTCGTCGTCCTGCTGAGAAATGGCCGCGCCATGGAGCTGTCCGGCCCCATCAAGGACGCCGGCGCCATCGTCGTCACCTGGTTCCTGGGCGGAGAGATGGGTCACGCCGTCGCCGACATCGTCTTTGGCCTGGTCTCGCCGTCCGGACGCCTGCCGGTCAGCTTCCCGCACCGCTCGGGCCAGCAACCCTACAGCTACGATCACAAGATCACCGGCCGCCCGGCCAACAACGCCTTGGCGTCGCAGGAGTATGTGGCCCGCTATCGCGAGACGACCAATACCGCCCTCTATCCGTTCGGCCACGGCCTGACCTATGGCGCGGTGACCTACGGAGCGGTCACGCCCGCAGCGGCGACGCTGGCGTGGGATGGCGAAGTCGAGGTTTCGGTGGACATCACCAACGCCGGTGACCACGCGGTCGAGGAGACGGTCCAGCTCTACATCCGCGACCGCGTCGCCGACCTGACCCAGCCCGGCCGCCGCCTGCGCGACTTCAGAAAGGTCGAGTTGGCGGCCGGACAGACCAGGGCCGTGACTTTCACCCTGCGCCGCGAACGTCTGGAGTACGTCGGCGCCGATGGTCGCCCGAAGGTCCAGCCCGGCGCCTTCGACATCTGGCTGACGTCGTCGGCCCAGGCGGGCGACCTGGCGACACTCAACCTGACGCCGTCCTAGTCGAGCCCGTCCTCGGTCACGACGAAGGCGCGGCCTTCGGCGCGGGCGGCGGCGGCGAGTTGGTTCTGCACCAGATGCCAGCGGCGCAGGCGCTCGAAATCGATCGTGTGTTCCGGCGCCGCGTCGAGCCAGTCGGAGAAGACCCGGCGGGCCTGACGGTATTGCGGAGCCGTCGGATCCGGCACGGGCGGAACCGTGGGAAGGCGACTGGCGACGTCCGGCGGGATGGGAAAGTCGCCGGAACTCGTGGAGAGGATCATCGGGCGCGGCTCGTGGGGGAGGAGAAGAATTCCCCATTTAACCTCGCCATGGGGCCGGGCGCCACCTTTCGGCGCAAACGACGTTCCGGCAATTGCGCCGCCCTGATATGGCCAAGCTCCTCAGGCTGGAGTCGAGGGTGGGATTGCGAGAGGGAAACGAGATGATGATCAGGACCAGAACCCGGGCGGCGTGGGCCACGGCCCTGGCTCTCGCTCTGGCGGCAGGCGCGGCCCTGGCGCAGAAGCCGTCCGCCCAGACGCGGCCGGCGGATCAGGCCGACCAGCTTCTGAGCCAGGCCGTGCCGACCCAGGTTCCGCCGTCCGTAAATGACGGGGAGACCTACCACCGGGCAGACGATTCAGAGCAGAGCCCCGACGAGCTGCGCGTGACCCGGGCGCTCAACGACGAGATCGCCTCCCGCAACCAGCTGGCCGAGAACCAGGAGCGGGCCGACCAGGCTGAGTTCGACGCCCGGCGCGCCGAGTACGAAGAGACAGTCACGGCGGCGACCCGGGCCCAGCTGGCCTATGAGGAAGACGTTCGCCGATCCGAGGCCGCGCAGCGTCAGTGGGAAGCGGACCGCGCTCGCTGGGAGGCCGACGTCCGCGCCTGTCAGGCCGGCGACCGGATGCGGTGCGCCCCTCCGCGCTCCTGATCGATCGGGACCACGCCCTTCCGGAATGCCCATCGCCATGATGCGGGCGCGGCGAGCGGGTAGGCTGAACTGGGACGAGCGATGACGGATCACGCGGCCGCCGACACGGTGGACGAAGAACGTCCGAATGGCGAGGCTGCGCGGCCCCATCGTCACGCCGACCGGCCTTTGGCCAGCGGCCGGATCGATACCTGGCGGCATCCGCTGACGTTACGGTTGACCCACTGGCTCAATGTCCGGGGACGGCGACCACTACTATTAGAGTGTCGACATCCTCGAGGCCCGTCACGAGCAGACCATCCTGGCCTACGAGATGAACGACCAGATCCTGCCTATCGCCAACGAGGCGCCATTGCGACTGAGGCTGGAGCGGCAGCTGGGTTACAAGATGGCTAAACATATCAATCGGTGGAAATGGTCGAAAGCTTCGCCCACATCGCCGGCGGCAAGGGCGGCTACTGAGAACACGGCGGCTATCGGTGGCACGCCGGGATCTGAAGCGTCGCCATGAACGAAAAGGGAGACGGGCCGTTGGGCTGGCTCACACCTATCGGAGACGCAGGCCCATGGCAGACACCCCCAACATCGCCGCGACCAAACGCTTTGGCGAGATCGTCAACACGGGCGACCTCGACGCTTTTCACGAGGTCGTCGCCGATGGCTGCGTCGATAACGATCCGGCGCCGGATCAGGGGACCGGGCCTGAGGGCTTCAAGACCTTCTTCACCGGCATGCGCGCCGCCTTCCCCGACCTGAAGGTGGAACCCAGGACCTTGGTGGCCGATGGCGATCAGGTGGCATTCGCCTACGAGATCACCGGCACCCACAAGGGCGTCTTCAGCGGTGTCACGGCCACCGGCAAGCCCATCAAGGTGCGCGGCATGCAGATCGGCCGGTTCGAAAATGGCAAGATGGTCGAGCGGTGGGGCAGCTCCGATGAGCTCGGCATTCTCAAACAGATCGGCGCCGCCCCGGTGTGATCGGTTACCCCGCGACCATGCTCATGTCGCGGCGGGCCATCATCTTGTCGAACTCGCCCCAGACGCCCTCGGCGCCGTGCCAGGCCCCGGTGGTGGCGGCCTTGGAGTATTCGGTGGCGCGGGCCTCGAAGAAGTTGGCGTGCTCGACCCCCGACAGAAGGGACTGGAGCCAGGGCAGGGGGTTCTCCTTCACGCCGTACAGCTCGGGCAGCTTGAGCTGGCGCAGGCGCCAGTCGGCGATGAAGCGGATATACTGTTTGATGTCCTCGGGCGTCATGCCGTTCACGTCGCCGGCCTCGAAGGCCAGGTCGATGAACTTGTCTTCCAGACCGACCACGGTGCGGCAGCATTCGACGATGTCGTCGGCCACCGAAGGGGTGACGCAGCCCGTCTCGGCGTTGAAGGCGTGGTACAGCTTGATGATGCCGTCGCAGTGCAGGCTCTCGTCGCGCACCGACCAGGACACGATCTGGCCCATGCCCTTCATCTTGTTCTGGCGCGGGAAGTTCATCAGCATCGCGAACGAGGCGAACAACTGCAGCCCCTCGGTGAAGCCGCCGAACATGGCCAGGGTGCGGGCGATGTCGGCGTCGGTCTCGACCCCGAACTGGCCCATGTAATTGTGTTTGTCCCGCATGGCCTCGTATTCCATGAAGGCGCCGAACTCGCTCTCGGGCATGCCGATGGTCTCGAGCAGCAGGGCGTAGGCCGCGATGTGGATCGTCTCCATGTTGGCGAAAGATGACAGCATCATCTTCACCTCGGTCGGTTTGAACACACGACCGTATTTTTCCATGTAGTTGTCCGCGACCTCGATGTCCGACTGGGTGAAGAAGCGGAAGATCTGCGTCAGCAGGTTGCGCTCCTTGTCGTTCAGGTTCGCCGCCCAGTCCTTGCAGTCCTCGCCCAGAGGCACCTCTTCCGGCATCCAGTGGACCTGCTGCTGCTTCTTCCACATGTCGAAAGCCCACGGGTAACGGAACGGCTTGTAGGCGGCAGACGGGGTCAGCAGGCCGGCCCGGGCGGGCGTGATGATTGTGTGGGCGTTCATGGGGGAGCTCGGGAAATGGCGCGGAAAGGACTGGAGCCAATGAACTCCAGAATCGCACCAATTGCTACCTGTTGAGGGTTAACGATCCCCAGCATCAACATCTTGTGTGCAGCGGGGGATGGTTTGCCGCGGCGACACGTCCGGGGGTGACGCTACGCGCCATTCAGCCGGTTCACTCCCCGCCGCTCGGTCTTAGCGGAGCCGGATAACGGCGTTTCGTTCATAAGCGCTCGGCGGAGCCTAGTCCTTGATCTCGGCGACGAGGGTCTTCATCCCTGCGGGATTGAGTGCGGCCGTCCCCTCCGGACGGTGGGGCTTCGTGTTCAGGGTGTTCGAGGTCTAGGCGGCCTCTGCATCAGCCGCTTCATCATTGCCGGCCATGACGGCGTCGATGGCGGCGAAGAGGCTGGCGTGGGTCAGCGGCTTGGCGACGTGGCCATCCATGCCGGCGGCCAGGCAGCGGGCCGTGTCTTCGGGCATGGCGTCGGCGGTGACGGCCAGGATCGGCATGCGGGAGAACTCGCCGGCCAGGGCGCGGATCGCCTTGGTCGCTGCCAGGCCGTCCATGCGAGGCATACGCACATCCATCAGAATCAGGTCGAAGCGCGCGGCCGACGCCATCTCCACCGCCTCGAACCCATCGACGGCCTCGAAGATGTCGCAGCCCAGCGGCGCGAGCATCAGCCGGGCTACCTCGCGATTGGTCGGATGGTCGTCGACGATCAGCACCCGGGCCGCGGCCCCGGCCTCGGCGATGGCGGGCTCGGCGCTGCCGGTCGTCGCATCCTCGTCCGCCAGGGCGAGGGGCAGGCTGACGACGAAGGTCGAGCCGGCGATGGAAGTGCTCTCCAGGGCGATTTGGCCGCCCATGGAACGGGTCAGGCGCCGCGCGACGGTGAGGCCCAGACCGCAGCCGACATGGGTGCGGCTGATGGAATCGTCGGCCTGGACAAAGGCGTCGAACAGGGTGGGGATCAGGTCGGGATCAATGCCGGGGCCGGTGTCGGAGACCCGGAAGACGGTCAGGGGGCCTTCACGCGCCACGCTGATGTCGATCTCGCCCTGGGCCGTGAACTTGACCGCGTTGGAGACCAGCCGGTGAAGGATCTGGCGCAGGCGGCGGCGGTCGGCGAGGAGGAAGGCTTTGGCGCCAGGCAGGACGCGGACACGCAGCGGCAGGCCTTTGGAGGCGGCGACGTCTCGGCTGGCGGCCGCGGCCTGGGCCAGCAGCTCGACCGGGTCGATCGTCTCCAGACAGGCGTCTGCCTCGCCGTGCGACACCTCCAGCAGGTCCTCGACCAGCGTCAGCAGCGCCGCGCCGGACCGCTGGATTTCCTCCACCTGATGACGGGCGTCGCGGGGCAGACCCGATCGACGCGACAGGATTTCAGCATAGCCCACGACGCCATGCGGGGGGGTGCGCATCTCATGGCTCATCAGTGCCAGGAAGCGGGACTTGGCGGCGTCCGCCGCCTCGGCCTGGCTGCGGGCCATCTGAGCGGCGCGGGTACGGGTCTCCAGTCGTTCGATCATCCGCCGGCGCTCGGACACGATCGTCGAGACCGGCAGGGCGATCGCGACCAGGGTCAGCAGGAAGCCGTAGAAGACGTTCAACCGGCGCACCAGGTCCGGGATATGGGCCAGTTCAGGCTCGACGGCGAGCCGCTGGAGCGTGACCGGGCCGTGGCCGGTAAGGGTGGCGACGCCGCCGATCAGTGCCACCAGAAGGACTGCCAGAGCCGAGCCGGTCGTCGAGACCCGGAAGACCAGCAACACGAGGGGCGGGAAGATCAGATAGCTGATCGGCGCGCTCGACTGGCAGAAGACAGCAAGGGTGACAGCGGTCAGCAGGCTGAACAGGGCGACCGTTTCGCGCGGGCCATCCTCGGCGCTCGTCCCGGCGAACCGGTGGCGGCGCGCGAGCAAAAGCAGGGCCGGGGTGACGGTCAGAAGACCCAGGGCCTCCATGGCGAAATAGCGCTCGAGGGTGAAGACGTAGAGCCCCGGCGAATAGTCGTTCACGACGGCCGCGAGGCTGACGATGAAGGCCGTACAGATCAGGACGGCCGGGGTCACGGCCGCCACGGCGAAGCGCAGCAGGCGGCGGGGGCAACGCAGGTCCAGGGCCGCGCCGCAGACCCGCCGGGCCAGGACGCCGGCGATCAGGACCTGTGCGAGGTTCAGCACCGCGTTGAGCCACATGAAGGGCATGGGGTCGCCGCGCACGACATTGGTAACGAGATTGATCGCCAAACACGCGGCCAGGACAGCGATGGCCTTGCGACGATGCAACTGGAGGTAGGCAGCCAGAAGGATGCCGTTGGCCGGCCACATCACGATCGCGCCGAACTGCTGCACGCTCCACAGACCGATGAGGAGGCTGGCGCAGAACAGCGCCACATAGGCCCAGGCAGGGGGGCCTGCTTCTCGTCCTGTTTCGTGGCGGAAAATCCGCCAGCGGTCTTGCATCAGCGTCATTCCTTGCCGCGCGACAGATTTGTCATCCCACAGAAAGGTTTAAGTCAGGGTAGTATCGGCATCCGTAGTTGCCCTTACCGGGCGATCAGGCCGCGAGCAGCATCCACAGACCTGTCGCGGCGAAGGCGGCGGCTGCGGCCATGCGAATGTATTTGAGCGGCAGACGTTGGGCGGTCGCCTCGCCCAGCAGAACCGCCGGGGCGTTGACCAGCATCATCCCCAGGGTCGAGCCGGCCACGACCAGGGGCAGGTTCTCGAACCGGATCGCCAGGCCGGCCGTGGCGATCTGGGTCTTGTCGCCCATCTCGACCAGGAAAAAGGCGGCGGTTGTGGTCCAGAAGACGCCGGCGAAGGTCTTTTCCGGCCCCTGATCGTCCTGCACGTCGAGGGTGTCGGGGATCAGGGCCCAGACCGCGAAGCCGAGAAAGGCGATGCCGACGATCCGCTTCGTCCAGGGTCCGGCGAGATACTGCGCCGCCAGGGTCCCGGCGAGGGCGGCGAAGGCGTGGTTCGCCAACGTCGCGGCCAGGATGCCGAGGATGATCGGCGCGGGCCGCCGCCAAGCCGCCGCCAGCGCGACAGCCAGCAGCATCGTCTTGTCGCCGATCTCCGCGAGGGAGACGAGGCCGACCGAGATCAGAAAAGCTTCCAAGGATCTCCCCGAAAAGGGCGCTGCGTGTAGCGGCCGCCACACCCTGGGGCAAGCGCGACAGTGACGGTAGACAGGCCGAAATGGTTAATATATCGCTGTTAGAGCGGCTCGCCCGCTGCCCTGGGCGGTTCGCCTTATGGGAGAAAAGCGAGGTCTCGCAAGGACTTGAGGGGAGCTGAACATGGATCCGATCACTTCGATCGTGGCCGCCATGCTGATCTCCGGCGCCGCGGCGCCGGCGGATGGTCATGGCTGTCCCGAAGCACCGCACTATGGCGACGTACCCTGCTCATGCACGCGCGTCGTGGACTTCTACGGCCCCTGGACCGGCGGCGGCGCCGGCTGGCCAGGACCGGGCGGCTGGGGCCCGCCGATCAACAATCCAGGGCCGCCTATTCATGTCTCGTCGCCGGGCGTTCGCGTGATCGGCCGTCAGATCAACGTGGCCGGCCCGACCATCTACATCGACGGCCCCCCGGTCTATGTCGACGCGCCGCCGATCCGCATCGCGCCGGCCCAGATCTACGTCCAGCGTCCCGAGGTCCATGTTCGGCCGTCGGAGATCCTCGTCGAGCCGCCGGAAGTCCACTTCTCGGACTGCACCGAAGGCCCCGCCTGCACGCCGGCGGGCGGCTACTGAGCCGACGATCCGCGACTGAAATGACGGAGGGCCCCGGCGGAAACGCCGGGGCCCTTTTTCTTCGCTCTTCCCTTTCGTCGTTCTCCGACAAGCGCAGCCTGCCGGAGGATGACGACCGGGAAGTCAGTTCGCCGACGTTTGGTCCGCCTCGGCGTTCGACGACGCAGCCGTTGCGGAGCGCGCTCCGCCCGCCGGTGCGGCGCAGTAGTCGCGGGTCTCCCGCGCCAGAGCGAGGTAGCCGCCGTCCAGGGCGGCCTTGATCGCCGCGTAGCAATGGTCCTCGCTCAACAACCGGGTGACCTCGCGGCGCACGGCGAGATAGGCGTCCTGCTTGTCGCGCAGTGAACGGGCGGCGCGGCGGTCGTCGGGCAGGCACAGCGACATCCAGCCGGCGTCGGCGCAGCGGGAGACCAGCCGCGCCTCGCGCTCGCTCAGGACGCCGGTGTCGATCGGCCGGACCGGGCCGGGATCGACGGGGACGGCGAGAGGCGGGCCGGCGGGTTCGGTGACGGTGGTTGACGGAAGGGTCCCGCGCGACGGCGCCTCGACGTTGGGGGCCGCGCCGAGGATGGCGGCGGGCGCGTCGGTGACGATGTCGTTGCCCGGGATCGGCACGATCTCGATGTCGGGCACGGCATAGCGGCAGACCCAGCGGCCGCCTTCCATGGCGCAGGACTGCAGCGTGGCATGAACGGCCTGATCCGCCGCGGCCGGCACCGGGCCGGTGAGCAGGGCGAGCATCAGGCTGATCATAGAAGCCTCCTGCCGCGAGGCCCGGCGACGGACGAGTCCCGCGGGCGGTCGGTCAGCCTGGATATTAACGCTTTCGGCGACGGCGGACCTAGCGAAATCTCAGCCTTCGGCGACCGGTGTTTCGTCGACCAGACGGGCGTGGCGGCGCGTCTGCCTGCGCTCGACCGCATAACTGACCAGCCACAGGGCCATCGCCCAGGCCGCACCGACGCACCATCCGGCCATGACGTCCGAGGCCCAGTGGGCGCCGAGGTAGACGCGGGTCAGTCCGACCATCAGAGCGAAGACCATGCCGACGCCGAGGACGTAGGCCTTCAGTCGACGCCGGGGGAAGGCGCGGGTCATCATCACCGCGACGGTCAGGTAGAAGACCGTCGACAGAAGAGCGTGGCCGGAGGGGAAACTGGCGTTCAGCGTCTCCACCGCCTGGAAGGCCGCGGGAGGGCGTTCACGCTGGAACAAGGCCTTCAGCCCCTCGCTCAGGGCGACCCCGCCGGCGAGGCCGATCAGCAGCAGCAGGGCCGAAAGCCACTTCCTGAGGATCAGCAGCATGCCCAGGGCGACGACGGCGAACAGGGTCAGGACGGCAATGCCCCCCAGGGAGGTGATGTCGGCCGCCGCTTCATGCAGCCACCAGGGGCCGCGTGGCTGGCCGGCGACCGGCTGCATCCAGTGCAGGACCATCTGATCGAAGGCCTGGCCGTCGGCCTCGGTCATGTCGTCGGCGATCTCGACGAAGGTCATGGTCCCGAGGGTGACGATGGCAAGGGCGCCGAGGGCCGCGAACTCCGCCCGCGCTACGGTGATCGCGCGACGCAAGAAAGGGATGAGATCGGAGGATTGCATCGCTCGCTAACGGCCAAGCTGGGATGCCGTTCCCGATCACGGCTTCGTGAACCCTGTCACAATGGTGCGTCGCACGGCCGTCGCGGCTTTTGCACAGGCTCATCCCCCGTCTCGAAGTGATTCGAGACGAATTCCGGCGTCAAGCCCGTTGACCATTGGTTAGGCATCTGCGCCCCATATGTTGGTTCGGGGAGCGCTTCGGCCACTAGATGCAGTGGTTCGAACGCAGGCGGCTTCACTTCGATTTTAGTTCAGGGCGATGACGATTATGGCTGGCGGCGAAGCGTTGAAGACGGTGGGATTCGAGGCCCTCAAGGCTGCGCCGAGCTCTGAGAAGCCCCATCTGACGGTGGTGCGCAGCCTCGAACTGGACCGGACTCGCGACGACCTCCTGACCGACTTCGGCAAGAAGACGCTGGAAGACCGCTACCTGCTGGCCGGTGAAAGCTATCAGGACATGTTCGCCCGCGTCGCGACGGCCTATGCCGATGACGCCGACCATGCCCAGCGCGTCTATGATTACATGTCAAAGCTGTGGTTCATGCCCTCGACGCCGGTGCTGTCGAACGGCGGCGCCGATCGCGGCCTGCCGATCTCCTGCTTCCTGAACTCGGTGCAGGACAGCCTCGACGGCATCCAGCGCGTCTGGAACGAGAATGTGTCCCTGGCCTCCAACGGCGGCGGTATCGGCACCTACTGGGGCGGGGTCCGCTCTATCGGCGAGAAGGTCAAGGGCGCGGGCCAGACCTCGGGCATCATCCCCTTCATCCGCGTGATGGACTCCCTCACGCTGGCGATCTCGCAGGGGTCCCTGCGTCGCGGGTCGGCGGCGGTCTACCTGGACGTCCACCACCCGGAGATCGAGGAGTTCCTGGAAATCCGGAAGCCCTCGGGCGACTTCAACAGAAAGTCCCTGAACCTGCACCACGGCATCAACATCACTGACGAGTTTATGGAGGCGGTGAAGGCCGGCGGGCCGTTCGGCCTGCGCTCACCCAAGAACGACGAGGTGCTGAAGACCGTCGACGCCCGCAGCCTGTGGCAGAAGATCCTCGAAATCCGCCTGCAGACCGGTGAGCCCTATCTGATCTTCTCCGACACGGTGAACCGCCAGATGCCCAGGCATCAGCGCGAGTTGGGGTTGAAGGTGAAGCAGTCGAACCTGTGCAGCGAGATCATGCTGCATACCGGTCCCGACCACCTGGGCATCGACCGCACCGCCGTCTGCTGCCTGTCGTCTGTCAACGCCGAGATGTTCCTGGAGTGGCGCGAGGAGCCGCGCTTTGTCGAGGACGTGATGCGCTTCCTGGACAATGTCCTGGAGGACTTCATCACCCGCGCTCCTCCGGAAATGGCTGCCGCCGTCTATTCGGCCAAGCGCGAGCGTTCGGTCGGTCTGGGCCTGATGGGCTTCCACTCCTTCCTGCAGGCGCAAGGGGTGGCCTTCGAAAGCGCCATGGCCAAGTCGTGGAACATGCGCCTGTTCAAACACCTGCGTCGCGAGGCCGACAAGGCCAGCGTCAAGCTGGCCGAGGAGAAGGGCGCCTGCGAGGACGCCGCCGAGCGCGGCATCATGGAGCGGTTCAGCCACAAGCTGGCCATCGCCCCGACCGCCTCGATCTCGATCATCTGCGGCGGGACCTCGGCGGGCATCGAGCCGATCCCGGCCAACATCTATACCCACAAGACCCTGTCGGGCTCGTTCGCGGTCAAGAACCCCTACCTGGAGAAGCTGCTGGACGGCTACGACGCCAACACCGACGCGGTCTGGTCCTCGATCCTGGAGCACGAGGGCTCGGTCCAGCACCTGGACGTGCTGAACGACGACGAGAAGGGCATCTTCAAGACCGCCTTCGAGCTGGACCAGCGCTGGGTCGTCGAACTGTCGGCCGATCGTTCGCCGGAAATCTGCCAGGCCCAGTCGATCAACCTGTTCATCCCGGGCGATGTGAACAAATGGGACCTGCACATGCTGCACTGGTCGGCGTGGGAGCGGGGGGTGAAGTCGCTGTATTACCTGCGCTCCAAGTCGGTGCAGCGCGCCGCCTTCGCCGGCGCCGAGGACAAGGCCGAGGTCGAGGTCGACCCCAACCAGCCGGACCTCTTCTCCGCCGCCCCGACCGACTACGACGAGTGCCTGGCCTGCCAATGACCCGAAACGGGTCGGCCCTGAAATCGCACTGATCTTGACGAGCGGTTCCCCCCGGGCGCCGCTCGTTTCGCGTCTGCAGGGGCCTTTAACCTCGATGACACCCCGGATGGGGGAACCTGTGCAGCGAAAGTCACGTTCGGCGATCATGTCAGGAAGGTGTCGCAAGAACGCGGTTGGACCTGACGCGATTCCGGTGCAGGATGGGCTTTGTTAACGGACTGTGAGGGGACCGTTGATCCGTCTGGATAGCCTGTTTCTGAGCGTACTCGCATTGGCGGCCCTGGCCGTTCCGGCAAGTGCGCAGACGTGGGTGAACCAGAACTGGTCCGATGCCCAGCAGGAAACCTCCGCCAGCATCACCGCGCAGCTGAACAGCCAGGCCAGTTTCAATGTGGCTGCGGGGCGCGAATTCGGGCCCGCGCTGGAGTTCGCCACCGACTATGCGCCGGCCGAGGCGCGCAATCCGTTCGCGGCCACGACCACCCGCGACGTCTGGCGCGAGGCGGATGGCTTCACCGACCGGCTGAGGTTGCGGACGCGGGGCGAACTGCGCCGGGCCGACGGCTCGCCTGTGCCGCCGACGCCGCTCGACCAGGCGATGTTCGACGCCGACGGCTATGAGGTCAGCTACACGCGCGGCTGGACGACGGCGCGCGGCTATACAGCCTCCGGTCTCGAGGTGACCCTGACGCCGCACGTCGGCATCGGCGCGGGCGACCGGGGCGGCACGGCCGAGGCCGGCGCTACCCTGCGGATCGGCTCGACCGCGGACCGCATCCTGCCGGAAGGGGCCGAGGCCTTCGGTGAGCGGGCCCGCTGGTACATCTATGCCGCCGGATCCGGCACGGCCGTCGGCTATAATTTCGCGCGGACCCGGGACGGCGAGTACACCCGCTCCGGCTACAGCCGCGACAGCGGCACATTCCTGGGTGACGCCTCGATCGGGGTGGCCCTGCGCCGGGGCGACATGCAGGGCTCGTTCGGCCTCGTCTATCGCGAGATCGAGGCCGAGGGCATGCACGGCGGCCACGGCATCGACAACGATGTCTCCGAAGGCCTCGTCGCCTTCCAGTTGTCGATCAAGCCCGAGTGGTGAGGGCGGACTAGATCCAGCCCCTTCGCCGGAAATACAGCAGCGGCGCGGCCGCCGAGATCACCATCAGGCCCAGGGCCATCGGATAGCCCTCCATCCAGCGAAGCTCGGGCATATGCTCGAAATTCATGCCGTAGATGGCCCCGATCAAGGTCGGCGGCATCAGTACCGCGGTGAAGATCGAGAACATTTTGAAGATTGACGACTGCTCGATGTTGATCAGGCCGAGCGCGGCCGAGAGCTGGAAGTTGATGCCCGAGGCGACGGCCTGATTGTGCGCGATCAGGCTGGTGGCGTCACGGCTGAGCGAGCGCAGGTGCTCGCGCGGCTCGTCGGCGTGCTCGAACCAGTCGTCGACGGTGACGAAGGCGAAGACCCGGGCGAGACCGGCCAGGCTCTGTTCGATGCGGGCGCTGGCGATATGCGCCCGGCCGAGCTTGGTGATCAGGTGTTTGAAGCCGACTGTCTTGCCCTCGGAAAAGACGTGCACGCCGAAACCCTCGACCTTGGCGCCCAGGCCCGACAGCACGTCGGAG
Organism: Brevundimonas sp. DC300-4; assembly: GCF_049897365.1. NCBI lineage: Bacteria > Pseudomonadati > Pseudomonadota > Alphaproteobacteria > Caulobacterales > Caulobacteraceae > Brevundimonas > Brevundimonas sp. DC300-4. The sequence goes on from NZ_JAFCWC010000004.1 coordinate 162,887, forward strand.
GCTCGGTCGATGATCGCCTCCATCAGGTTCAGGAACATATCGGCGCCTGTCTGGCACAGCGCCGGCTCACGCTCGAGCTTGTCGGTGAACATGGTGAAGGGGCGCGGGTCAAAATAGCGGATGGTGACCATCGGCCCCTTGGTCAGGACGAAGGTGACCGGGTCGATGCCGGGCAGGTCGTCGTCGCCGCGATGCAGGATGTCGGCGGTGACGTAGGTTGCGCCGCCCTCGCGATACAGCCGGCTGGAGGCCTCCAGTTCGCTCATCTCGGCGCGGGTGGGAATTGAGATGCCCAGGGCCCGCTCGACGGCGGCGTCTTCACCGTGACTGGGTTCGATCATGTCGATCCACAGGGTGTCGGGCGGCATTTCCCATCCGCCGATGACGTCGATCTCGACCGCCTCGCAGGCGGCGCAGCCCGATCGATAGAGGCGGATCATTCGGGGCGGGCTCGGGGTGTGGGGGTCAGGTCGGGGTCAGTTGGTCGCGGTGGTCGTGGCGTTCGCCGCGACCTGGCGGCCGGCGTCATAGGCGTCGCGGGCACCGTTGTAGATGAAACCATAGGTCGGATAGACGGTCGAACCGAGGTCGCGGATCGGATTGTACCAGACCTTGACCTGGGACCAGTCGTTCTGGCCCGAGACGTCGACGACGGTGACGTTTTCCTCGACGCGGCCGCGGCTGCCGCCCCAGTTTGCGTGGGTCACGCGGATCACGCGGTCGGTCAGGATGTCGGAGACGACGGCGACGTGGCCCCGGCTCATGCGGCCTTCGGGCCGGAACACCAGGACCGAGCCGGTCTCGGGCGCACGGCCGGTGCGGAAGCGGTCGACGGCCTGATTCCACCAGGTCCAGGCGTCGCCGAAGATGTTGATGCCTGAGAACATGCGGGCGAAGGTGACGCACTGCCAGTACGGATCGTCGGCCTTGGCGGGGGCGGGCGACAGGGCGAAGAACCCCAGGCACGCGGCAACCAGAGCGGCGGTGATCCGTTTTGTCATACTGAATTGTTTCTGCCTGTTACGCCCGCACTATCCCTAGACGATAGTTAGCGGAGGGTAAAAGCCCCTTTTCAGGCGAGTTGCGGACCGCCTGCGCGGGCCTTCGCGCGCTCGGCCCGCCGCTTTGCGACGTCGCGCAGCGCCCGTCGGGCAGGGAATTCGACCAGGTGGTAGGACACGGCCGCCACCAGCGGCAGGGTCAGGAACACAGCCAGCCACACGAAAAGTTGAAGCTTTTCGCCCCCGCCCGTGAGCTTCGACGCCGCGTTCACGGCCAGCAGTTTCCACGGCACGACGACCATATAGACCGAGTAGCTGATCTCTCCGAGATAGACGGCGGGCTTCGACGCCAGCCAACCGGCGCGGGCGTTGGGCAGCGAGGCGAGGGCCACGATCAATGCGCCGCACAGGGGCACGATCATAGCGTCCGGCGCCTGCAGCGAACCGGCCACGGCGATGGCCGCCGCGACGCCGGCGGCGATCCAGCCGGGACGCGGGAGGCGGATCTTGCGATGCATCAGATACAGGGCGCAGCCGAGGGCGAAACAGGGAACGATCCGCAGGGCGCCCCAAAGGATGGTGGCCTGGGTCAGGGGGAAGCCGGCCAGCATCTGGAAGACGAAGTAGAGCGCCACGAGGAAGGCCACTGCGCCGATCACCGCGGCGATCGGCCTCTCGCGCAGCCGCCAGGCGACGAAGGCGAAGGCGGGGAAACAGAGATAGGCGAACCATTCCGCCGAGATCGACCATGACGGATGGTTCCAGCCGGCCACGGGGGCGAAGCCCCAGGCGTGGACCATCAGGAGGTTGGCGGGCAGGGCCGCCCAACTAAGGATGTTGCCGTTGATGCTGAGGCCCGCAGCGACGGCGCCGAAGGCCAGTGCGCCGACCCCTATCAGGGTGGCGATATGCAGCGGATAGACCCGCGCGATCCGGGCCCACAGAAAGCTGCCATAGCTGAACCGCTTCTCGCCATGCGCCGCCAGATAGACGTGGCAAAGGATGAAGCCCGAGAGGACGAAGAACAGTTCGACCCCCAGATAGCCCTTGGCCACCAGGTTGGGCATGAAGCCGACGTCTAGGTCGGGCCAGAAGGCGAACAGGGCCACCCATATGGCGGCGCCGAAGCGCAGCGCGGTGAGAGGACGCAGATCCTGCGGCGTTTCCAGCTGGGTCATTCCTCCCCTATGCAGCTGACGCGGTTCCAGAACCGTTAAGTGAACGATGAAAGATGCAGACGTGACCGCACAGACCCTGACCTTCGATGATGTCGCCTGCGCCGCAGCAACTCAGGCGGGGCTGACCGAGGCGCAGGCCACCGCCGCCCTGACCGGGGCGCTGGGCTTGCTGGATCGCCATGCCAGGCGCGAGCCGCTGGCGGCGCTCTATGCCGCCGTCGACGGAGCGGAGACGGCGGCGCGCTCCAGGGCCGCCGATCGTTCGAAACGCGGCCTGTTCGGCGGGATCGTGGCCTCGGCTGGAGGGGTTTCGGGCGCGGCGGTGGCAGAGGCCATGGGCCTGCTGGATCGTCTCGGGAGCGAGGGCGTGGACAAGGCGGCGCTTAAACGGCTGCTACCCGCCGCGCGCGACCGGGTGCAGGCGGCGACCGGACGTGACCTGCTGGGCGAGGCGGTGCGCAGCGTCCCGGGCGTGGGGCCGTTGTTGGGCGACAGCTAGGGCGCCGGCTGGCTCTCGAGGAAGGCGACGGAGGCGGCGCAACCGTTCAGCGTCTGTTCACCCAGTTCGACGCGCGCGGTCAGGGGATAGACCCGGTCGCTCATGCCGTCCGAACAGTCCGTGGCGATCAGGGTCACGACGAGGGTCGCGCCGTCCGCCCCGGCGGCTGCATAGACCGCCGTGGTGCCCTGAAGGGTTGGGCTGGGGTTGGTCACGCTGAAGCCCGGGTTGTCGACGGCGGAATAGGTCAGGGTCCCGGGGGTAATCTCTACGCCCCAGAAGGGCTCGGTGCCGATGGCGCGGAGCGGCTGGCCCAGATCGACGCCGCCGAGGACGGAGGGCGCGGCCGGCGGATGGGCCTCAGACCGGGGCGTTTCGCTCGGGCTGGAACAGGCCGCGAGAGCAAGCAGGGCGAGAGCGAGAAGGGGAAGGCGCATCGGATCGGCTCCGGGACAGGTTCGTGATGACCATGCAGGCGAACCCGTCCGGGTCAAGTTTCGTCGGTATCGGCGCGACCGGGATCCAGACTGTTGTCGACCTGATCGTCCCACCCTTCGCGGTTCGACTTGAAGGCCAAGGCCATCAATCCCCAGGTCAGGCCGACCGTCCCCGCGACCCCAAGCCCCATGGCGATCCAGCCGTGCAGCGGCAGGTCGCCCCCGCCTATGGCGACCCAGAACAGGCCCAGCCCCCAGGTCGCGACGGCCGAGAGGACGAGGGCGATCAGGGCGTAGATGCAGAAACGCTGAACATGGCTGGGCATGGCCAAGTCATAGCACGTCTCAGGCCGCTACGCTGCTCCGGCGGCGGGCGCGGCGCATCTGTCGCGCAGCCCGGGGGCAGGCGAGCGCGAGCCGGTGCAGGACGGCGACGACCAGGCCCGTGAGCGCCCACGACAGGAGGATGTCCGACAGGAAATGCCCGCCGAAGGCGATCCGATTGAGCGACAGCGCGGCGGCATAGGTCATGACGGCGGGCAGGGCCCAGCGACGCCACGGCGCCGGGACCATCAGGACGACGACCGCCACCATCCAGGCGGCGGACGAGGCCTCGCCCGAGACGAAGGAGCAGTTGGACAGGCAGTTGTCTGAGATCTGCCAGGCGCGGGTGAAGTGGGTGTCGCCGCCGAAGGCCTCGATCTGGATCGGCCTGGCGCGGCCCCACATCGATTTCAGAACGCCGTTGACCAGGAATCCCGAGGCGATGACCAGACTGACCAGCAGAACGGTCGCCCGACGACCCCAGCCCTCGAGACGGCGGGGATTGCGGCGCAGCGCCAGGACGATCTCGCCGGCCAGGCCCAGAAGCATCAGGCCGAGCACCCAGGTCGAGGACCTGCGCAGCCCCTTCAGGACCGGATTGTCGGCCAGGGCGAAGCCCGCGTCCGGGCTGTAGAACAGGGCGCTGACCGCCATATCGACGCCCGGCAGAAGGACGAAATACAGCGACAGGGCGATGAGCGTCACGAAGGCCAGGGTCACGGGCTCGTCGGCGCGCAGGCCCGACGCCAGCGAAAGCTGCAATCGCGTCGCGGCCCGCCGAAGGGCGTGGATATTGAACAGCCGGCGCGCCCGCCGACCCCGTTCGCCGATGGCTGTGACCTCCGTCATCGATCCCCCAATCGAGTCGTGAGACAGCCATGGCTGACTCCTGCGGCGGGCGCGTCACGGAAACATGGGGGTTAGGCGGAGTTTCCGTGTCGGACGCGTGTAGAGACGTCCGTGGCCGTATCGCTTATGGCGTCGCCGACCCGACTTCACCCTGGCGCGGGGACCGGCTAGACGGATGACATGCCTGAACTTCCCGAGGTCGAGACGGTCCGACGCGGCCTGGAGCCGGTGCTCGTCGGGGCGCGGCTGACGCGGCTGCGGCAGAACCGCCCGGATCTGCGCTTTCCCTTCCCTGACCGGTTCGTCGAGCGTCTGGAGGGGGGGAGCGTCGAGCGGATCGACCGGCGGGCCAAATATTTGCTGGCCGCGCTATCGACCGGGGAGACCTGGGTGACCCACCTCGGCATGACCGGCCGGTTCACTGTCGACGGTGAACAGCTGGGCGAGTTCGAGGAGCCCGCGCCGATCGCCGGCAAGCATGAGCATATGAGCTTCTGCGCCCTGAAGGATGGCCGCGCCACGCGGGTGGGGTTCGCCGATGCCCGCCGGTTCGGCTTCATGGGTCTGATCCCGACCGACCAGGTCGAGACCCACCCGTGGTTCGTCGGCATGGGGCCGGAACCGCTCGGCAACGGCTTCTCGGCCGCCCATCTGGTCGAGGTCTTCGACGGCAAGAAGCAGAACATCAAGGTGTCGCTGCTGGACCAGCGCAACGTCGCCGGCCTGGGCAACATCTATGTCTGCGAGGCGCTGTACCGGGCCCGCATCTCGCCCCTGATCGCGGCCGGAAAGGTGTCGAAGGCGCGGTTGCAGACCCTGGCCGCGGTCATCCGCGACGTGCTCAACGACGCTATCGCGGCCGGCGGCTCGACGCTGAAGGACTTCGCCAACGCCGATGGCGGCCAGGGCTATTTCCAGCACCGGTTCGACGTCTACGGCCGCGAGGGCAAGCCCTGTCTCGGCGAGGGCTGCACCGGCGTGGTCAAACGTGTCGTCCAGGGCGGTCGGTCGACCTTCTACTGCCCCTCCTGCCAGAGGCGCTGATGACCCACCGGATCATCCTGTTCCGGGGCATGAACACCGGCGGCGTCCGCGCCCCCGTCGGCGAGCAGCGGGTCATGGCCGAGGCGATGGGGCTGAAGAATCCGCGCACCCTTCTGGCCAGCGGCAATCTGGTGGTCGAGAGCGATCGCGATCCGGCCGCGCTTGAGACGGATATCGAGCTCGAGATGGAGCGCCGCTTCGGGATCAAGGTCGCCGCCATGGTCCGCACGTCGGAGCAGTGGGCCGAACTCATCGCCGCCAACCCCTTCGCCCGGGAGGCCGCCGACCAGCCGGCGAAGGTTCTGGCCATGGTCATGAAGGACGGCATCAAGGCCGGGGCGCTTGAGGCGTGTCGCGCGTTGGCCGAAGGCGGCGAGGCTGTCGAGGGCCGGACCGGGCCGGGCGGCGACGTTCTCTATTTCTGGTTCCCGAACGGTCAGGGCGAAAGCGGCATCTTCAAGAAGGCCACGCCGCGCATGCTGGGGATGGGCACCGGCCGGAACTGGAACACGGTGCTGAAGTTGGGAGAGATGGTGGATGTCTGATCGTTTGGACGTGATGTAAAAAATAATAGACACAATGTCCGCGTTGTGCGACATCGAGCCCCGCCGCCTGCTGCGGCTGGGGGCCTGTCATGTCGTTTCGCGAAAAGCATCTCTGGATCAGCATCGTCGCCACCGTCGGCGTATGGGGCTTTTACGGCTGGCGGCTGATGCAGGCGATCGCCGGGGGCGGGCTGACCGATCCGGGTTTCGCCTTCGCGACGGGCGGGCTGTTCATCGGTTGTCTGGTCGTTGTGGTCCTTCTGGAGGTGGGGCTCACCTTCCTCGCGACGGCGACCACCCGGCGCGCTGAGCGCGAGGCGCGGGACGAGCGGGAACTGGTCGCCTCGCTGAAGGCCAGCCACGTCTCCCTTATGGCCCTGATCGCCATCGTCTTCAGCCTGGCCATCGCGGCCTATCTGCTGGGCTTTGCGAACGCCGCCTCGTCGGGAGCCGCCGCCCTGCCGATGACTCCGACCAACGCTCTCATTTTCGCGGCCAACATCCTGATGGGCGCGGTGATCGTGTCGGAGCTGATCCGCTATGTCTTCAACATCGCCCTGCTGCAGGGGTTGCGCTGATGTCGTATCGTGAGCGGATGTGCTGGATCAGCCTCGCGGCGACGATCATCGCTTGGTCGCTGTTCATCCGCTGGGCCGTCGCCCAGTCCCTGACCTCGCCCAGTCTGGCGGATCGGATCGGGCCTGTCGGCGGGATCGCCCTTTTCATTGTCGTGGTGTTGACGGGAGTCCCAGGAATCGTGGGCCTTTTCCACCGCAGAGCCCATCTCGGCGACGAGCGCGAGCGGCTGGCCCGGCTGACCGCCGAAAGCTGGTCGCGGAAAGTGCTGGTTGTGGTCCTGATCATCTGGGTCGGGCTTCTGGTGGATCAGGGCGGCTCGGTCGCGCGTCTGTTCGATAGCCAGAAGGTGGGAACGTGGTCGTGGCTGCCCGCCTACGTCTGGGTCCCGAACCTGATCGTCAACGCGGGTATCGGCATCGCCTTCGCTTTGATCGGCGCCGAGATCGTTCGTCTGGGCTCAGAGGTCTTTCTGCTCAGGCGTGGCCGGTGAGCAAGGGCCCCCCGCCGATCCGGAACCGTATCCGCGAGCTTCGCTTTCACGCCGGCGAGATGACCCAGGCCGATCTGGCGGCGCGGATCGGCATGACCCGCCAGACTATCGTCGCCATGGAACAGGGCAAATACTCGCCCAGCCTTGAGGCCGCCTTCCGCATCGCCGCCGTCTTCGGCGTGCCGATCACCGAGGTGTTCCAGTGGGAGGGGTGACCAACCTTCAGTGCGTGCCGCAGGCCCCGAAGTTGGCGAGGAGCCGGCGTAGTCGGGCCAGCGGAATCCCATCGGCGCACGGCGAGCCTCGAGCTGGTCGGGGTCCTCGGTGGGGAAGGGACGCATGAAGCCGTCCACGCACTGCATCTGGGTGCCGTAGCGCTGGAGTCTGCCCTCGGCGACGGCGATCCGGTCGTACATCAGGGCGTATTCGGATTTCAGCGCGTCGCCTCGCCCGGCCATGTGCTCGATCACGGGAAGAAAGCGCTTCTGCAAGTCCATGTTGGAGTGCTGGATGATGAGGAAGGCGCCGGTCGCCGCCTCCTGGCCGTAAACCTTGCTGGAGAACCAGCCCTCGGCCGGGATCATGGCGAGAAGGGCCTCGACATTCTCCGCGTTCAGCCGGTTGATCTCGGCGTCGATCACGGCGCGCGCCTCTCTCTGCTCCGGCTCGGACAGGCCCGACAGGTCGACGCCCGTCATCATCGGCCGCTGGTCCAAGGCGCGCAACGCCTCCAGCCGCGCCGTGACCGGCGCCTCGCCGTTCAGCGCCGCCAGGCCCGCCCGCGCCTCGGCCACTGCCGAATTGAACGGCGCCAGCCGGGCCTGCGCCGCAGGGCTGAGATCGGCCAGCATCAGGGCGGCGGTCAGGAACCAGATCAGCATGGCGTTCTCCCCGAGGTTGTCGCCACCCTAACCGGCGCTCGCGTTCTGGCAATGCGGGTTTCGTCGCAGGGGCGGGGCCGGTATGCAGGCGGGAGACGAACCGGAGACCGACCATGGCCGATACCTATTCCACCCTTCTGATCGAGCGGCACGCCGACGGATACGCCGTGGTGACCCTGAACCGGCCCGACGCCCTGAACGCCCTCAACTCGGCCCTGTTCAAGGATCTGTCGGCCTTCCTCGACGCGGTCGAGCATGATGACAGCGTCCGCTGCCTCATCCTGACCGGCTCGGGCGACAAGGCCTTCGCGGCCGGCGCCGACATCAAGGAGATGGCGGACCAGTCCTATGCCGACATGTACAAGGCCAACTATTTCGCCCTCGGCCACGACCGGATCACCCGCTTCAGAAAGCCGATCATCGCCGCGGTCAACGGCTTCGCCCTTGGCGGCGGCTGCGAGCTGGCCATGCTGTGCGACTTCATCGTCGCCAGCGACAAGGCGAAGTTCGGCCAGCCCGAGATCAACTTGGGCGTCGCCCCCGGCATCGGCGGCTCCCAGCGCCTGACCCGCCTGGTCGGCAAGGCCAAGGCCATGGACATGGTCTTGACCGCCCGGATGATGGACGCCGCCGAGGCCGAGCGCGCCGGTCTGGCGTCGCGCGTCGTCCCGCACGAGACCCTGCTGGATGAGGTTCGCAAGATCGCCGCGAAGATCGCCGCCCAGAGCCCGCTCGCGGTCATGGCCAACAAGGAGATGGTCAACGCCGCCCTGGAGACGACACTGACACAGGGCGTCCAGTTCGAACGCCGCCTGTTCCACTCCCTGTTCGCCTTCGAGGATCAGAAGGAAGGGATGGCGGCCTTCGTCGAGAAGCGGAAGCCGGTGTTCACGGGCAGGTAGGTGGCTGATGGGCAGTGGCTGGTGGCTGAATGGCCGGATTGATCACGGCTGCCGGACTTCAATCACCAGCCACCCATCACCAATCGCCTACCCCACCCAGACTCGCGTTGACCCTCACGCCCCCTTCCGCTATAGCCGCCCGCTCTTGAAGATTTTCTGCGCCGTGGACGGGTGTCTGCGGCGTTTCCGTTGATAGGTTTGACGATGGCCAACAATCCCGGCGCCAAGAAAGCGATCCGCAAGATCGCCGCGCGTACCGAAGTGAACAAGTCGCGCCGCACGCGTGTCCGCACCTTCCTGCGCAAGTTCCAGGAAGCCGTGATCGGGGGCGACGCCGCCGCCGCCAACTGCGCCTTCGTCGAGGCCCAGTCCGAGCTGATGCGCGCCGTCACCAAGGGTGTGGTTCACAAGAGCACGGGCTCGCGCAAGGTCTCGCGCCTGCATGCCCAACTGAAGAAAATGTCGGCGGCCTAAACCACTAGGTACGTCTACGTACACAGGCGTCTTCAGCGGGTGGTCACGCCGCTGTCATGCGAAAATCCAGCGATTTCAACGGCGAGTAAGCATCAGCTTACTCGCCGTTTCGCCGTGTGCGGATAAGTCTTCACAGCGGAACTCCGCTCGCCGAACAGGCGAAATCGAGATTTTCCTAGGCGTGATTTGGCTTTAGCGGAGTCAAACAATTTAACTGCGAATCGGCTCGCGAATCAGCGTTGACCCACGCCGCGCCGAGCGTAAGTTTTGGGCTCTAACGCACTTCCATCCCCACACGGATGAAGACGGGGCGGGGGCGAGCCCCTGCGCCAGCGGGAGACGTCTGTCCGCGAGGTCGCACCCACCCTTGAAGCTCACACTTCAAGGGACAGGAGAATGCGTCCCTGGATCGACCGACCCGGCTTGGGGTCCGGAACCGCACGGTTCCGGGATGGTATGACTTTTTCAGGGCGGGTGATCGGACGATGGGGGGCTTGGCGTTGGCGAACATGACGGACCCGGACCGGATCTGGAACGAGGCCTCGTTGAGGCTCCGGGCCGAAATTGGCGACGGACCGTTCAGCTCCTATATCGCGCCTTCGGCAGTGCGGATTGACGGGGGCGGTCAGCTGATCCTGGTGACTCCGACCGGCTATGCCCGTGACTGGGTGCGCAAGAATGCGCTGCGCCGTCTGAACGAGCTGTGGCTGGGCCTCGACGGCCTGTCGCGCCGCCTGGAGGTGCGTTGCCGCGCCGAGGTGACCTCCGCCCCTCCAGCCTCGTCCGTGGCCTCCGCCGTGGCCATCCAGCCCCTTTCGGGAGCCCCCCTCTCGGCGGCCCATGAGCAGACACCGATGGCGCCGACGGTCGGCCCCGTGACCGACGGCGCCCGTGCCGTGCGCGCCGCTGGCCTTCAGGAGCGGCTGACCTTCGATAGCTTCGTGGAGGGCCAGGGCAACGCCTTTGCCCTGGCCATCGCGCGCCAGACGGCGTCCTGGGCCGACGGCCACTTCAACCCGATCTTCTTCTGCGGCCCCTATGGCTACGGCAAGACCCACCTGCTGAACGCCATCGCCTGGGAGGCGCAGCGTCTGCGCCCGGACGCAAAGGTGGTCTATCTGACTGCCGAACGCTTCCTGTCGACCTTCGTTAAGGCGATGCAGGACCGCTCGACCGCCGCCTTCAAGGAAAGCCTGCGCTCGGCCGACATGCTGCTGCTGGATGACGTCCAGTTCGTGGGCGGCAAGGCCTCGACGCAAGAGGAACTGCTGTCGACGCTGACGGCCCTGATCGAGGACGGCAAGCGGATCGTCCTCTCAGCCGATCGCCCGCCGATGGCCCTGACCGAGGTCGAGCCGCGCCTGCGCAGCCACCTGGCCGCCGGCCTGACCTGCCCGGTGGAGCCCGCCGACCGCGCCCTCAAGATCGCCGTGGCCGAGAACCGCCTCGCCGCCTTCGCCCGCATGGGCGTGGTGTCCGGCGAGGCCTCGCGCGAGGTGCTGGAACAGGTCGTCGACCGGACCCCGGGTTCGGTGCGCGAGCTCGAAGGCGCCGTGAACACCTTGGCCGCCGCGGCCGGATCGCGGCTGTCGTCCCTGGGCGTGGAAGAGACCCTGACCCTGCTGGGATCGGCCTTGCGGGGCGGGCCCGAGCGCCGGATCACCGTGGACGAGATCCAGAAGACGGTGGCCGAGCATTTCAACATGAAACAGGCGGACCTGCTGTCGGAACGCCGCACGCGCGCCGTGGCCCGTCCGCGCCAGATCGCCATGTGGCTGTGCAAGCAGCACACGACCCGCTCCTATCCCGACATCGGCCGTCGCTTCGGCGGACGCGACCACACCACGGTCCTGCACGGCGTGCGCAAGATCGAGGAGCTGATGCCGCTGGACGACCAGATCGCCCGCGATGTCGAGGCCCTGACGCGGAAGCTGCGGGGTTAGGCGACCGTTTGGCGGTCTTGGCGGATCCAGCCGTCGAGATGGCGGTGTCGGCGGTTCACGTCCCGGAAAATTTGCAGTTCACGGGCGCCCCGGATGGGCGGTCCGGAAAGCGTCTTTAACCTCCGGCGAGACGTCCTCGTAGACCTCGCCCGGGACAAAGGTCGCCGTCGGTCGGCGGCGGCGGCCGTCATGATGGAAGCGGCGGATGGCGCCGGTGGACATGTCCCTTCAACGCTCATCCGCCGCCGGTTCGATGATCAGGGACGGGCGGGGATGTTCAGGCCGCGCGCCACGGCCGGACGGGCCTCGCACCGGGCGACCCACGCCTGGACGGCCGTCAGCGACGACCAGTCGACCAGATCGCCGGCCTCGTAGAAGCCTGGCACCGCCCGGACCCAGCCGATCAGGGCGATGTCCGCGATGGTGAACCCGGCCCCCATGATAAAGTCGCGACCCTTCAGTCGTTCCTCGAGCACGCCCAGCAAACGCTTCGCCTCGGTCACGAACCGGTCGCGCGGTCGCTTGTCCTCATAGGCCGCGCCCGCGAATTTGTGGAAGAAACCCATCTGCCCGATCATCGGGCCCACGGCGCCCACCTGCCAGAAGACCCATTGCAGGGTTTCGTATCGTGCGGCGGGATCGGTCGGGATCAGCTTGCCGGTCTTGTCGGCCAGATAGACCAGGATGGCGCCCGATTCCCAGAGGCCCATCGGCTGTCCGCCCGGGCCGTCGGGATCGAGGATGGCCGGGATCTTGCCGTTCGGGTTCAGCGACAGATAGTCGGGCGTCCAGGTCTCATTCTTCATGATGTCCACCAGGTGGATCTCGTAGGGGAGACCAATCTCCTCCAGCATGATCGAGGCCTTCACCCCGTTGGGCGTCGGCAGGGAATAGAGCTGCAGCCGGTCGGGGTGGGCGGCCGGAAACTGGCGCGTGATCGGGAAGGCGGAGAGATCGGTCATTGGCTGCCGTGACGGTTGCTGATGACGCCCATGTCGGGTGACGGTCCGTGCGCCGCAAGGGGCGCCGAGGCGCCGCCTCACACATCCGCGCATGCCGTCAGACTCTGTCGGGTTGCCGCGCGCCGGGAAGCGAGGCCTTATCCGGACCTCACCAACCAGGAGGCGCCCGATGGCCCACAAGTTCGAAGTCTACAAGGACAAGGCCGGCGAGTTCCGCGTCCGGTTCAAATACAACTCGGAGATCATCTTCTCGACCGAGGGATACTCGGACAAGTCGGGCGCCAGGCGCGCGATCGAGTCGATCAAGAAATACGTCGGCGACGCGGAAACCGTCGAGATCGAATAGGGCCTAGTCCGGCTCGCGCTCGCCGGTCTCCTGCGGGGGAACGGCGAGCAGCCAGCCCTCGGCCAGATGCAGGTCCGGCACGGCCGCTTTCGTGAACGGCAGGTACCAGGTCTGGCCGCCCGCGACCGGCGTGATCTCCAGCATGTCGTCCGCGCCGAAATTCTGCACCGCCTTGACCATGCCCAGGACCACGCCGTCCACGTCGCGGGCCTCCACGCCGATCAGGTCGGCGAGGTAGAATTCGTCCTCCTCGGGCGCCGGGAAGGCGTCGCGGGGGACATAGAGTTTCAGGTTGCGAAGGGCGTCGGCCTCTTCCTTGGTGGCGATCTCTTTCGCCCGCCCGACGACGCCGTCCTTCGTCGCCCGTGTCTGGGTCAGGGTCAGGCCGTGCGAGCCGTCGGCGCGCAGCAGGGGGCCGTAGTCGGTCAGCGCCAGCGGATCCGCGGTATAGGCCGTGATCCGCACCTCGCCCTTGACCCCGAACCCGCCGGCGACATGGCCGACGAGGATGAGTTTGGGTTTGGTGTTGGGCATAAGAGAAATCCGCTCATCCCCGCGAAAGCGGGGACCCAGTTCTTTTGTGAATCACCGGCCTGGATCGACGGTGCCGCCAAGCAGGCGGCGCCGATCGCCCAAATCGCTGGGTCCCCGCCTCCGCGGGGATGAGCGGACAATGAAGCCTTAGGCCTCGGTCTTCTCTTCCTCGGCGGCGCCTTCGGCCGGAGCCTCTTCGACGCTGACCTCTGCGGAGCCTTCAGCTTCAGCGGCCGGAGCTTCTTCAACCGGGGCCTCTTCGACAGCCGGGGCGTTTTTCGCGGCTTCAGCCGCAGCGGCGGCCTCTTCCTTGGCCCGGACAGCGGCTTCAGCGGCCTCGGCCTCGGCCTCGGCGCGGTCGGCTTCGCGCTGGGCGCGCTCGGCGGTGCGTTCCTGGGCCTTCTTGCCCGGAGCGCCCTTGTTCGGGTTGTTCGACTGGGTCCACTTGACCTTGCCGGCCAGGGCTTCGTCCTGGCTCTGCGAGATGAAGCGCGCGACGCGGTCGGTCGGCTGGGCGCCCTTGCCGAGCCATTCCGAGATGCGGTCGGCCTTCAGGGTGATGCGCGGCTTGTCGCCGTCCTTGGGCAGCATCGGGTTGTAGGTGCCGACGCGCTCGATGAACTTGCCGTCGCGGGGAGCATGCGAGTCGGCAACCACGATGTAGTAGTAGGGGCGCTTCTTGGCGCCGCCGCGGGCCAGACGAATCTTCAGCATTTCGGTCTTCTTTCTACGGGATCAGTTTTTCTTGGTGGGTAGACCGGGAAGGCCCGGAAGGCCTCCCGGGAGTTGTCCGCCACCCAGTCCGGCGAGCCGGTCCTGGAGGGCTTTCATTTCGTCGGTGCCGGGTTCGGGCATCTTGCCGCCCCCCATGGCCTTCAAACGGTTGAGGTCGGCGCCGCCCATGCCGGGCGCGCCGCCGCCGCCGAGACCGCCCAGCATGGCGGCCATCTGCTGCATCTTGCGCGGCCCGCCCTTTGACATGGACTTGACCATGTCGGCCATCTGGCGGTGCTGCTTCAGCAGGCGGTTGAGGTCCTGGACCTCGACCCCGGCGCCGGCGGCGATCCGCTTGCGGCGGCTGGCGTTCAGCAGGTCGGGCTTCTTGCGCTCGGCCTTGGTCATCGAGGAGATGATGGCCTCCTGGCGCAGGATCATGCGGTCGTCGACGCCGCTCTCCGCCATCTGGTTCTTCATCTTGGCCACCCCAGGCAGCATGCTCATGATGCCCTGAAGACCGCCCATCCGCTTCATCTGCTGCAGCTGGGCCGCGAGGTCGTTGAGGTCGAACTGACCCTTGGCCAGCTTGCGGGCCATGGCCTCGGCCTTGGAGGCGTCCAGGTCCTGGGACGCCTTCTCGACCAGGGCGACGATGTCCCCCTGACCCAGGATGCGGCCGGCGACACGGCGGGCGTCGAAGACTTCGAGCGCGTCGACCTTCTCGCCCGAGCCCATGTATTTGATCGGCAGGCCGGTGACAGCGCGCATCGACAGCATGGCGCCGCCGCGACCGTCGCCGTCGGCGCGGGTCAGGATCAGGCCAGTCAGGGGCAGGCGGTCGTGGAAGGCCTTGGCGGTGCGGACCGCGTCTTGGCCGGTCAGGCTGTCGGCGACCAGCAGGGTCTCGACGGGCTTCGAGATGTCGGCGACCTCGGCGACCTCGGCCATCAGGCCCTCGTCGAGGGTGATGCGGCCGGCGGTGTCGAGGATCAGGACGTCGAAGCCCTGTAGCCTGGCCGAGGTCAGGGCGCGGCGGGTGATCTGGACCGCGCTCTCGCCGGCCACGATCGGCAGGGTCACGACCTCGATCTGTTTGCCCAGCTGGGCCAGTTGTTCCATCGCGGCCGGACGACGCGTGTCCAGCGAGGCCATCATGACCTTCTTGCGATCGAACTTCGTCAGGCGCAGCGCCAGCTTGGCCGATGACGTCGTCTTGCCCGAGCCCTGCAGGCCGGCCATCAGGATTACGGCGGGCGGCGTGGCGTTCAGGTTGATCGGGGTCGGCTCGTCCCCGCCCAGCATCTCGACCAGGCCGTCATAGACGATCTTGACCACCTGATCGGCCGGCTTGACCGAACGGATGACGTCCTCGCCGGTGGCGCGCTCGGTGGCGAAGGCGATGAAGTCCTTGACGACGGGCAGGGCGACGTCGGCCTCCAGCAGGGCCACGCGCACTTCGCGCATCGCCTCCGCGACGTCCTTTTCGGACAAGGCGCCGCGGCCGGTGATCCGGTCGAAAACGCCTGTCAGTCGCTCGTTCAGAGCCTCGAACAATTCACTACCTCGCCAGCCCCTCAGGGCGTTCAGGCCGACACCGAACCGATCTCCATAGCGAAGCGACCTCTGGCGACGATCACGTCGGCAGAGGGTTCTCGCCATCCTCGTCCCGTCGAAACGGGGGGCGTGATGGTGGAGACGCAGGTTCAATTGCGCCGGAAGCCGCGGCTTATGAGGGAAATGAGGCGATTTGTCGAATCCTGTCGAACGAAGTCGGCCAACCGGCTCAGGAAACAGCATCGCACATCCGGTTTCAGCGTTGCTCTTTACAAGGACCGATCGGAAACCCGCTGATACGGTCGCGCTTTACAGCCTCCCCGCTGCACGAGATGACCATGCCCGTATCCGCCGAAGCCGCTGCTGACGACCGCCTGCGCGAGGAGGTGCGGCTGCTCGGCGGCCTGCTCGGCGAGGTGATCCGGGACGAGGGGGGTCAGGATCTCTATGACAGGATCGAGGCCGTGCGGGTGGCCTCGGTCGGCTATCACCGCCACCCGGGCGCCAAGGGATCGGCCGAGCTGGAGCGGCTGCTCAACGAATTGTCGCTGGATGACGCGGTCGGGCTGGCGCACGGGTTCGCGGTCTTCTCCCTGCTTGCCAATGTCGCCGAGGATCGGGCCGGGAGGCGCCGCGCGCGCAGCCAGACGGCTGAGGGGGCGCGGCCGGATACTCCCGAGGGAGCCCTGGCCCGGCTGACTGCGGCGGGACGGACGGTCGAGGAGGCGCGGGTCCTGCTGTCCGAGGCGCTGATCTCGCCGGTACTGACGGCCCACCCGTCGGAGGTGCGCAGGAAGAGCGTCATCGACCGGATCGCCGCCGTGTCCGACCTGCTGGATGCCTGCGATCGCCCAGGTTTCGAGGAAGGGGGCCTGGCCTGCGCGCCGGAGGTCATGAAGGCGGGCCTGCGTCGTCAGACGGTGATCCTGTGGGCTACGCGGCTGGTGCGGACGACCGGCTTGGTGGTGCAGGACGAGATCGACACCGTCGTCTCGTTCTTGGAGCGGGTGTTCCTCAAGGTCGCGCCTGAGCAGTTGATCGACTGGCGTCGGAGGCTGGACGCGCCGGATCTCAAGCCTTTTATCCGCATCGGCGCCTGGGTGGGCGGCGATCGCGACGGCAATCCCAATGTCGATGCCAGCGCGCTGAGGGCCGCCTTCGCCACGCTGGCCAAGGCGGTGATGCGCCACTATCTGGAGGCGACGAACGCGTTGGGCGCCGAGCTTAGCCTGTCAGGTTCGCTGGCGGAAATCAGCCCCGCTCTGAAGGCCTTGGCCGAGGGGTCGGGCGACGGTTCCCCGCACCGGGCCGATGAGCCCTATCGCCGGGCCCTGAGTCAGATCTACGCCCGGCTTTCTGCGACCCACCCGATCCTGACGGGACAGACCGCGCCGCGGCCGGCCCCGTTCGCCGCCCCGCCCTATGCCGGGCCCGGCGAGTTCCGGACCGACCTCGCCGTGCTGCATGACAGTCTGGTCGCCAGCCATGGGGCGGTGTTCGCCGACGACGGCCTGTCGCGCCTGATCGCCACGGTCGATGTATTCGGCTTCCACATGGCGACCCTCGACCTGCGCCAGAATTCCGACGTCCATGCGCGGGTTGTGGGCGACCTGCTGAAGGTCGCGGGGGTTTGCGATGACTATGCAGCGCTCGAAGAGGAGGCGCGGCTGGTCTTGCTGGCGACCGAACTGGCGGCGCCTCGCCTGCTGTTCAGTCCCTATGCGACCTACAACCCCGAGACCCTGAAGGAGCGGGCGATCCTGGAGGCGGCGGCCGAGGCGCTGGCGAAGTTCGGGCCGGACGCGATCCGCACCCATATCGTGTCCAAGACCGACGCCGCCTCCGACATGCTGGAGGTCTATCTGCTGCTCAAGGAGGTCGGTCTCTATCGGCCCGAAAATCCCGCCGCCTGTCCGATCCAGGCCGCGCCCCTGTTCGAGACCATCGACGACCTGAGAGGCGCCAGGCCCACGCTGGAGCGGCTATTCCAGGAGCCGTCCGCGCTTGCCGTCGCAAAGGCGCGCGGCGTCCAGGAAGTGATGATCGGCTATTCGGATTCGAACAAGGACGGTTCCTACCTGACCTCGACCTGGGAGCTGCATGAGGCGTCGCGGGCATTGCTGACGGTGACCCAGGCCGCGGGTTTGAGGCTGCAACTGTTCCACGGCAGGGGCGGGGCGGTCGGGCGTGGCGGCGGGTCGAGCTTCGCCGGGGTGCTGTCGCAACCGACGGGAACGGTCGCGGGCCGCATTCGCATCACCGAACAGGGCGAGGTCATCGCCAACAAATATGGCGAGCCGGACGTGGCGCGCCGGAACCTTGACGCCCTGACCGCCGGGACCCTGATCGCGTCTCTGGCGCCGCCGCCGGACGAGGCGATGACGGCCAAGCACGGCAAGACCGCCTCGGCTCTTTCGGTGGCCTCGATGGCCGCCTATCGGGCCCTAGTCTACGAGACGCCGGGCTTCGTCGACTATTTCCGCGCTGCCACCCCGATCAACGAGATCGCCGAGCTGAAGATCGGTTCGCGCCCCACGTCGCGGACGGCCTCGACCGCCATCGAGGATCTACGCGCCATCCCCTGGGTGCTGAGTTGGTCGCAGAGCCGGGTCATGCTGCCGGGCTGGTTCGGCTTCGGCTCGGCGGTGCAGGGTCAGGACATGGCCGAGCTGCAGGCCATGGCGAAGGCGTGGCCCTTCTTCCGTACCCTGGTCCAGAACATGGAGATGATCATGGCCAAGTCGGACATGACCATCGCGCGGCGCTACGCCTCGCTCGTGCCCGACCAGACGCTGGCGGCGACTATCTTCGGGGCCTTGCAGGCCGAGTGGGACCGGACGCGCGACGCTGTGCTGGCTATCACGGGTCAGGCCGAGCTGCTGGGCGGCCAGCCTGAGCTCAACCGGCTGATCCGTCTGCGCATGCCCTATGTCGAGCCGCTGAACCACGTGCAGATCGAACTGATCCGCCGGCGTCGGGCGGGCGACGACGATCCCCGGGTGCGCGAAGGCATTCTGCTGGCGATCAACGGGGTGGCAGCGGGACTGCGCAACAGCGGCTGAGTGGAACGGCCACGCTTCATGGCCGCGATTTCATCAAGTGTCGTTTTTCGGCCTCGGGTTCCTCACGGCGAGGAAACAATCGGGTCGCACTCAGGTCAGGTCGCCGCAAAGAGCGACAAGCACCAGGAGCCAAGTGATGATCCGTTTCGCCGCCGCCACAGCCGCCCTCGCTGTCGCCGTCCTTTCCGCCGGAGCCGCCTCGGCCTCCGAATATCGCATCCCGATCGGCGACCTCAACTTCGCCACGCCCGAGGGCGCGTCGGCCTTCGATCTGCGCGTCCGGGGCATGGCCAATACCGCCTGCGTGTCCGGCACGCCTCTCGACCAGGCGCGATGCCGTGTCGCTTTCCGCGAAGAAGCCCTGCGCCAACTGCCTGATGCCCGTCGCGAGGACTATGCCCGCACTCGCAGCGGGCGGGTCGTCGTTCAGACGCCTGTTGATCCAAGCTAAATCCAATCCGCTTCGGGGGTGTGGCTCGACAAGCGCCACTGTTCACGGGTTTGAAGCGATTGTCCGCGATCCTGCCGGTTCAGTAACGGCAGTCGCGCATGACCGAACACATCTCCGAGGCCGAGTCTTCGTCCATTGCCCTGGCGGCGCTGGAGAGCTCCGGCGCGGGTTGGTGGCGGGTCCTCGATACCGAGACGGCCTGGTGGTCGCCCCGGATGTACGACCTTTTCGGCCTGCGTCCCGAAGATGGCCTGCCCACTATAGACCAGCTGTATCGGCTCTATCATCCCGACGACGCCAATCTGGCGTCCCGGTCGCTCATGAAGCTGTTCAGCAGCGACGCGCCGACGACCCTGCGTTACCGGGCGGTGCATCCGTCGGGCGAGGTGCGCCAGCATCTGAGCTGGGGGCGGTGCCAGCTGCCGGACGCCGAGGGGCGTCGCTGGCTGGCCGGCATGGTTCTCGACGTCACCGACCATGTCGATGACGCGACCCTGATCGAGGGCGAGCGCGCCTTCCGCTTTGTGGCCGACCACACCTCGGACATGGTGGTGCGTCATCGGATGGGCGCGGGCCTGACCTATGTCTCGCCGGCTTCCCGGGCCGTGTTCGGCTATTCGCCGTCTGAAATGCTGGGCAAGGCCCCCGCAGACCTGGTGGCGCCCGAGGATGTAGTTCGCATCCGCGCCCTTCTGGCCCAACGGATCGCCAGACGCGAGGCGGTCTCGGCCGAGGGCTATGAGTATCGCGGCATTCACAAGGACGGCCACCTGGTCTGGCTGGAGGCCAATCCTCGTCTGGTGATCAACGGCGCCGGCGCGCTGACCGAGATCGTCGATGTCGTGCGCGACATCTCGGCTCGCAAACAGGCCGAGGCCGAACTGCACGCCGCCCGCCTCGAGGCCGAGGCGGCGTCGCGGGCCAAGAGCGAATTCCTGGCGAATATGAGCCACGAGCTGCGCACGCCACTGACGAGCATCCTCGGCTTCTCGCGCCTGATCGGCGCGGGCGGCGGGCTGTCGGAGGGCGACAAGGGCTATCTGGATCTGATTCGCAGCGCGGGCGAGACCCTGCTGACGGTCGTCAACGACATCCTCGACTTCTCCAAGCTGGAGGCCGGTGCCCTGACGCTGGACCCGGAACCCTTCTCGATCGCGGCCTTGGGCGAGGGCGCGACCGCCCTGCTGCGGAACCAGGCCGAAGCGAAGGGACTGGCCCTGACCTGCGAGGTCGGCGACGACGTCCGACTGACCGGTGACGTGAACCGCCTGAGGCAGGTGCTGCTGAACCTGTTGAGCAATGCGGTGAAGTTCACCGAGCGCGGCTCCGTCCGACTCTCGCTCGCGACAGAAGAGCGCGCCGACGGTTCGACCGTGTTGCGCGTCACGGTCACCGACACCGGGGTCGGGCTGGACCCTGCCCACATCGACCAGATGTTCGACCGCTTCACCCAGGCGGACGGATCGGTATCGCGCAAGTTCGGCGGCACGGGTCTGGGGCTCGCGATCTCGCGCCGGCTGCTGGACATCATGGGCGGAGAGATCGGCGCTACAAGCGACGGCGCCACGGGTTCCACCTTCTGGTTCCGCGTGCCGCTGGTCCGGTCGGGTGTCGAGACACTCCCCGATGCCGAGCCGTCTGGTGGTGCGCCCGCGCGTCCTTTGCGGGTGCTGCTGGCCGAGGACAACCCGGCCAACCGGACGCTGATCGCGGCCCTTGTCGGCTCGATGGGCGTGTCGCTCGACACGGTCGAGAACGGCGAGGAGGCGGTGCAGGCCGCTGCGACCGCAGCCTATGACCTGATCCTCATGGACATGCAGATGCCGGTCATGGACGGACCGGCGGCGACGCGCGCGATACGCGCCTCGGGTGATTCCACGCCGATCGTGGCCCTGACCGCCAACGTCCTGCCTGAACAGATAGAACAATGCCGCGCGGCCGGGATGCAGGGCCATGTCGCCAAGCCCATCGACCCGCGCGCCCTCATGGCAGCGCTCAGGGACTACGCCCGCCCGGCTCACGAAAAAGCCGCCGCAACCGGAGCTGCGGCGGCCTGATCGCCCGTGCCTTGTCTCTTACGAGACCGGGAAGCCCCGGACCCGCAGCAGGGCGGCGACGTCGGGGTCACGGCCCCGGAAGGCGCGGTAGGCGTCGCCCCGATCCGTGGTGTTGCCCGGCGCCAGGATGATCGACTTGAACCGGCCGCCGATGTCCGGATCGAACACGTCGCCCGAAGCTTCGAAGTAAGCCCAGGTGTCGGCGTCCATCACTTCCGACCACAGGTAGCTGTAGTAGCCGGCCGAGTAGGCGTCGGAGGTGAACAGGTGATTGAACTGCGGCAGGCGGTGCCGCATCACGATCTCATGCGGCATGCCCAGACGGGCCAGCGAGGCCTTCTCGAAGGCGTCGATGTCGGTCGGCGGCGTTGCCTGGGTGTGCAGGTCCATGTCGACCATGGCGGACGACAGATAGCTGACGGTCGCATAGCCCTGGTTGAAGGTGGCCGAGGCCTGGACCTTGTCGACCAGGGCCTGCGGCATGGCCTCGCCGGTCTGGTAGTGCTTCATGAAGCCATCGAGGATCGGGCGCGACAGCACCCAGTGCTCGTGAACCTGCGACGGATATTCCACGAAGTCGCGCGGGGTGTTTCCGTAGGAGGGGTAGGTCACGACTGACGACAGATAGTGCAGGGCGTGGCCGAACTCGTGGAACAGGGTCTCGGCGTCGTCGAGCGAGATCAACAGCGGCTCGCCGGCCCCCGGCTTGACGAAGTTATTGTTGTTCGAGGCCAGCACCGGCTTGGAGCCGTCCAGCGTCGAGAACGACCGGTAGGTGGTCATCCAGGCGCCTGACCGCTTGCCAGCGCGGGCGAAGTCGTCGGCGTAGTAGAGACCGATCAGGCGACCCGAGGTCTTGTCGGTGACCTCGTACAGTTTGACGTCGCCCTCGAAGACCGGAGCCGTCGATTGCGGCTTGGGGGTGAAGACGAAACCGTACAGGCGCTCGGCCATATAGAAGGAGGCGTTTCGCACGGCGCCCAACTCGAAGTAGGGCTTCAGCTGGTTCTGATCGAGGTCGTACTTATCCTTGCGGACCTTCTCGGCGAAATACAGATAGTCCCACGGCTCGATGTCGAAACCGGCGATCGCCTTCATGTCGGCGACCTCTTCGGCGACCCTGGCCTTGGCCGGTTCCCACACGCGGTTCATCAGGCTTTGAGCGGCGGCCGGGGTCTTGGCCATCGTGTCCTGCATCCGCCATTCTGCGTGGTTGCGATAACCCAGCAGCTTGGCGCGCTGGTCGCGCAGGCGGACGATCTCGGCGATGGTTGCGTTGGTGTCGTTGCGGTCGCCGTTGTCGCCACGGTTGACGAATTTGCGCCAGACCTGCTCGCGCAGGGCGCGGTCGTCGGCGAAGGTCAGGAACGGATCGACGCTGGATCGCGTATTGACGATGGCCGCACCCTGGAGATTGCGCGAGGTCGCGGCGGCGCGGGCGGCGGCCTTGTTGGAATCCGGAAGTCCGGCGAGCCCGGCTTCGTTCGGGATGACCGTCCAGGTGTTCTCATCGGCCACGACCTTCTGGCCGAAGGCGGTGAAAGCGTTCGACAGGGCGGTGTTGATCCGGCCCAGTTCGGCCTTGCCGGCGGCGTCCAGATTGGCGCCCGAGCGGATGAAGGCGTCGCGCGAACGTTCGGCCAGACGCTTCTGCTGGGCATTCAGTCCGTCGCGGTCGGCGTTGTCGGCGACCGTCTTGATGCGCTGGAACAGGGGGACGTTGAAGGTGATCTCGTCGCCGGCGGCGGACAGCAGGGGGGAGACCTCCGTGTCCATCGCGTCATAGGCTTCGCCGCCGATGTTCGAGGTAGCGACGCCGTAGAGGTTCACCGCGCGATCCAGAGGCTGGCCGGCCAACTCCATCGCCACGATCGTGTTGGCGAAGGTCGGCGCTTCCGGATTGTTGGCGATGGCGTTGATGTCGGCGCGGTTCAGCTCGATGCCCTCGAGGATCGCTGCCTTCAGCTTCGGAGCGGTCATCGCGTTCCACGGCGGCACGCCTTCGTAGGGGCCGGTCCAGGGCTGCAACAGTTCGGCGCGCGGGGTCTGGGCGGGCAGGACGGCGCGGGCGATGCGCGCTTCCCCGGCCACGGCGGCGGGGTCCGGCGCGGTGAAACCGGCGGAGCCGGCGCCCGCGCTGGCGCATCCGGCGAGGGCCATCAGGCTCGCGCCGCCGATAAGGACCTGGCGCCGAGGAAGGGGCATGGGCATGGTGGAATCCTGTTCATCTGACTCTGTTGCGCGGTACCCTAGGCCTCAGTCGCCTGACCGTCACATGAACAGGAAGTAATCCCGTTGGACGAGGACGCAAGCGCCCGCTAAACGCCGGGACATGGCGATAGGCGTATTCGATAGCGGCGTGGGCGGTCTGACGGTCCACCGCGAGCTGACCCGGCGGTTCCCGGCGCGGGACTTCATCTACCTGGCGGATCAGGCCAATGCGCCTATCGGGTCGAAGACCGGCGAGGAGATCGTCGACATCACCCGGAACGGCTGCGAGCGGCTCTTCCAGGCGGGCGCCAGCGTCATCGTTCTGGCCTGCAACACCGCGTCCGCCGTCGCCCTGAGGCGCCTGCAGCAGACCTGGGTGCCCGAGTCCTCGAAGCGTCACGGGCGGCCGGTCAATGTGCTGGGCATCATCGTCCCGACCATTGAGGCCGCGACGGGCCTGCCCTGGACCTACGAGGCGGAGCGTCGCGGCGACAAGGTCGAGGCCATCGACATCACCGGCGTCTTCTGTACCGCCGCCACCGCGATCAGCCGGGTCTACGAGATCGAGATCGACAAGCGCCGCGAAGACCTGGCGGTCTTCTCGGAGCCCTGCCCGGGCCTGGCCGGACTGATCGAACTCGGCGCGCCCGTCGAGGAACTGACGGTCGTGATCGGCGACCACGTCGATGCGCTCCGCCGCCGGATCGGTCGTCATCCGGACAAGGCCATCCTCGGCTGCACCCACTACGAGATCGTGGCGCACATTTTCGCCGCCGCCCTGCCGCCCGGCACGCCCCTGATTCACCAGCCGACAGCGGTGGCCGATGCGCTTGAGCGGTATTTCGAGCGGCATCCGGAGTACGGTCTGGGCGAGAGCGGCCGTCGCGACTTCATCACCACAGGCAAGACGGGCCCGCAGTCGGATATGGTCAGCCAGTTCTGGGGCGAGCCGCTGAGTTTCGACGCGGCTTGACTTGACGGACCGGCGTTCCGGGCGCCCGATGCGGGCGGGAGGACCTGCCATGATCCGCAGCGCCAAGATCGCTCTGGATGTTCTGCTGTGTGGCGCGTCTGTGCTGCTGGCGGTCATAATAACCAGTTCCTACGCTCGCGCCGAGGTCGTCTCCCGCTCCGCCGACGGCTTCACCCTGCGCTTCGCCGAGGGGGCAGAGGCCGCGCCGGAGGATGTGGTGACCGCCGTCTCCGAACTGCCCCGGTGGTGGGACCCAGCACACACCTACACAGGAGATGCCGCGAACCTGTCGCTGGCCTTCGAGGAAGGCGGCTGTTGGTGTGAGCGGCTGGCCGACGGGACGATCTTCGAGCACGCCGTCGTCACGGGGATTATGGCGGACCGGGTGACGATGATCGCGGCGTTGGGCCCCCTCCACGACAAAACCACGAAGGCGGAGCTGACCTTCGGATCCGAGCCGGAGAACCGGGGCCGGCTGGTCACGGTCGATTTCGTGGTCGAGGGACCGGGCCTCGGCGCCATGGCCGACGGGGTCAACACGGTGATGGACCAGGCGTTCGATCGCCTGATCCATCAGATCGAATACGGCGAGCCGCCTCAGCCCTGAAGCGCGGTTTCCGAGGCCGCGATGCGGCTGGCGGCATGGACCACCGAGGCGATACGAAGCGCGGTCTGGACCTGGGCCGCCGGGACGCCGTGCTTGCGCAGTTCGCCCTCGTGGGCATCCATGCAGGCGCCGCAGCCATTGATGGCGCTGACAGCCGTGGACCACAGCTCGAAGTCCATCTTGTCCACGCCTGGATTGGCCAGGACGTTCATCCGCAGGCGCGCCGGGATGGTCGTGTATTCCTGGTTCTTCATCAGGTGCAGCGAGCGGTAGTAGATGTTGTTCATGCCCATGATGGCCGCGGCGGCCTTGGCGGCGGTCATGGCCTCGGGCGAGAGCTTTTCACCCGCGGCGGCCTCAATGGCGCGCACGACCGGAGCGAAGGCGACGGCGTGGGCGGAGGCGAGGAAACAGCCCCATTTCTGCTGGTCGTTCAGGACGGTCTCGGAGGCGAGGGAGCCGAGGTTCAGCGAGATGTCCTTGGCGTAGGCCGGCATCAGGTCGCGCAGGGTGTCAATCGACATGAAAGTTCTTTCGCAGCGTGCGGAATGAAGAAGGGCGGCGGCGTTGACCGCCGCCGCCCTCTGTTCGTCAGACAGGGAGGCCGGCCTCAGGCCGCGAGCGTCTCGCCGCCGACCGGTCGGTTGCAGGCGCACAGTTCGTCAGTCTGCAGGGCGTCGACGACACGCAGGGTGTCGGCAGGGGCGCGGCCCACGTTCAGGTTGGTGACATAGACGTGCTGGATGACGTTGTGCGGGTCGACGACGAAGGTGGCGCGCAGGGCGACGCCTTCTTCCTCGTTCAGGATGCCCAACTGACGGGCGAACTTGCCTCCGTTGTCGGCGAACTGCCAGATCGGCAGCTTCGACAGGTCGGCGTGGTCGCGGCGCCAGGCCAGCTTGACGAATTCGTTGTCGGTCGAGCCGCCGAGGACAACGGTGTCGCGGTCTTCGAAGTCGCGGGCCAGAGAGGCGAACTCGGCGATCTCGGTCGGGCAGACGAAGGTGAAGTCTTTCGGATAGAAGAAGATTACCTTCCACTTGCCTTCGAACGACTCATTCGTGACGGGCTCGAACGCCGAGACGCCGTTTTCTTCGTGGGAGTTGAAGCCCGGCTTCACGCCGATGACTTCGAATTCAGGCAGTTTTTCGCCGACGCCGAGCATGGGGTATCCCTTTCGGAGGAAACAAGAATGTCTATGAGGCGGTCGCCGGGGAGGGCAAGCCGCGGTTGCGAAATGGCGGTTGCACCGCACAAAGTCAACCGATAGAAGACCTGTCAACCATAGATAATATCTATGGATTCGAGAGAGGCCGCCTATGCTCCCGACCCTTCGCCAGCTGCAGTATCTGAAGCTGCTGTCCGAGCACGGCTCATTCAGCCGCGCCGCCGAGGCGGCGCATGTCAGCCAGCCGGCCCTATCCTCGGGCGTGCAGGAATTGGAACGCGTCCTGGGCGCGCCCGTCGTCGAGCGCACACGCGGCAACGTCCAGTTGACGGCGGTCGGGGCCGAGGCCTGCCGCCGGGCCGAGGACGTGCTGGCGCGAACCGAGGATCTGGTCGAGGCGGCGAAGAACGCGGGGCGTCCGTTGTCGGGGCGGTTGCGTCTCGGCATCATTCCGACCGTGGCGCCCTTCCTGTTGCCGGCGACCCTGCCCGGGCTGAAGCAATCCTATCCGGCGCTGCGTCTGTTCATCCGCGAGGATCTGACGCCGCGCCTGATCGCGGGGCTCAAGGCGGGTCAACTGGACTGCGCCGTCATCGCCCTGCCATACGACGCGCCCGGCATCGAACACGCCCGGATCGGCGACGATGAGATACTGGCCGTTGCGCCCATCGACCACCCGCTGGCTGCGCCGGGCGATATCCAGCCCGGAGCGCTGAAGGCTGAGGATCTGATCCTGCTGGAAGACGGGCACTGCTTGCGCGACCAGGCCCTGGCCGGGATCGACATGGAGGCGCCGCGCGGCGAGGACGTCTTCGCCGCCACCTCGCTCCATACCCTGGTGCAGATGGTCTCGTCCGGCCTCGGCGTGTCCTTCCTTCCCGCGATGGCGGTGAGGGCCGGGCTCGCCGACGACAAGGGCGTCGTCATCCGCCATTTCGCCGCTGAAGCGCCGCGCCGCGAGATTGTCGTCGCCTGGCGATCGGGTTCGAGCCGGGCAGCGGAAGCGCGGCTTCTGGCGGAAGCAATGCGGCTGGATTGAGGGAAAACGTCTCCTCCCCATCGCTACGCGACGGGGAGGAGACGCAGGGATCAGCCTGCCAGGTTGCGCAGCACATACGGCATCACGCCGCCAGCCTTGAAGTAGTCGAGCTCCGTCTGGTTATCGATGCGGCAGCGGACCGGGAACCTGGCCATCTTGCCGTCCGACGGACGGAACAGCTCGACCCACAGGTCCTGGCGCGGCTTGAGCTTGCCGACGTTGACGTCCGACAGGCCGCGGATGGTGACGATCTCCTCACCGGTCAGACCCAGCTTGGACCAGCCCTCGGCCTTGAACTGCAGCGGCACCACGCCCATTCCGACCAGGTTGGAGCGGTGGATGCGCTCGTAGCTCTCGGCCAGCACGGCGCGGACGCCCAGCAGTCGGGTGCCCTTGGCGGCCCAGTCGCGCGATGAGCCGGTGCCGTATTCCTTGCCCGCGAACACGACCAGCGGCCGGCCCTCGGACTGGTAGCGCATGGCGGCGTCGTAGATCGACATGGTGTCGCCCGACGGGAAGTGTTTGGTCACGCCCCCCTCGATGTCCGGCGTGATCTTGTTGCGGATGCGGATGTTGGCGAAGGTGCCGCGCATCATCACCTCGTGGTGACCGCGGCGCGCGCCGTAGGAGTTGAACTCCTCGGCTTCGACGCCACGGTGGGTCAGATACTGGCCGGCGGGCGAGGTCTTCTTGATCGAACCGGCCGGGGAGATGTGGTCGGTCGTGATCGAGTCGCCGAAGATGGCCAGGACGCGGCCCTCGACGATGTCGGTGACCGGCGCCGGCTCCATCGACAGGCCCTCGAAATAGGGAGGGTTGGCGACGTAGGTCGAGGTCTCGTCCCATGCGTAGGTCTGGCCGCCCTCGACCGAGATACCTTGCCAGTGCTCGTCGCCCTTGAAGACATCGGCATAGCGTTTGGCGAACATGGCCGGGGTGACCGACTTCTTCTGGATCGCAGCGATCTCGGCGGACGTAGGCCAGACGTCCTTCAGGAAGACGTCCTTGCCCTTCTTGTCCTGACCGAGGGGCTGGGTGGTGATGTCGATGCGCATCGAACCGGCCAGGGCGTAGGCGACGACCAGCGGCGGCGAGGCCAGGTAGTTGGCCTGGACGTCCGGGTTCACCCGGCCTTCGAAGTTGCGGTTGCCGGACAGGACGCTGGTGGCGACGATGGCGTTCTCGTTGATCGCGGTCGAGATTGCCGGGTCCAGCGGACCGGAGTTGCCGATGCAGGTGGTGCAGCCGTAGCCGACCAGGTTGAAGCCCAGCGCGTCCAGCTCCTTCTGCAGGCCGGCTGCCGTCAGATAGTCGGTGACGACCTGCGAGCCCGGAGCCAGCGAAGTCTTGACCCAGGGCTTGGTCTTCAGGCCCAGCTTGTTGGCCTTCTGCGCCACCAGGCCGGCGGCGATCAGGACCGAGGGGTTGGAGGTATTGGTGCAGGAGGTGATGGCGGCGATGACCACATCGCCGTCGCCGATGTCGAACTTCTGACCCGGGACGGCGGCGCGGGGCGCATCCGTCGCACGGTTGAAGACGTCGGTCAGGGCGGTCTCGAACGAAGGGGCGGCGGTCGTCAGCTCGACCTTGTCCTGGGGGCGTTTCGGGCCGGCCAGGGACGGCACGACCGTCGAGATGTCCAGTTCCAGAACGTCGGAGAAGACGGGGTCTTCCGAGGTCTCGTCGATCCACAAGCCCTGAGCCTTGGCATAGGCTTCGACGAGTGCGACGCGCGCCTTCTCTCGGCCGGTGGCGGTCAAGTAGGCGAGGGTGGCGGCCGAGACGGGGAAGAAGCCGCAGGTGGCGCCGTATTCGGGGGCCATGTTGGCGATGGTCGCCTGGTCCTCGATGGTCATGTTCGGCAGGGCGTCGCCAAAGAACTCGACGAACTTGCCGACCACGCCCTTCTTGCGCAGCATCTGTGTGACGGTCAGCACCAGGTCGGTCGCCGTCGTGCCTTCCGGCATGGCGCCGGTCAGCTTGAAGCCGATGACCTCCGGGATCAGCATCGGGATCGGCTGACCCAGCATGGCCGCCTCGGCCTCGATGCCGCCGACGCCCCAGCCCAGGACGGCCAGGCCGTTGATCATGGTGGTGTGCGAGTCGGTGCCGACGACGGTGTCCGGATAGGCGACGGTCGCCTTGCCTTCGGCCACGGTCCAGACGGTCTGGGCGAGGTTCTCGAGGTTCACCTGGTGGCAGATGCCGGTGCCGGGGGGCACGACGCGGAAGTTGTTGAAGGCCGACGAGCCCCAGCGCAGGAATTTGTAGCGTTCGATGTTGCGCTCGTATTCGCGCTCGACGTTCTGGCCGAAGGCTTTCGCGGTGCCGAAGTTGTCGACCATGACCGAGTGGTCGATGACCAGATCGACGGGGACCAGCGGGTTGATCTTGGCGGCGTCGGCGCCGAGTTTGGCCATCGCATCGCGCATGGCGGCCAGGTCGACGACGGCGGGAACGCCAGTGAAGTCCTGCATCAGGACGCGGGCCGGGCGGAATGCGATCTCGTACTCGACAGCGCCCTTGTTCTCGATCCAGGCGGCGACTGCGCGCAGGTCGGCTTCGGTGACCGAGACGCCGTCCTCGTTGCGCAACAGGTTCTCCAGCAGCACCTTCATCGAGCGCGGCAGGCGCGAGATCCCGGTCAGACCGGCTTCCTCGGCGGCGGGAAGGCTGTAATAGGCGTATTTCTTGCGCCCGACGGAGAGATCGCGCCGGGTGGAAAGGCTGTCGACTGACGGCATGGGAGAGGTCCTCTGGTCAAAGCCGCCCGGACATCCGGTTGCGCCGTCTCGCGGCAAACGACGGGGCGCACAGGTCCCCGTCGCGCGCGGCGACAGCCTGCTGCGACGAGGCCGGATATAGCCGTGGTTGCGGGGTGCGTCCATGTATCCACTTCGGCTGTGGAGACATTGAGAACGGATCGCAAATTTAAGGGCTTGCGGCCGTGATTTCGACCCTGTCCATCACCGACCTCCGGCTCGCCCGCGGCGAACGCAACCTCTTCAGCGCCCTGTCGTTCACGACGGCGTCAGGCGAGGCCGTGGCCCTGACCGGGGCGAATGGCGCGGGCAAGACCTCGCTGCTGCGCGCCATCGCCGGATTCATCCGACCGGAGGCCGGGACGATCGTGTTCCGCGAAACCGACGACGAGCCGATCGAAGCCGATCTGGCGCGGGCTCACCAGGTGCATCTTCTGGGCCACCTGGACGGGCTGAAGGGGCAGCAGACGGCTCGGGAAGAGCTGATGTTCCAGTCCCAATGGCTGGGCCACAGCCACCATGGCATCGAGGAAGCCATCGACACCCTGGGCCTGAAGCCGCTGCTCGACCTCGAGGTGCGTAAGCTATCGGCGGGACAGAGGCGCAGGCTGGCGCTGGCCCGGCTGATTGGATCGCCGCGCGCCCTGTGGCTGCTGGATGAGCCATTGAGCCCGCTGGATGCGAGGTGGCGCGAGGCGGTCGGGACGATGATGGCGCGACATCTGGCGGGCGGCGGCCTGATCCTGGCGGCGGTGCATGATCCGCTGCCGATGCCGACCCGGTCGCTGGATCTGGGGACGGGGCGATGAGGGCCGCATACATCCTCTTCAGGCGCGAACTAGCCCTGGCCTGGGGTGGCGGCGGCGGGCCGTTGCTGGCCTGCGGTTTCTTCGCCTGTCTGACGACGGTCGTGCCGCTGGCGGCGGGGGGCGATCCGACTGTGCTGAAACCGGTAGCTGCGGGGATCGCCTGGCTGGCGCTGGCCCTGTCCAGCCTGTTGTCGCTGGAGCGGCTGTTCGAGCGGGATCTGGAAGACGGAGCGCTGGACCTGCTTGCGACCGGGCCGCTGCCGCTGGAGGGGGTGTTCGCGATCAAGGCGGTCAGCCAATGGCTGGCGACCGGACTGCCGCTGGCCCTGACTGCGCCCCTCGCGGCGCTGGCCCTGGGTCAGTCGATCGAACTGGCGCCGCTGACGGCGCTGTCAGCTCTGATCGGGGGTCTGGGTTTCGCCTTCACCGGGGCGCTCGGGGCGGCCCTGGCGCTGGGAGCGAAGCGGGGCGGTCTGCTGATCGCAGTCGTGGTGCTGCCGCTGTTCATTCCGCCGGTGGTGTTCGGATCAGGCGCGCTCGACCGGGCGGCGGCGGGATTGAGCCCGCTCTCGGCGCTGGCGCTGCTGACGGCCTATGTGCTGTTCGCGGCCGTCATCGCCCCTCCGGCGGGCGCCGCGGCGATCCGCAGCGCCCAGGGGTAGTCGAGCCTCAGCGGACCGAGGCGTAGGTGTTCAGTGTCTGGGTCAGACGGCCATGCTCGCGCGTGTTCATGCAGCGAGGGGCGGACCAGGCCTCGCCGGTCGCGCGGGCCTGCAACACCTGATCGGCGGTCACGAAGGTCGGGGGCGCGCCGTGCTCGCGGCGGAAGGCGCTTCGGGTCGCAGCGTCGTTCGTGCACATCATCACCACGCGCTGGGCGCCGGCGGGCGCCTCGGTCGGCAGGCGGTTCTGCTGCGCCAAGGCAGGGGCGGCGACGGACGCGGCCAGGGCGGCGACGGCGGCAATAGGGGTGAAACGGTTCATGGCGGGCTCCTCCTCAAGACCCGAAAGACATCAGGGTTCGGAGGAATAATGCGCGCAATTCCGGCTCTGTAAAGAAAATAAGACAAATCTGCTGCAAACGGATGAAAATGCCGATGGCTAGCAATCTCGAACAAGGGGCTTTGGCGCCTTTCCGGCGTCTGGCGCGTTGTGTTCCTCCGTGAAGCGCCTCCTCCCCAACCGTCTGAATTTGCCACCGAACTGGCGGGAAGTGCGCACGCGCGCCCTGGTTCCCGCCGGCGCGCGGATGCGTGAATGGCGCGACTGGGTGGTCGAGAACGATCCTGTTTTTGGCTCCTTCCGCCGCCCTGGGCGGACAGAGAAGGTTGCCGCCTCGGTCACTCTTCTGCTGATTCTGGCTGTGGCGATCTTCCTGCTGCTGTTCGACTGGAACTGGCTGAGAGAGCCGATCGGGCGCTGGGCCTCGGCGAAATATGATCGCGAGATCGCGCTCCAGGGCGAACTGGACGTCACCCTGTTCAGCTGGACTCCGTCGGTGATCGTGCGCGACCTGAAGTTCGGCGGTCCGGAGTGGGCGCGCGAGGCCGACACCGCCAATGTCGAACGGATCGAGGCGAAGTTCCGGCTGAGGAAACTGTTCGCCGGCCAGATCGAGATGCCGCTTCTGGCCGTCACGCGGCCCAAGGTCGTGCTGATCTCGACCAAGGACGGCCGGCAGAGCTGGGAGCTTGAGCCCAACAAGCCGGACAGCGGCGAGGGCATGAAGCTGCCGCTCATCAACCAGCTGGTGATCGAGGACGGCCTCATCTCGCTCGACGCCCAGGATCGCGACATCACCCTTGAAGCCGCGATCACCGCGCGAGAGGCGGCCAGCGCAGCCGACGGCGACACCGGCTTCCGGCTCACCGGCGAGGGATCGATCAACGGCTCGCCCCTGACACTGAAGATCGAAG
The DNA here is from genome assembly GCF_049897365.1 of Brevundimonas sp. DC300-4. NCBI lineage: Bacteria > Pseudomonadati > Pseudomonadota > Alphaproteobacteria > Caulobacterales > Caulobacteraceae > Brevundimonas > Brevundimonas sp. DC300-4. The sequence goes on from NZ_JAFCWC010000004.1 coordinate 195,201, forward strand.
GCGGGCCCTTCATCAATATCCGCCGCGACCGGCCCTATCGGTTCGAAGCGACCCTGGCCGGCGCGCGCTCCCGGCTGGTGGCGGATGGGTCTATCACCCGACCGTTCGATCTGGGTCAGTTCACATCGACCCTGAGCCTGCAGGGTCAGGACCTGAACGACCTCTATTTGCTGACTGGCGTCGCCCTGCCAAACACCCCGCCCTATCGGCTCTCCGGCACCCTGACCCGCGATAATGCGATCTGGACGTTCGCCGACTTCAATGGCCGCGTCGGCGCATCCGACCTGTCCGGCGATGTACGGGTCGATGCGAGAGAGCGGTTGAGAGTCGAGGCGGAGCTGGCCTCGCGACTGCTCGATATTGATGACCTTCTGGCGATCCTGGGCGCCGATACGCGGACGAATGCGGCGGGCACCAATACGACGACTGTGGCCTCTGGCTCTGGCCCGGAAATGCTGCTGCCCGACGCGACCCTGCAGGTCGATCGCCTGCGGACCATGGACGGGACCCTTACCTACCGCGCAGCCAGCGTGAAGGCGAACGACCTCGATATCCGTACGGTGCGCCTCGGCGCCGTGCTGGAGGCAGGCGTCCTCGATCTCGATCCCGTCTCCTTCGCCTTCAATCGCGGCGAACTGAACGGGACGGCGAAAATCAACGCCACGCGTGACATGCCTTACAGCGCCATCGATTTCCGCCTGGCGGGCTATCCGCTGGAATCTATCGTTCCGGTCCGGGGCGGCGCGGCGCCGATCACGGGCCGGGCCTTGGGTCGTGCGCGCCTGGAGGGGCAGGGCAATTCGATCCATCGCTTCGCCGCCGGATCGAAGGGTTCGATCAGCCTGGTCGTGCCCCAGGGCGAATTGCGCGCCGCCTTCGCTGAACTGCTGGGGGTCAACGCCAGCGCCGGCCTGCTGAAGCTTTTGAGCGGCGACCAGTCGCGCAGTTCGATCCGCTGCGCCGTAGCCGACTTCGAGGTCACAAACGGTGTGGCTCAGGCGAAGACCTTTGTGGTGGATACCGACGTGGTGCTGGCGCAAGGATCGGGTTCGATCAATCTCGGGACCGAGACGCTGGACCTGAAGATCGATGGCGAGTCGAAGAGGCCGCGCCTGCTGCGTCTGTGGGCCCCGGTCCTCGTGCGCGGTCATCTGTCGGCGCCGAGCGTCGGCGTGGACACGGGCGCTGTCGTCGTCCAGGCCGGGCTGACCGGCCTGCTGGCCGCCGTGGTCGCGCCGATCGCGGCGCTTTTCGCCTTCGTCGAGCCCGGTCTGGCCGAGGACGCCAACTGCGGCTCCCTGATCGCCAATGCGCGGTGAGGCCGGATGGCGCAGGCGTGCGTATCTGGCCTCGTCTTGTTCAGTGAGAGAAATATCCGATGACTCGTAGAGGCCTGCTCGCGCCGACGCTCGGCGCCGTGGTCGCGTCGCTCGGCGCCGCTTGCAGTCCCCTCGCCGTGCTGAATGCGGTGGCTCCGCGCGACCGGGGCGTGCGTCGGGTGGCGCGCGATCTGGAATACGGGGCGGATCCTCGCCAGCGGTTCGACCTCTACGCCCCTGACGTCGCCGGCCCGTCCCTGCCGGTGCTGGTCTTCTTCTACGGCGGCGGCTGGGACTCGGGGGCGAAGGACCTCTACGGCTGGGCGGCGCAAGCTCTGGCGGCTCAGGGGTTCGTCGTCGCCGTGCCTGACTATCGGCTCGTCCCGCAGGTGCTGTTCCCGGTCTTCATCGAGGATGCGGCCGCCGCCGTCGCCCGGGTCGCCGAGGTCGCGGCGACCTATGGAGGCGATCCAGCGCGGCTGGGCGTGATCGGCCATTCGGCGGGCGCCCACCTGGCCATGATGATCACCCTGGATCGCAGCTATATGGCCGCAGTCGGCAAGCCGGAACTGATCCAAGCGACGGCGGGCCTGGCCGGTCCCTATGACTTCCTGCCGTTCGATGTGGCGTCTTCCATCAATGCCTTCGGCCAGGCGCCCGACCCGGTCCAGACCCAGCCCCTCCATTTCGCCCGCGCCGACGCCCCGCCCCTGTGGCTTGGCCACGGCACGGCCGACGTCATCGTTCACGACGAGGACACGATCCTTCTGGAAGCCCGCATGCGCGAGCTGGGCGGGCGCTGCGAGGCCAAACTGTATCCCGGTCTCAGCCACGAAGACTTGATCGCGACCTTCTCGCCGCTGTTCCGCAGGAAAGCGACGGTGCTGGCCGACGTCTCCGCCTTCTTCCATCGCGAGCTGGGCCAGGTCGCGGCGAGCCCGTAACGGTCGCTCACACGACATGAAGCGCTGCCGTCTCGCCAGAGCCACGATGATCCGCTAGAGGAGGTCATGACAGAACAGAAAAACGAGGCGCTCTCGGCGCCCGAGGCGCTGGATCGCCTCGAAACCCTCTACACCCAATCCGTCGCCGCCCTGCGGGACGCCGTCCGGACCTTCCTCGCCACCGGCGAGCGGGCGGACCCCGAGGCCCGGGCGAACGGGCTGTTTTCCTACCCCTCCCTGAAGATCAGCTGGTTCGGCGACCGCCCCACCAATCTGCCGATCCGCTCCTATGCCCGGATGTCGCGTCAGGGCGTCTACGCCACCACGATCACCCGGCCGGATCTTTACCGTCCCTATCTGATGGAGCAGCTGACCCTGCTGCAGCACGACTACGATGTCGCCTTCGAGGTCGGACCGTCGGAGCAAGAGATCCCCTTCCCCTATGTGCTCGACGGCTCGGACGTGGTGCTGAACCCGTCGCAGACGGCGGCCATCGCGCGATATTTCCCGACCACCGACCTGGCCCATATCGGGGACGAGATTTCCGACGGCCTGTTCAATCTGGACGAGGATTTTCCCCTGTCGCAGTTCGATGGGCTGCGCACCGACTTCTCGCTGGCGCGGCTCAGGCACTACACCGGCACGCCGGTCGAGGACGTCCAGTCCTACATCCTGTTCACCAACTACAACCGATACGTCGACGACTTCGTACGGTGGGCCTGCGAGCAGCTGAAGGATCCGAACAGCATCTACGAGACCCTGTCGTGCGCCGGCGGCGTGGTGATCACGCGCGAGACCGCGGACGCCGATGCGGTCATGGATGCGGCCTGGAAGAAGCACCAGATGCCCGCCTATCACCTGACCGCGCCGGGCCATAACGGCATCACCCTGGTCAACATCGGGGTCGGGCCGTCGAACGCCAAGACGATCTGCGACCACCTGGCCGTGACCCGGCCGCACGCCTGGCTGATGATCGGCCACTGCGGCGGCCTTCGGCCCAGCCAGACCATCGGCGACTATGTTCTGGCCCACGCCTATCTGCGCGACGACCATGTGCTGGATGCCGTCCTGCCGCCCGACATCCCGATCCCCTCGATCGCCGAGGTCCAGCGCGCCCTCTACGACGCCGCCAAACAGGTCTCCGGCGCGCCGGGCGAAGAGGTCAAGCGGCGCCTGCGCACCGGCACGGTGGTGACCACCGACGACCGGAACTGGGAGCTGCGCTATTCTAAGTCGGCGCTGCGCTTCAACCAGTCCCGCGCCGTGGCCATCGACATGGAGAGCGCCACGATCGCGGCCCAGGGCTATCGCTTCCGCGTGCCCTACGGGACCCTGCTGTGCGTCTCCGACAAGCCGCTGCACGGCGAGATCAAGCTGCCGGGCCAGGCGAACCGCTTCTACGAGGGTTCGATCTCGGAACACCTCCAGATCGGCATCCAGGCGATCGACCTGCTGCGCAAGGAGGGAGCGAGCCTTCACTCCCGCAAGCTGCGCGCCTTCGACGAGCCGCCGTTCCGCTGACCGGTCCGTTTCGTCCGGACGGAAAACACCCTGACGAAACGGACAAATCTCCTTTGCTCGGCGGCGGACGAAGGCCCTGTTCGCGAGTATTCTATCCCGGCTGCAAGGAGCGTCGAACAAAACGCCCTTCGTTAGACCCGGCTTTTGATTTGAAGGGCGGATTCGGACGATCCGTTGATGGGTGTGGGCGTCAATCCGAGTATCGGAAGTTAAGTAGCGAGGCCGTCAGGGCTTCCTGAACAGGTAGAGACCGAAGCTGAGCCAGGGCCTGCCGAAGTCGAAGGTGGCCCTGGACAGGTCGGCGCGCCGGCGGATCGACGGCGCGGCAGGGTCATCGGGATTGGCGACGAGCCAGTCGCGGACGCGCGTGTCGGCGCCGCCGAAGAAGGCGTCCCAGTCGGCGTCCGGGGCGATTTCGGCCGAGACGACCTCCAGTCCAGCGGCTTCGGCGGCGGCCAGCCAGCCCTCGTGGGTCGCGTAGTCGCCAGTCGCTCCGATTACCTGACGCAGTGGCTCGGGCGGTTCGCCCTTCCACGTCAGATCCCCCCATAGCAGCCAGCCGGACGAGGCCAGTCTGTCGGACATGCGGGCGAAGATGTCGGTGGGGGACCGGATGTCTGGCCCGGCCGGCTCGGTCGAGCCCAGGGCCACGATCAGGTCGGCTGGGGCGAGCCGGTCGAGCGCCGTGGCCGAGCCTTCGGCGACCACGGCGACCCTGTCGGCGACACCGGCCGCTTCGGCACGATCGCGGATCATCTCCGCCATGTCGGGATAGCGCTCGATGGCCTGGACCCGGAGGCCGAACTCCTGCGCCAGGGCGACCGACACGCCTCCGGCTCCGGCGCCGATGTCCAGCGCGACTGCGCCTTCCGGCAGGCCGGTCCGGGCGACCAGGCCCAGGATGGCGTCGAGCGTCACGGGGTTGGCGACCTCGAAACCGGCATAGGCAATGCTGTGGTAGGTCGGCGTCATGGGCGGATCCGATGGTCTGGTGATCTCCGACATCCGTGCACCCCGGCGTAGGCCGGGGTCCAGATCACGGATGCGGAAGTTTGGGATATCGCACACCACTCTCGTTGATGAATCGGCGTCCTCCCTCTGGACCCCGACCTTCGCCGGGGTGCACGGGGGAAGGCATAACTAAGTAACAAAAAGAACTTTACAACACAAAGTCAATGTGGGATTGAAGCGTCATCAGCCACGGACGCATAGCGATGACCGCCACCACCTTCGACCCCGTCGCCTCCTTCCAGGCCCAGCCGACGCTCGCCGTCGCGGCCGGTCGCAACCTGATCGCCGCCGGTTCGATCTTCGGCGCCGCCAACCTGTTCCAGTGGGGCGTGATGAGCGGGGCGATGCCCCTGCACCCGGCGATGCTGTCTCTCAGCTGGCCGGTGGCGGTCGCCGCCTTCATCATCATCGTGAGGCGCCTGCGCGGCGCGGGCGGCGAACCGGCGCTGCGGGCGGCCTCGTGGTCGCGCTGGGCCATCCTGTTCCAGATCGTCGCGGCTGTGTCGCTGGCGATCGTATCCGGCGTGACGCAGAACTGGGCGCTGATGATGTGGATGTCGCCGATCGGTCTGGCCTTCTACGGCGCCGCCAGGGCCGTCGCGGCCTTCCGGGGCGGCCGATCCTGGGCGGGCGGCGTGGCGCTTGGAGCCCTGGGCGGAACGATGGGTGTCGCGTCGCTGGTCGGCACGCCGACCCAGTACCTCGCCTATGCCTGCGGTCTGGTCTGCGCGGCCCTGATCCCCGGTCTGATGCTGGCCCTCGGCCGCGCCCGCTGACACCGAACACAAACTGGAAAACCCGAACATGACCGATCCGAACAACGACACCGCTGACATCGCCTGGCTGCGCAGTCTCGCCGAGGAAGGCGCAAAGACGCCGCCTCATGGCGGGTCCATCCTGTGCGCGGCCGGACTGATCTGGGGCACGGCCAGCGTCGCGCACTGGTTCATCATCACAGGCCTCCTGCCGGTCGATCCGGCGGGCTACGGACTGGTCTGGGGCGTCGCTCTTCTCGTCTTCTTCGCCACGCTCTTCATGCTGACCCGTCGGCTGAAGGCCCAGGGCGGAGTGGAGACCGCCGCCAATCGCGCCTTCGGCAGCGTCTGGTCGGCCCTGGGATGGGGCATCTTTTCGCTGTTCACGGCCCTGATGTTGCTCGACGTCGGCCGGACGGGCGAGGTGAATATGGCGGAATGGTCGCTGGCCATCCCCTCGATCATCATCGCCTTCTACGGCATGGGCTGGGCCGTCTCCGCGACCATGCTGCGCCAGCGCTTGCTCTGGGTCCTGGCGATAGCGTCGTTCATTGCGGCGCCCGTGCTGGCCTTGCTCTCGGGCTCGACGGCTCAATATCTGGCCTATGCCGCGGCCCTCTATCTGCTGATGGCCCTGCCCGGGTTCCTGCTGATGCGCCAGGCGAGCCGGGGCTGAGAATGGCCGACGATTTCGATATCGGCCGGATCGACGACGTCATCCATGGACGGGTTCGTCTCGGCATCATGGCGGCCCTGTCCGGGGTCGAGAGCGCCGACTTCGGCACCCTGAAAGCGCGGCTCCAGACCACCGACGGCAACCTGTCGGTCCACCTGAGGAAGCTGGAGGAGGCGGGGTTCGTCGCCGTGACCAAGCGGTTCGTGGGTCGCAAGCCCCTGACCGAGGCCTCGATGACCGAGGTCGGCAGGAAGGCTTTCCTCGCCTATCTGGACGCCATGGCCGGGCTGGTCGGGCCGCGCTGAAACACCCTATAGGGAGGCCATGACCTCCCGCATCCACGCCTTCGACGCGCTCGACAATTTCCGCGACTACGGCGGCTACGACACCGCCGCCGGCCGGGCCCTCAAGACGGGTCGGCTGTTCCGGTCGGCGCATCAGGCCTCGGCCTCGGAGGCGGATCTGCAGCGGCTGGCGGCGCTGGACCTCGGCGTGGTCGTCGATCTGCGTCGTCCGGTTGAACGGCGTCGTCAGCCGTCGAAGCGGGCCGCCAACTTCACCGGCCAGGTGTTCGAGAGCGATCTCGACGAGGCCGGCGAGGCGCCGCACATCACCTTCCTCAAGACCGCGGACCTGACGCCGGACTCGGGCCGCCGGTTCATGACCGCCACCTATCGCCAGCTGCCTTTCGCTCCGGCCCACATCGACCTGTTCGGCCGCTATTTCTCCGCCCTGGGCGAGACCGACCGGCCGGTGCTGATCCACTGCGCGGCGGGCAAGGACCGGACCGGCATGCTGGCGGCCCTGACCCATCACCTGCTGGGCGTCGGCCACGACGACCTGATGGAGGACTACCTGCTGACCAATACGGCAGTGGATCTGGTCGGCCGCGCGCCGGCCATCGCCGAACAGCTGAAAGGCTTCACCGGGCGTGAGGCCTCGCACGACGCCGTGGTGGCCTTCATGGGGGTCGAGCCCGCCTATCTGGACGCCGCCATCGCCGCCATCAATGAGCGGTACGGCTCGATCTACGGCTATCTGGAACAGGCGCTCGGGGTCGATGCCGCCCTGCGCGCCCGGATCACGGAGCGGCTGGCAGCGTGACAGGCGAGGGGACTCTGGCCATTCGCGTCGTCAGGACCCTCGACTGGGTCGAGCCCCTGGCCGTCGCGGCCGGGCTGGCGCATCGTCAGGGGGCCTTGTGTCTCCTGTCCGACGGCGGCCCCAACGCGCGGCGCTCCTGGGTCGCCTGCGCCCCCGACCGGATCGTCGCGACGCGGATGGAGGCGTCCCATTCCTTCTCCGCCCTGGCCGAGGACGGGATGGACCGGTTCGTGGTCGGCCTGGCGACCTATGACGCCGGGGCCCGCCCCGCAACCGGAGACCGGGGTGCGTCGCCGGGAGACTGGCCGGATCTGATGCTGGCCCGCTATCCGGCCATGCTGGTCTTCGATCACGAAGCGTGGACGGTCTCGGCCATAGGGCTGGGGAGGGACGAGGGCGAGGCGACCGGGAAGGCGGACGAGGCCGTCGGCTGGATCGCTTCGGCGACCCCTGTCGCGCCCGGCGGCGTCCCGGCCGCGCGCTTCGAACCGGAGCGGCCCGAGCGGGATTACACCGATGCCGTCGCCGACGTCGTGGCGCGGATCGCGGCCGGCGAACTGTTCCAGGCCAATATCGCCCGGGCCTGGAGCGGCGAACTCGAATCCCATGCCGATCCGTTCGACGTGTTCGCCCGGCTGGCGGCGGGAGGGGCGCCCTATGGCGCCTTCTGGCTCATTGGGGACCGGGTGCTGGTGTCCAACTCGCCGGAGCTGTTCCTGACCTTCGATCCCCACACCCGGCGGATCGAGACGCGGCCGATCAAGGGCACCCGCCCTCGCGACGCGGACCCCGGGATCGATGCGGCCCAGGCGGCCGAACTGATCGCCAGCGCCAAGGATCGGGCCGAGAACCTGATGATCGTCGACCTGATGCGCAACGACCTGTCGCGGGTCGCGCGACCGGGCTCCGTCGTGGTCGAGTCACTGTTCGAGCTGGAGAGCTTCGCCACCGTCCACCACCTGGTCTCGACCGTGACCGGCGTGGCCGAGCCGGGCGTCGGTCCGGCCGAGGTGCTGGCGGCGTCATTCCCGCCGGGATCGATCACCGGCGCGCCCAAGCACCAGGCCATGCGGGTGATCGCGGCTCACGAAGGCCCGCGCGGGGCCTGGTGCGGCAGTCTGTTCCTGCTGGACGACGACGGCGCCCTGACGGCCTCGGTGCTGATCCGGACCATCGCCTTCTGGCACGAGGGCGAGACCTGGGCGTTCCGTACCCTGGCCGGGGCGGGGATCGTGGCGGACAGCGATCCGGCCTCTGAGCTTCAGGAAACGGACACCAAGATCGCGGCGATCCGCCAGGCGCTCGTCGGGTAGGATCGCCTAGCAGTTAGAGCAGGTGATGGTGTTCACGAGCCGCGGCCGGAGCCAGTAGGTGTGGCTGAATTGCTTGGTCCCGAGGACCTGGTTGAGCGGCGAAACATAGTCATAGGTGCCCTCGCTCATGATGACGCTCTCGCCGTTCTCGATCAGGCCGGAGGGGACCGTCATGGTCCCGCTGCGACTGGTCATGCCCTTGCCCCGGCTCCAGGTCACCCGCGCCACGCCGTCGGCCCCCCGCGTGATGGCGGTGACGCGCAGCTTCAAAGGGGTGTCCGGGAAGGGCGCCAGGACCAGGCCGCCGATGGCGAAGGTGTCGTCGATCAGGTCCGCGTCCACCGCCTGATACTGGGCCACGATGTCGGCGACCTGGGAGGTGGCGTGGCCCATCCGGCGCTGGGCCATATAGGCCTGGCAGAACTCGGCGAGGCCGAAATAGATCAGGATCAGGACAGGGGCGAGCAGGGCGAACTCGACGGCGGACACGCCGGACCCGTCGCGACCGAAACGGTGCAGGAAGCCCAGGCTGGCGGAGCGGCGCAGGCTCATGGCGTGGACCCGCGATAGGGCTCGTTTCGGAAGGCGGTGGCGACCGAGATCACAGCGGCTCCGGAGTCCAGCCGCGACATGGCCTGCTGCATGAAGGGTGTGACCAGCGGCTGGGAGTACCAGACGCGGACCAGCATCAGGTCCCCCGGCTGGCCCTTGTTGTATTGAAGATCGCCCGTGTTCATGACGCCGTTGCGGATCGGGCTGTCCGGGGTGCCGTCGGTGAACTGGGGCATGACGCGAACATCGACGTCGGCGCGGCTGCCGCAGTCGCCCTGGAAGACGCTCATCTCGGCGCACAGGGCTGTCTTGAACTGGGCCGCGGAGATGTTCCCGGTGTCGGCCTGGCCGGTGCGAACCAGCCGGCTGGCGGTCAACACGGCGTTCTCGAGCGTGGAGTCGATCAGGAAGACCAGACCGAGTTCCAGCACCGCGAAGATCATGAAGAAGAACGGGGCGGCGACCATGGCGAACTCGACCGCCGCAGCGCCTTCACGGGGCGTGCGGACAGCGGCCCGGCCGCGCCTGCGGAACAGGGACCGGCTCATGGATCAGGGGGTCGGAGCGGAAGCCGCCGTAGCGGCCGAGGCGGTGGCGGGACCGGAGACGTTGCGGATGCTGGGCGCGCAGGAGGCGGCGCAGGCCATCTCGGTCGCCTGGGCTCCGCGCCAGACGCGCACTGAACCCGTCGATCCGCCGGTGACGACGATCTCGCCCTGGAAGATGGTCCGGCCGACGCCATCCACGGCGACGACCTCGGTCACGCCATAGCCCTTGCCGGTGACAAACAGGGTGTTGGCGTCCACGACCGTGACATCGGCGATGGCCGGGTTGCCGACGATGACCGAAGCGGCTGATCCCGTCAGGCCGATGCGGGCCGAACGGTCAATCTCGACGTTCAGCGTCTGGGCGTGAGCGGCCCCGGCGGCCAGCAACAGGCCGGCGAGGAGGGCGGGGCGCAGCAGGGCGGCGATCGATCCGGCCATGGGTAGGTGTCCTTGTAGCTCTGAACGGGCGCGCGCGAGGGCGAGACGCGAAGATCGGTCGGAAACCTCTACAAAATCTAAACCCAGAGAGATTCGGCCTTGCTTCATTCAGGTGTATGAGCAAGCGCTGGCAAATGATTTTACGGATGGGCGTTCTGGAGCGCTGAGCTGTTCAACGCTGGCAGGCATTTGCTGTTTTTGCATAATGTTCAGGTCGATATTTTACAGTAAACAATCGGCTAGCCACGCCTTCTATATTTTCTTTAACCAGTCCGGAAGAGTCTGCCCATGCGTTTGGGGGACAAGCGGGCGACCGAGCCTCCCAGCCATCGCTGCTCGTTTCACAGATTTCACAGGGAAGACCATCATGACCAAGTCCATTTCGCGTTTTGTCGAGGATGAGTCGGGCGCCACCGCCATCGAATACGGCCTGATCGCAGCCCTCATCGCCGTGGTCATCATCGGCGCCGTTCAGCTCGTCGGCACCAACCTGTCGGCCACGTTCGATAAGGTCTCGGCCAAGCTCGGCTAAGCCCTCACGGGTCTTGAAAGTGGCGGGTCGGCGTGGAAACGCGGCGGCCCGCTGTTTTTTAGCGAGGTCGTCGCGGCGCACCGGACCTGGCCCGCTCCATAGCGGCCGAAAATCGCTACGAGCCCGGAAGTGAGCAACCTTCACCCGCGTTTCGGTCAAGGCGTCTTAACAAGCGCTAACGGATGACCTTGTACATCATCCCCTGGATGGCCGACCTGTTCAGGGCTGAGGGGTATCTGCTGGCCGCGCAAACAGCTCGTGCCGAATTTTCACAGTAAACGTGCAGGTAACCACGCCTTCTAGCCCCGTTTTAACCGGTCCGGGTCAATATGCCCATGCGTTTGGGGGACAAGCGGGCGACCGAGCCTCCCAGCCATCGTTGCTCGCTTCACAGATTTCACAAGGAAGAACACCATGACCAAGTTCGTTTCGCGTTTCGCCAAGGACGAGTCGGGCGCTACGGCCATCGAGTACGGCCTGATCGCGGCTCTGATCGCCGTTGTCATCATCGGTGCCGTGCAACTGGTCGGCACCAACCTGTCGGCCACGTTCGGCAAGGTCTCGGCCAAACTCGGCTAAACCCTCACGGGTCTTGAAAGCGGGGGCCGGCGTGGAAACGCGCCGGCCCTTTGTTTTTTTCCGGCGAGGTCGTCGCGGCAACCCGGATTTAACCCGCCCCATGCAGAATGCAGTCATGGACATTGTTTCCCTCGCCCTGCTCAGCGTCCTGCCCGGCCTGGTCATCGCCGCGGCCCTGTCGGACCTGACGACGATGCGGATTCCGAACTGGCTGTCGGGATCCCTGATCCTCGGCTTCTTCCCGGCGGCCCTGGCGGTCGGCCTGCCGGTCGATATGGTCGGCATGCATGGCGGCGTGGCCGTCATCGCCCTTCTGGTCGGCATGGGTCTTTTCGCGCTTCGGGTCATCGGTGGCGGAGACGCCAAGCTGATCGCCGCCGCCTGCCTGTGGCTGGGGCCGTCGGCGTCCTTTGAATTCATTCTCTGGACCGCAGTGTTCGGCGGCCTGCTGTCGCTGGCGCTGATCGTCGCCCGGCGCGATGTCGCGCCCCACATCGTCGGCGGTCCGGTCTGGGTCCACACCCTGCTCGAGACCAAGGGTGACATTCCTTATGGCATTGCCATCTGCGCCGGCGCCCTGATGGCGTTTCCTTCCAGCGCTCTGCTCGCTGCATTCGCCGCCGGCTAGCCAGGTTTGCGCATTTAGCGTCGCGTTAACCCGCGCCCGCCATGGTCGTTAACGGTAGACCGCAGGAGCCACGATTCGGGCCCGGTCTCGCCGGAGACCGTCGATGAAGCCCGCCCGTATCGCCGTCATCTGCATCGCCGCCGTGGCCGCCATCGGTCTGGCCCTGGTCGTGCGCGCCATGGGATCGTCCTCTGGCGAGCCTGCGGCTGTCGCCGCGGCAGCCGAACCCGCGCGACCGATGGCCAAGGTACTGGTCGCCGCGCGTGATCTGGCGCCCGGTCAACGGCTCACCGACGCCGATCTGGAATGGAAGGACTGGCCCGCCGACGAGGTCAATCCCGCCTTCATCACCGACGGATCCGTCCCTGTGCCCCAGGCTGAAGCCGCCGACGCCGAGGGCGAGGCCGCCAAAGCCGAGGAAGAAGACAAGCCCGAGGGCACGGTAGCCCGCGTCACCCGCGCCGCCGAGGCGCTGACCGGCGGCGGAGCCAAGTCGGAATATTTCGGGTCGGTCGTTCGCGAACCGATCCTGGCTGGTGAGCCGATCGTGGGCCGCAAGATCGTCCGCGCCGGCGACAGCGGCTACATGGCCGCCTATCTGGAGCCCGGCATGCGGGCCATGGCCGTCGCCGTGTCGACCGAGACCGCCGCCGGCGGCTTCATCCTGCCGGGCGACCGGGTCGACGTGCTCGTCACGCTCGAGCTTGAACGCGGCTCGGACGATGCTCCGAACCAGGCCAAGTTCGCCAGTCGTCTGGTGCTGCAGAACGTCAAGGTCCTGGCCATCGACCAGTCGACCCGCGCCGAGGACGACCAGCAGGCCGTGGTCGGCGCCACCGCCACCCTGGAGATCGCGCCCAGCGACACCGGGACCCTCGCCCTGGCCAAGGCGGCCGGCATTCTTTCGCTGACCCTGCGGTCCTATGCCGACACCGCCGGGCCCTCGGGTCGCGTGGGTCCGGCGGCCCGGACGCCGGTCGCCAGTCGTCCCGCCACGGTCCGCATCTTCCGCGGCGGAGAACCCGAAGTGGTGAGCGTCCAATGACCGCCTCTGTGAACCGTCTCGTCGCCCTGGCCTGCGCCGCACTCGTCGCCGCAGGCGCCGCCGCTCCGGCGACGGCCCAGACCTATGGCGCGCGCCAGACCGTAGCGGCGGGTTCCGGTCCCCAGCTGGTCAACCTGCCGCGCGGCACCTCCTTCGCCGTCGACCTGCCCGCCGATGCGCGGGACGTCATCGTGTCGAACCCGGCCGTGGCCGAGGCCAATGTGCATTCGCCGCGCCGCATCACCATCATCGGCATCGCGCCCGGCGAGACCGACGCGGTCTTCCTTGACGCCGCCGGCCGCCAGATCCTGACCCTGCGCGTCCGCGTCGACGCCGGCACCTCGGCCCTGCAGGACACGCTCAGCCGCATCGCTCCAGGGGCCCAGGTCCACGCCGAGGCGGTCAACGACAGCATCATCCTGACCGGCATGGTCACCAGCACCGCCGAGGCCGAACGGATCGTCTCGGTCGCCCGCGCCTTCGTCTCGGCGCCCGAGAAGGTGCTGAACATGCTCAGCGTCGCCGGCTCGGACCAGGTCACGCTGAAAGTCCGGGTGGTCGAGGTTCAGCGCAACGCCATCAAGCAGCTCGGGCTGGCCACCAACGTCGTCTACAACGACGGCAACTCCTCGATCGGCTTCGGCCGGGGCAATACCTGGGGCGCCAACGGCAACTATCTCGGCGGCAACGGCCTCTGCTACGGCGAGAACAACGCCCGCACGACCAACTACGACAACCAGGTCCAGGCCGGGTCGAACACGAGCAACGGCACGACCACGACCGCCACCAACGGCACCACAAACATCAACCAGGTGCAGGTCGGTATGGAGGGCGAACCGGGCCCCTATACGCTGGTCGGGACCGCCGTCACCGGGGCGATCACCAGCACGCTCGGCAGCACGGTGACCAACGCCATCACCGGCCTGGCCCAGACGATCTATTCGACGGTCACCGGCACCAACACCCAGAACTGCCTTGAGGCGTTCGAGCGCGTCGGCCTGGTGCGCACCCTGGCGGAGCCCAACCTGACGGCGGTCAACGGCGAAAGCGCCAGCTTCCTGGCCGGCGGCGAGTTCCCGACTCCGACCGGGCGGGACCGCGACGGAAACGTCACCATCGAATACAAGCCCTATGGCGTCAGTCTGGCCTTCCGCCCGATCGTGCTTTCGGGCGGCAACATCTCGTTGCAGATCTCGATGGAGGTCTCCGAGCTGCAGGCGGGCGGCGGCTTCACCCTCGGCGCCGGCACGCCGTCGTCCATCACCCTGCCGGGCCTGGGCGTGCGACGGTCGTCCACAACGGTCGAACTGCCCTCTGGCGGGTCGATGATGATCGCGGGCCTGCTCCAGGAAAGCACCCGCCAGACGGTCGATTCCCTGCCCGGTGTGACCAACCTTCCGGTGCTCGGTTCGCTGTTCCGGTCGCGCGACTATCTGTCGGGCGAGACCGAACTGGTGATGATCGTGGAGCCCTATATCGTCAGTGCGACGTCGCCCGGCCGGATGCAGACGCCCGCTGACGGCCTGCGCATCGCCAACGACGCCCAGACCATCTTCTTCGGCCAGTTGAATCAGGCCTACGGATCCCCCGCCCCCACCGCCTCGCCCTCGGCCGGATGGCAGGGCCCCGTCGGCTATGTGATCGAGTGAGCGCCGCCATGACCCGTTCTTCCCTGATCATGCTCGCCTCGGCCGTCTTGCTGGCCGCCCCGCTGGCGGCCTGCGGCGGCGCCGCCGGTTCCGGACCGGTTCCCCTGACGCCGACCTCGCGCTTCGCTCTGCAGGTCGAACCGGGGATCGACCGTGTGGCTTTCGCCGTGCACGAGACGGGCCTGTCGGAAAACCAGACTCTGGCCCTGGGCGACATGGTTAATCGTTTCGCCGGCGAAGGCGCGCCGATGCTGACGGTCGAGGCGCCATCGGGTGACGACCCCGTCTCGTCGGACATCGCCTGGCGGATCAAGGGCGCCCTCGAAGCGCAGGGCGTGCCGCCCTACCAGGTCCGGGTCGTGACCTATATCGCTCCCGATCCCCGCGCCCCGGTGCTGGTCGGGTTCGACACCGTCAGGGCCGCCGTACCCCAGTGCGGGACCAGCTGGACCAATCTCGGCCGCACCGGCGCCAACGCCGGCTACGCCAACTTCGGTTGCGCGGTGAACGCCAACCTCGCCGCCCAGATCGCCGATCCCCGGGACATCGTTTCGCCGCGCGCCCTCCAGCCGGGCAGCGCTGAACGCCGCGCGGTCGTGTTCGACAAATACCGGCTGGGCGAGCCGACAGCGGCGACGCGCGAACCGATGATCGAGAACCAGCGCATCTCGAATGCGGTGGACTGACGCGACATGACCCATGCCTCCGCCTCCCGCCCGTTTGACGACCTCGACGACGAGTTCGACGCCGATCTCGACTTCATGCCGGCCGCCGCGCCGTGGCCGGACGCCGACATCAATCCGCGCGAGCCGCTGCAGTTCACGGCTCCCGTCGGCGCTCCGGCTCCAGCAGGAGCGGTCGTCGCCCATCCCGGCCTGCCGATGGCTTCGGGACCCGGTCCCGCGCCGGGCTACAACCCGGTCGGCGAACTGGTGGCCGGCGCCTCCGCCGCCTTCGCGCCCCAGCTCTCCGGGCTGCAGAACGAGGTCACGGTCCCGCGCATCGCCATCCACGTCTTCGCCGAGCGTCAGGACACCCTCGCCGCCGCAGAGCGCGCCGGCCAGGATCGGCGCATGTCCCGCGCCACGACCCAGATCCGTGTCGGCGGCATCCCGGGGGCCCTGGACGCCTATTCGCAAGAGCCGACGCCGCCCCTGATCATCGTCGAATGCCTCGAGGATCCCCAGGCCCTGCTGTGGCAGGTCGACCGCCTGGCCGAGGTCTGCGACCCGGGCACCAAGGTCGTCGTTATCGGCGCGACCAACGACATCATCCTGTTCCGCGAGCTGATGAAGCGGGGCGTCAGCGAATACCTCGTCGCTCCGGTCCAGCCGTTGCAACTGATCGCCGCGATCGGCGGGCTTTTCTCCGACCCCGCCCAGCCGTTCGTCGGCCGCTCGATCGCCTTCGTTGGCGCGCGGGGCGGGGCGGGGGCTTCGTCCGTGGCGCACAACACCGCCTATGCGATGTCGGAGCGGATCGGGGCCAACACGGTCATCGTCGACTACGACCTGCCGTTCGGCACCGCCGGCCTCGACTTCAACCAGGACCCGCTGTCGGGCGTGGCCGACGCCTTGGGCCAGCCCGACCGGCTGGACGCCGTCCTGCTGGACCGGATGATGGTCCGCTGCACCGACAAGCTGTCGCTGTTCGCGGCCCCCGCGACCCTGGACACGGACTGGGACATCTCGCCCGACGCCTTCGAGGAGGTCACCGCCCAGATCCGCGGCACCGCGCCCTTCGTGGTCCTGGACCTGCCGCACATCTGGACCGGCTGGATGCGCAAGACCCTGATCTCGGCCGATGAGGTCGTGGTCGTGGCGACGCCGGATCTGGCCAGCCTGCGCAACGCCAAGAACATAATCGACCTGATCCGTTCGGGTCGTCCGAACGACGCGCCGCCCCGGCTGGTGCTGAATCAGGTCGGCGTGCCGGGTCGCCCGGAAATCCCGGCCAAGGACTTCGGCGCGGCCCTCGGCATCCATCCCAGCCTGTCGATTCCGTTCGATGCCAAGCTGTTCGGCATGGCGGCCAACAATGGCCAGATGATTCTCGACGCAGGGGCCAGGTCCAAGGCGGCCGAGGCCTTCCAGACCCTGGCCCAGATCGTCTCGCGCCGCGAACTGCCGATGATCGCCGGGCCCGGCAAGGCGTCGAAAGGCGAACAGAAGTCGATGTTCTCCGGCCTGTTCAAGAAGAAGACCTGACGGGTGTTCGGAAAGCGTACATCCCAGCCCGGCGGGGTAGCGACCCAGCCCCGGCCCGCGCCTGCGCCCCAGCCGGCCGAGGCGTTCGATGACGCCTTGCCGCCCCAACCGGACCAGGGTCAGCAGACCCAGGCCTTCGCCTATTCCGCCGAGGCCCCGCCGGCCGAGACCGGGTTCGCCCACACCTCCGGACGTGCGGCGTCCGCCCCGCCGTCGCCCGCTGCCGATCGCCTTGATGCGCTCGCCGCGCGGCCCAGGCCGGCCGCCGCCCCGCCACCGAACGCCGGACCCGGCCCCAAGGCCACTGCCGGCTTCGAACAGCTGAAAAAGGCCCAGGCGGTCGCCGAGATCGTCCGCGAGCAGAGCGACTACTACCACGCCACGAAGACGACGATCTTCAACGCGCTGATGAACACGATCGACCTGGCCCAGCTGGCCCAGCTCGATACCAAGGCCGCGTCGGAAGAGATCCGCGACATCGTCGCCGAACTGGTGGCGATCAAGAACGTCTCCATGTCGGTCGCCGAGCAGGAGCATCTGGTCCAGGACATCGTCAACGACGTCCTGGGTTACGGCCCGCTGGAGCCGCTGCTGGGCCGCGACGACATCGCCGACATCATGGTCAACGGCGCGGGCCGGGTGTTCATCGAGGTCAACGGCAAGGTCCAGCTGACCAATGTCCGCTTCCGCGACAACACCCAGCTGATGAACATCTGCCAGCGGATCGTGAGCCAGGTCGGCCGCCGCGTGGACGAGAGCTCCCCGATCTGCGACGCCCGCCTTCCGGACGGCAGCCGCGTCAACGTCATCGCGCCCCCGCTGGCCATCGACGGGCCCACCCTGACGATCCGTAAGTTCAAAAAAGACAAGCTGACGATGAAGAACCTGGTGGAGTACGCCTCCATCAGCCCGGAAGGGGCCCGCGTCCTGGGCGTCATCGGCGCCTGCCGCTGCAACATCGTCATCTCGGGCGGCACGGGTTCGGGCAAGACGACCCTGCTGAACACCCTGACCGCCTTCATCGACCCGACAGAGCGGGTCATCACCTGCGAGGACGCCGCCGAGCTGCAGCTGCAGCAGCCGCACGTCGTCCGTCTGGAAACCCGCCCGCCCAACCTCGAGGGCCAGGGCACGATCACCATGCGGGATCTGGTCAAGAACTGCCTGCGGATGCGTCCCGAGCGGATCATCGTCGGCGAGGTCCGCGGACCGGAGGCCTTCGACCTGCTGCAGGCGATGAACACCGGCCACGACGGCTCGATGGGCACGCTGCACGCCAACTCCCCGCGCGAAGCCATCAGCCGGATGGAATCGATGATCACTATGGGCGGCTACGGCCTGCCGTCCAAGACGATCCGCGAGATGATCGTCGGCTCGGTCGATGTTATCATCCAGGCCGCGCGCCTGCGCGACGGCTCGCGCCGCATCACCCACATCACCGAGGTGGTGGGGCTGGAAGGCGACGTGATCGTGACCCAGGACCTGTTCGTCTACGAGATCACCGGCGAGGACGAGAACGGCAAGATCGTCGGCCGTCACCGTTCGACCGGTATCGCCCGTCCCCGCTTCTGGGACCGCGCCCGCTACTACGGCCTGGAGCGCGAACTGGCCGAAGCGCTCGACGCGGCGGAGTAGGCGAGATGCTGCCGATCCTCGCCGCGATCCTCGCCTTCATCACCATCGGCGGCCTGGGCTGGGCCTTCGTCGGCGGCGATGATTCCAGCGCCCAGGCCCTGAAGCGCGCTGAAGGATTCACCTCTCCCTCGGCGCGCAACGCACGCGCCAAGGCCGCGAAGGCGGAGGCCAATACGCCCGAAGCCCGACGCAAGGGCATCGAGCTTCAACTCAAGGAGGCCGACCGCCAGGAGCGCAAGGCCCGCATGACGATGGCGGCCAAACTGAAGCACGCCGGCCTGGCCATGACGATCAGGACCTTCACGATCATCAGCATCGCCGCCGGGTTCATCGTCTTCCTGCTGGCGCTGCTGTTCGGGCCAAACGTTTTCGTCGCCCTGGGCGCGGGCCTGGTCGCCGGTCTGGGCTTGCCGCGCTGGGTCGTCGGCTTCATCGGCAAGAGCCGGATGAAGAAGTTCGCAGCCGAATTCCCCAACGCTGTCGATATCATCGTGCGCGGCATCAAGACCGGCCTGCCGGTCCACGAGTGTTTCAAGATCATCGGCAGGGAGAGCCCCGCGCCGCTCGGTCCCGAATTCCAGAAGCTGGTCGAGGGGCTGGGCGTGGGCCTGACCCTGTCCCAGGCCCTCGACCGGATGTACGAGCGGATGCCGACGCCGGAGCTGAAGTTCTTCGCCATCGTCATCGCCATCCAGCAGAAGACCGGCGGCAACCTGGCCGAGGCGCTGGGCAACCTTTCGACCGTGCTGCGTGCGCGCCGTATGATGGGGGAAAAGATCAAGGCCCTGTCGTCCGAGGCGGTGGCCTCGGCGGGCATCATCGGCTCCATGCCGCCCGTGGTCATGATCCTCGTCTCGATCACGACCCCCAGTTACATGTTGCTGATGTTCACCGACTTCCGCGGCCAGATCATGCTGCTGTGCGGCGCCACCTGGATGGCGATCGGCATCTTCGTGATGAAGCGCATGATTTCGTTCAAGTTCTAGGAGGGCGAGATGGAATCCATCATGCGCGCCATCGTCGAGCCGGTGAACCTGATCAGTCTGGCGGTCGCCGTGCTGGTCTTCGCCACCATCCTGACCCTGCTGGGCGGAATGGGGAGCGGCGTGGCCCTGGAAAGCCGGATGAAGGCGGTCGCCGTGCGCCGCGACGAGCTGAAGCGCCGGTCGCGTCAGGCCATCGCCGGCGGGCAGGGCGGTCTGCGCCATACCGACGACGGCTTCAAGAAGCGGGTCGTCGACCGGCTGAACCTGACCAAGATGCTGGAGGACCCCAAGGTCGTCGAGCAGATGGCCCAGGCCGGCTTCCGGGGCCCCCGGCCGCTGACGACCTTCTACTTCTTCCGGTTCGCCTCGCCCTTCGTCGGCTTCCTGCTGGCGGGGGTCTACATCTTCTTCATCAACGACTTCGGCCAGCCGTTGATGGTCAAGGTGGCGATCGTGATGGCGGGCGCCATGGCCGGGTTCTACGCCCCGAACATGTTCCTCCAGAACGTGATCGCCAAGCGCAAGACGTCGATCATGCAGGCCTTTCCCGACGCGCTCGACCTGATGCTGATCTGCGTCGAGGCGGGGATGTCGATCGAGTCCGCGATCGTGAAGGTGGCCCAGGAGATCGGTACCACCTCCATCGCCCTGGCCGAGGAACTCAGCCTGCTGTCCGCCGAGCTCAGCTACCTGCCAGAGCGCCGCATGGCCTATGAGGGCCTGGCCAAACGGACCAACCATCCGGGCGTCCGCGCCGTCGCCACGGCCATGGTCCAGGCCGAACAGTACGGCACGCCCCTAGGGTCCGCGCTGCGGACCATGGCCAAGGAAAACCGCGATCTGCGCCTGTCGGCGGCGGAGAAGAAGGCGGCGGCCCTGCCGGCCCAGCTGACTGTGCCGATGATCCTGTTCTTCCTGCCGGTGCTGTTCACCGTCATCCTGGGTCCGGCCATCATCAAGATCCAGGACACCATGGCCTCGAATGCGGCCAGGGACGTGCCCCGCGCCGAGCAGAGCGCGGAGAAATAGGTCCGCCTACAGGCTGTCGACCTTCAGCTTCAAAGCCTCGCCGATGGCTTCGCAGGCGGTGCGGATCGTCTTCTTGTGCTTGTCGTGGAAGCCTTCGCCGCGGAAGCCGGAGAAGATGAAGCCGTTGGCGATGATGCAGCTGCCGGGCTCGAGTTCCTCGATCTCGTAGTAGCGGACCACGTTGAACAGCCAGCCGCGCTTCTCGGTCCAGACCAGCTGGGCGTTCGGCTGCCAGTCGGCGACGCGACCGGTGACCTGACGCTCCGGCTGGCCTTCGATGCGTTCCGTCAGATTGATCACGCCGCCGAAGGCGATGGTTCCGCTGACGCCCGTTTCGATCGGGTTCCACTGGTCCCAGCCCGGCAGGTCGGCGATGACCTCCCAGATCCTGTCGGAAGGGGCGCGGACGCCGACGCGTTTTTCGACCTTGAAGTTCATGCCCGACGATGTCGCAAGCCTCTCGCCCGGACGCAAGACCGGCCATTCTGGTTGCGGGCTACCGCTCGCCCCGGGTCCGATCTTCGGTCGGCCCGAGGACAGGTTCTGGGGCTGCTCGGTGCACCAGCCCGCCCACAGCTAGCGGTTGCCCTCAGGCCCTGGTTGCGAGGCCGGCGGCGCATCGGGCGGGGGGTTGTCCTCGACGCCCGGGGTGGGGTCGTAGCGCAGCACCGGGCTGAGGTAGGCCAGGGCGACGCCCGCCGCGAGCAAGGCTGCGTTGGCCGCGAACGGCGCCCACTCGACCATCTCGTACAGCGCTACCCCGACGACCGGCGGCACCAGGAAACTGAGCCCCGCCAGCGACATCATCAGCCCGGCGATGGCCCCCTGCTCGTGCGGCCCCACCGCGATCGAGGCGCCCGCAGTGAAGCCCGGCCGGGCGAAACCGACCCCCATCGACACCACGGCATAGCCAACGACGACCCCGAAATAGGCCGGGGCCGCGATCGTCAGCAGGTTGCCAAGCAGGGCCAGGATCGCCCCCCAGCGCATCAGCTGGAGCGGCTGCATCTTGAGCAGGGGGATCAGTCCCCATTGCACCATCAGGGTCGCCAGGGCGCCCGCGAACATGGCCAGGCCGATGAAGGGCTGGGCCTGGCGCGCCTCCATTCCGGTAGCCGCGAACTCGTCGATGATGTGGAAACCCAGGACCGAGATGTTGACCGCCTGGGCCCCCGTGATGAACAGGCCGAACAGCAGGAAGTCGCGCACACGCGGGTCGCGCCACAGGCCCCTGGCGGCGGCGGCGCGTCGTCCGCTGGGCGAGGGGGTGCGGATCACCTCGCCGCTCGGGAGCTTGAACCAGACGACCAGCAGCACGACCACGCCGACGAGTGCATAGACGTACATCGGTCCCGCCAGCCCCACGAGCGGCAGGATGAAGAAGGGCGACAGCACCGGCCCTATCACCGTGCCCAGGCCCTGGGCCGAGGCCAGCAGGGACATGGCCTGGGTTCGTTGCTCCGGGGTGGTGCGGTCGGCGACATAGGCCTGGGAGGCGATGGGAGATGCGGAGCCGAACACGCCGTAGATGGTCCGGGCCGTCGCCATCAGGATGAAGGCGACGCCGGCGCCCAGCCAGCCCTCGATGCCGGAGGTCGCCGCCAGACCGAAGCCGGTCATCGAGACGACGAAGCCTGTCAGGCCGATCAGGATGACCTTCTTGCGCCCGATACTGTCCGACCAGCGCGCCCAGAACGGCGAGGTCAACGTCCACATCAGGGCCGAGATGGCGAAGGCGCCGGCGACCAGGGTGTCGGCCAGATGGAACTCGCGCCCGATCGCCGGGAGCACCGACTGCAGCCCCATGTTCCCCGCCGTCGCGATCAGGCTGACGGCGAACAGGATCATGAAGGCGGGAGAGCGGGGGGACATGGAGTCTTGTCTGGATCCGTGTTCGGAGGAGGGGGCCGCGACTCTGAAAATAGAGTCTACGGAGTCGACAAAGTCTACATCGAAGGCGGGCGGCGGGACGGCCGTTCGAAAAGTCGGGAAAGTGTCGCACGGTTTTCAGAGGCGCCTGAAATAAACCTGTAAATTTCGTCGCGATGCTGAAATCGTTGAGAGATTCCGGGCGTGCGTTGATGGGTGTCGTGTGGAAGGTCGGCGATCCCGTCCGAATGCCGCGAGACATCGGGCGACGAATTCGCCACCGTGCAGGGGAACGGGAGACGGGTATGGCCACCCTCCACATCGAGCGGATCATCGAGGCGTCGGCGGACTTCGTCTGGGATCGGCTGCGCGATTTCGGGGCGCTGCACGCCCGGGTCGCGCCGGGTTTCATCCTGGACACGGTGGTCGATGGGGACATCCGCACCGTTACCTTCAACGGAGGCCTGGTCATGCGCGAGCGGCTGATCGCCATCGACGACGACCATCGCCGCATTGTCTATTCGATCCTCGCTGATCTGTTCGAACACCACAGCGCCTCGAATACCATCGTGCCTGAAGGCGAGGACCGATGCCGGTTCGTCTGGGTCGTCGATTTCCTCCCGGAAGGACCGGGCGAGCGGATCGAGGCGATGATGAACGCCGGCGCCGATGCGATCAAAGCCGCGATGGAGAAGGTGGTCGCGTGATCCCTCTCCCAGAGGGAGAGGGCTTGAGCGTCCAGGAGCGCAGCGATTGGAAACGCGAAAGGGTGAGGGGCTGGCGCTAACCGGTGGGGGCAACCCCTCACCCTTTCGGCTAAGAACGCATCGCTACGCTCTGCGAGCCTCAAGCCCTCTCCCGCCGGGAGAGGGGGGTCTAGACGACGGTCAACGTCGGCTTCAGCCGTCGCCCGTCGTCGAGCCCCAGCCGCGCCTTGACCTGGAACAGGTCGGCGCCGACCGGGACGATCAGCAGGGCCTTGGGGTTCGCCGCGTTGATGGCGACGACCGCATTCTTCGGACAGACGTCGAAACAGGCCGTCTCGATCACGGCCAGCTCCGCCTTGCGCCCCTTGCCGTCGCCGGGCTTCAGATACTTCTTCAGCGCCTTCTTCAGGCTCTTGTCGCCGTGCGGGCCGAAGCCGCCATCGAGCCTCTTCTGGCATTTCTTGCAGACCAGGACGACGTCGCGCCATTTCGTCTTCGAGGTCTTGATGGTCATGACCTGATGTCGGTCAACGAGCGGCGTGACGCAAGGCGCTTGCGTCCGCGGACGCGACACCGTCATCATCCCGCACCTTCCCGGGAGCTTTCATGATCCGTATCGCCGCGCACTCCGTTTTCTGGGCCGCCGCCCTCACCCTCGTCGCGGCTCCCGCCTTCGCCCAGACCGTGCCCGCCGCCGACATCGCGACGGCGGCGCAAGGGATCGAGGCGGATGTCATCGCCTGGCGCCGCGACCTCCATGCCCATCCGGAACTCGGCCTGGCCGAGACGCGCACGGCTGCCTTCGTCGCCGGGCATCTGCGCGAAATGGGCATCGAGGTGCGCGAGGGCGTGGGACGCACCGGCGTCATCGGCGTCCTGCGCGGGACCGGATCCGGGCTGCAGCACGTCGTCGCCCTGCGCGCCGACATGGACGCCCTGCCGGTGCTGGAAGCGACGGGTCTTCCGTTCGCCTCGACTGCGACGGGGACCTATCAGGGCCAGACTGTGCCGGTGGCCCACGCCTGCGGTCATGACGCCCACATCGCCATGCTGCTGGGCGCCGCGCGCGTGCTGAGCGAGATGAAAGACCGGTTCGCGGGGACCGTCGTCTTCATCTTCCAGCCGGCGGAGGAGGGGGTTCCTCCGGGAGAGCCGCTGGGCGGCGCCCGGCTGATGATCCAGGACGGAGCTCTTGAGAACCCGAAGGTCGAGGCCATCTTCGGCCTGCATGTCGTGCCGGGCCGGGCGGGGACGGTCTTCTATCGACCGCAGGGCTTTATGGCCGCGTCGGACCGGATCGACATCACCCTGCACGGGCGCCAGACGCACGGCGCCTGGCCGTGGCGCGGCGTCGACGTCATCGCCGTGGCGGGACAGGTGATCCAGACGGTGAACACCCTGACGGCCCGGACCATCGATCCGACGACCACGCCGACCGTCTTCACCATCGCCACGATCCAGGCGGGCGTCCGCTACAACATCATTCCCGACGAGGCGGTGATGTCGGGCACGCTGCGCACCTTCGACGTGGCCCAGCGCGACGATCTGGTGAAGCGGGCCGAGGCTGCCATCGACCACGTCGCCGAAGCCTATGGCGCGACCGCCGACTTCTCGATCCGCCAGAACGCCGCCCTGGTGTTCAACAATGAAGACCTGTCCGCCTGGCTGGCCCCGGTCCTGACCGAGGCTGCGGGCGAGGGCAACGTCAACCCGGCGGCGCCGCCGACGACGGTGGCGGAGGACTTCTCCTACTTCCAGAATGAGGTCCCGGGGGTCTTCTACCACCTTGGCGGGACCGCCGACGGCGTCGATCCGGCGACGGCCGCGCCGAACCACTCGCCCCGGTTCGACGTCAACGAGGATGTGCTGGTGCTCGGTGTGAAGACCCATGCCCTCTCGGCCCTGCGCTTTCTGGAGCGGGAATAGGTCAACGGCGGGTTCGCCACGTTTGTGCACGATCGCTCAAGAACCCGGGCGCACCCTGCGAAGGTTACGCCCGGAGAGCGACCATGAGGATCCTGAACTTCCATCTTCCCGCCATCGAGCCGATGTCTCGACACCAGCTCTGGCGAGAGACCGGCTTCTTCCTCGCCTCCTTTCTCGCGACGATGGGTGGAGCGGTGGTGATGATGAATCACGCAGCGGCGGTCCTCGCCTGAAGCTTGACCTGCGGCGCAGGGGCGGCGAGGGGAGGCCAATGACCTCCTCCGACACCGAACTGGAACGCTTCAAGGCCGCGCGCGACACGGCGATCCATCGCCTGAACCTGATCCAGCAGGGCGCGCAGATCCTCTATGAGGACGGCACGCCCGTGGATATGGCGTCGGAAAAGGCGCGACTTGAGGCTTTGGTCGCCGACATGGACCGCCGTATCGCCCGATTGGCGCTGATGGCTGCGACGCCGACCGGGCCGCTGAACTAGCCGGCCAGAACCGCCTTGATGACCCTGCGATAGGTCGCGGTCAGGGCATCGAGCTCGGCGACCGGAACCCGCTCGTCGACCTGATGCATGGTCTGCCCGACGAGGCCCAGCTCAAGGACCGGACACAGGACGCGGATGAAACGGGCGTCCGACGTGCCGCCCGTGGTGGAGGCTTCCGGGCGCACGCCGGTCGAGGCCTCCACCGCGTCCTGCACCGCCGTCACGAACGGGCCGTGCGGCGTCAGAAAGGCGTCGCCGGAGCACATGTGGTCCAGGGTGATCTGCAGGCCGGTCTCGGCCTGGATACGCCCCGCCTCGCGGTTCAGCCAGTCGATCAGGCCGTCGCCGGTCTGGGCCGGGTTGAAGCGGATATTGAGCCGCGCGCGGGCCTCCGCCGGGATGACGTTCGTCGCCGGATTGGCGATGTCGATGGTGGTGAACTCCAGGTTTGACGGCTGGAAGGCTTCGTAGCCCGTGTCGAGCACATGGGCGTCGAGCGCGGCCAGCAGGCGCACCAGCACGGGGGCCGGATTGGCGGCCCGGGCGGGATAGGCGACGTGGCCCTGTTTGCCGTGGACGGTGATCCAGGTGTTCAGCGAGCCGCGCCGGCCGATCTTGATCATGTCGCCGAGCTGCTGCTGCGACGACGGTTCGCCGACGACGCAGGCGTCGATGACCTCGCCCTCGGCCATCAGGGTCTCGACCACCCGTTTGGTGCCGTGCAGCGCGGGGCCCTCTTCGTCGCCGGTGATGAGGAAGGAGAGGGAGCCTGCCGGTTCGCCCTCGGCCAGGACCTGCGACACGGCGGCGACCCAGGCGGCGATACCGCCCTTCATGTCCACGGCCCCCCGGCCATAGAGGATGCCATCCCTGACCTCGGCCTCGAACGGGCCGGACGACCAGGCGGCGGCCTCGCCGGTCGGGACGACGTCGGTGTGGCCGGCGAAGCAGAGGTTGGGCGAGGCGGTCCCGCGCCGGGCGTAGAGGTTCTCGATCCGCGCCTCCCTGCCCTCGCCGCCCGGCCCCTCGAAGGCCATGCGGCGGCAGGTGAAGCCGAGGTCGGTGAGGACGCGCTGAAGGGTGTCCATGGCGCCCGCGTCAGCGGGTGTGACGGACGGCCTGCGGATCAGGTCACGGGTCAGTTCGACAGGATCGATGACAGGAGTTGATGCTGCGCCCATGCGGCTATGCTTTAGGGAGATCGCGTCCAGCCGGAAAGGGGACCGCCATGCCGAAGATCGACCTCGATGCCGCACCGACCGGTCACGGGACCGCCTATCCGGAGGAGCACGCCGAACACTGCAAGCCGCGCCGTCGCTGGAAGCTGGGTGACGCGGCCGGGCTGGATCAGTTCGGGGTCAACATGCTGCGGCTTCCGGCCGGGGCGTGGTCGTCGCAGCGCCACTGGCATGTGACCGAGGACGAGTTCGTCTGGGTCCTGTCCGGCGAGGTGGTCCTGATCGAGGAGGACGGCGAGACGGTGCTGAGGGCCGGCGACTGTGCGGGCTTCAAGGCGGGCGTGCCGAACGGCCACAAGATCGAGAACCGATCGGGCGCCGAGGCGGTTCTGCTGGAAGTCGGGACGCGCACCCCCGGCGGCGACGGGGCCGACTATCCCGACATCGACATGGTCCTGCCCCTGGGGGGGGACCGTTATTTCCACCGAGACGGAACGCCGTACCCGAAACATGACCGACGCACCTGAGGCGCCCGAGCCGATCACCAAGCCCAACGCCGAAGCCGCGCTGGCCGCCCACGGGACCAATCCCTGGGCCATCAACGATTTCCGTTTGATCTGGCTGGGCCGGCTCGCGGCGGTGCTGGCGATCCAGATCCAGTCCTCGGCCCTGTTGTGGCAGGTCTATGAGATCGCGCGCCGCGACCATCCGATCGAACAGGCCAGCCTCTATCTCGGCCTCGTCGGGCTGGCGCAGTTCATCCCCTTGCTGCTGTTGACCCTGCCGGCCGGGGAGATGGCGGATCGGCGCGATCGGAGGGGCACGGTGATCCTGGCGATCCTGGCCGAGGGGACCTGCGCCCTGTCGTTCATGGCCATGGCGATTCACGGCAATCCGCCGCTGTGGGGACTTCTGGCCGTGGCCGTCGGGTTCGGGGCGTCGCGGGCTTTCCTTGCCCCGGCGAGCCAGGCCTATCTGCCGATGGTGGTCGGGCGCGCCGCCCTGCCGCGCGCCATCGCGGCCCAGTCGATCGCCTTCCAGACCGGGGCCATCGCCGGCCCGGCACTGGGTGGCGTCATCGTCGGCGTGAACGTGCCGCTGGCCTATGCGGTGTCGCTGGCCATGTTTGCCGTGGGCCTGATCTGTTTCCTGATCATCAAGACGAGCGGCAAGCCGACGCAGGTCGAGGCCGCGGGCGATCGCTGGGAGGCGGTGAAGGACGGGCTGAAATATGTCTGGAGCACGAAGATCGTGCTGGGCGCGATCTCGCTCGACCTGATCGTGGTGCTGTTCGCCGGCGTGGCCCTGCTGACGCCGATCTTCGCCAGGGACATCCTGCATGTCGGGCCGGAAGGGTTCGGCCTGCTGCGCGCCTCGTTCGGGGTCGGAGCCTTCATGATGGCCCTGATCCTGGCCCGCTATCCGATCCCCGGTCGGGGCGGGATGCTGATGTTCGCCTCGGTCGCCGTGTTCGGGATCTGCACCATTGTCTTCGGCCTCTCGAAGGTTGTCTGGATCTCGGCGGCGGCCCTGTTTATCGGCGGAGCCGCCGACATGATCAGCGTCAACATCCGCCAGACCCTGATCCAGCTGTCGACGCCGGATCACATGCGCGGGCGGGTGTCGTCGGTGTCGATGCTGTTCATCGGCGCGTCGAACGAACTGGGCGAGGCCTACTCCGGGGTGATGGTACGGTTCCTCGGGCCGATCGGGGCTGCCGTGTTCGGCGGGGTCGGGGCGCTGGCGGCGACGGGCGTGTGGGCGAAACTGTTCCCCAGTCTGAGGAAGGCCGACAAGCTGGTGTGAATCCTCCCCCATCGGGGGAGGGGGACCGCGAAGCGGTGGAGGGGGCAACCTCAGACGCCGGAGGTGGGGCGAGCCCCCTCCACCGCTTCGCGAAGGCGCGCCGCGCCACCTCCCCCAACGAGGGAGGATCTAGCCCCACGCCCGGAAATGCTTCGACAGCTTCAGCCCCTGCCGCTGGTAGTGGCTGCCGCCCTCGCCGTAGAGGCGTGAGGGGCGTTCGGTCAGCGGTTCATAGACCAGTCGGGCGACGATCTGGCCGTGTTCCAGCAGGAACGGCGTATCGTGGGTGCGGACCTCCAGCACCCCTTTCGATCCGGCGCCGTGGGCCTCGTCGGTGCCGAAGCCGGGGTCGAAGAAGCCGGCGTAGTGGACGCGGAACTCGCCGACGCTGGGGTCGATCGGTGTCATCTCGGCGGCCTGCATGACCGGGATTTCGACCGCTTCGTTCGAGGCCAGGATGTAGAACTCGCCCGGGTCCAGCAGCAGTTCGCCGCGACGGAGCGTCAGCGGTTCCCAGAAATCCTTCGGGTCGTGGCCGTCGATCTTGTCGAGATCGACGACGCCGGCGTGCCGACGGCCGCGGAAGCCGACGATGTCGCCGGTCTGGAGGTCGACGCCGACGCTGCGGGTCTCCAGCTTCGGCGGCTCCCCGGCCTTCAGGCGTAGCTGGTTCAGCCGGGTGCCGGGGCGCACCAGGATGGAGAAGGTCTGGGGCGCGATCTCCAGATACAGCGGTCCCTCATAGCCCTCGTCCACATCGTCGAACGCGCCGCCACGATCCGTGAGCAGGCGCACGAAGACATCGACACGGCCGGTCGAGGACTTCGGATTGGCGCGCGCGATCAGGCCCTTGGGAAGGTTCAGCTGCTCCTGAAGTTCGGCGATATAGACGCAGCCCTTTTCCAGAACGACGCCGTTGGTCATGTCGATCGGGTGCATCTCGACGTCGGCGATCCGCTCGGACACCAGTCGGCGGCCCGGCAGGAAGGACGCGCGCACGCGCCAGGCGCGGTCGGACAGGCGCAGGTCGAGACTGGCCGGCTGGACCTGGTCGGCGTCCCAGGGCGTGGCCGATCTGATTGCTCCGGCGGCGATCAGGGCCTCGATGGACTGGGCCGGCAGGATGCCCGGCGTGGGGAATTCAAGAGTCATGGAGAACGGCATACACAGGGATTGCCGCCAGAAATAGCGGGTTGGGCGACCACGCTTGCCACGATCCCGGCTCCGGGCGACGATGGGTCATGCATGAGACCGCACCCTATGTGGCTGAAACCCAAGGCGTCATCGTGCGCGTTCGGCCCAGCTATCTGGCCGGCCAGTCCGATCCGGACGAGCGTCGCTGGGTCTGGGCCTACCAGGTAGAGATCGAAAACCACGGCCCCGAGGCAGTACAACTGATGGCGCGCCGCTGGGTCATCACTGACGCCACGGGTCATGTCGAGACGGTGCGCGGACCGGGGGTGGTCGGCGAACAGCCCTTGATCGCGCCGGGCGACAGCTATTCCTATGCGTCCGGATGCCCGCTCCCGACGCCGTCGGGATCGATGGAGGGGGCCTATATGATGACCGACGCCACCGGCCGGTCGTTCGAGGCCGTCATCCCCGCCTTCAGCCTGGACGTGCCGGGCGGCCGGGTTTTGAACTGACCCGGCCGGGCGAGGGGGGCGTGTCAAACGGGCTCAAGCAGCGAGACGCCGCGCGTCGAGCGGTAGCCTACAAAGAGAGAGGTGGGGGGCTGCGTCAACCCGGATAACCGCAGCCCCGCCCCGGTCTCGCCAGGGACCTGGCGAGGCGGATGTGTCCCCGTTTTCGCGGGGATGACAATCGACGGGTCTCTGCGGAGATGACACTCCGCGCTCAAGCCGTGAGCGACCGCGTCGCGAGCGATAGCGCCCTTAGCTAGATGTAGCGACGCAGGCTGCGAGCCAGCTCTTCCTTGCCGCCGCGCTTCATCTGCGGCTGGTAGGCGACACGGGCGTGTTCCTGACAGTAGACGCCTTCCGAGGCGCGACGGCCGCAGAAGCTGAACTCGGTCGAGGACGGGTCCCCGATCGGCCATTTGCACATGTGGGCGCCCAGGGTCATCACCGTGGCGGTGCCGGGCATTTCGGCGACGGCCGGCAAGCTGGGGGTCGTCACGACCGGGCGCGGCACGGCCTGTGCGGCCTCGATACGCCGAGGTGCCGACGGCTGGGCCGGGGGCGTGGTGCGCGTACGGGCCGGGCGGAAGGCGGTGGCGGTGCGCGCCGGCTGCGACGGGGTCGCGCGACCCGACAGGCCGAGGCGGTGGACCTTGCCGATGACGGCGTTGCGGGTAACGCCGCCGCCCAGCTGTTTGGCGATCTGCGAGGCGGATTGCCCCTCGAGCCACAGCTTCTTCAGCGCGCCGACGCGATCTTCGGTCCAGCCTGCGGTCATGCCACCCTCCGGGGTACAGTTTTGATTCAACATTTGGCGCCTGGAGCCCCTCCCGGGTCCCGTCAGCCACAACTAATCGTAAACGAGACCTTAACAGACGCAAGATGTGCGAATCAGTCGTCCACAGAAACTACATCTTGAATCGGTGTTCGCTGAGCCAGCCCAAGCGCCGCGATACGGAACAGGCGCGGGCGGGCCGGGTTGAGGCTCTATGTCCAATACGCCTCTCGTCGACCCGCCGATCACGCGTAAGCCTTTGACTCCATTGGCGGGCGATGGCTGCGTGAGGGTCGTCGATCCGCCGGAGATCGCCATCACCATGACGCCCGACGCTGCCGAGATATCGGGCCTGCGCCTCATCGCCGAGGCGGACGAGGCGCGGCGCAGGGCTAACCCCCTCGCCTGAGCCCTTGCGTGTCGTGTCACGCGGCCGCATCTGACGGACCATGACCGATCTCGCCTCCACCCGCCCCTCCGGCCTGCCGACCCCGCGCCACTACGCCGGGGTCAACTGGATCGGAGTGCAGACCCTGTACCTGCGCGAGGTCCGGCGCTTCTGGAAGGTCGGAGCCCAGACGGTCGCCGCCCCGGTGGTGACGACCCTGCTCTATATGCTGGTCTTCGTCGTGGCGCTGAAGGGCGCGCGGCCGCCGCTGCACGGCACCCCCTTCGCCGAGTTCGTGGCTCCGGGCCTGATCATGATGGCGATCCTGAACAACGCCTTCGCCAACGCCTCTTCAAGCCTCATCCAGGCCAAGATCATGGGCACCTCGACCGACTTCCTCACGCCCCCGCTGAGCCCGCTGGAGCTGACGATCGGCTTCTCGCTCGGCGCCGCGACCCGGGGCATCGTGGTCGGCCTGGTTACGGCGATCTGCGTCATGCCGTTCGCCAAACTGGGCGTGACCCATATTGCGGCCATCCTGTATTTCAGCCTGATCGCGTCCCTGCTGATGGGGATGGTCGGCGTCCTCGCCGGTCTGTGGTCCGAGAAGTTCGACCAGTTATCAGCGGTCCAGAATTTCGTCGTCCTGCCGATGACCTTCCTGTCGGGCGCCTTCTATCTGGTCGAGAACCTGCCGCAGCCGTTCGCCGCCATCAGCCTCTGGAACCCGTTCTTCTATCTGATCGACGGCTTCCGCTACGGCTTCATCGGCCACGCGGAGGGCAACCTTCTGGTTGGCGTCGGGATGTCGGGCGTCTTGACCGTCGTCATGGCCGGAGCCTGCTGGATGGTGTTCAGGTCCGGCTGGCGGCTGAAGAGCTGACGACGGGCCGTCATCCGCAAAGAGTGCTGGCCGTGCTCCGTGACTGGGCGCGTCGGCTCAAGCGCGACGTGGTGGCGATCTATCTGGCCGGACGGGATCCCAGGGTGGCCTGGCCCACCAAGCTCCTGGCCCTGGCCGTGAGCGCCTATGCGCTGTCACCCATCGACCTCATCCCCGACTTCATTCCGGTGATCGGGATGGTTGACGACCTGATCCTGGTTCCACTGGGCCTGCTCGCCGTCATCCGTCTCCTGCCCGCCGCGATTCTGGAGGAGCACCGGGCGAGAGCAGTCGAGATGCTGGATCGCCCGACCAGTCGTGTCGCTGGCGCGCTTATCCTGGCGATATGGGTTCTCGCAGTCGTGGCCTGTGGCCTTTGGTTCTATCGCCTGCAATGGGATCGACATGGCTGACGGGGGCCGGTGTTGACTAACCCCCGCCCCCGTCCGACAACGCCAGACTGCTGAAAGTCCCGTCGCACCCGCGCCGGGGCTTCGTTTCTTCTGGAGGTCTGTCCGTGTCCGGTCATTTGATGGGTGTCTACAATCGCGCGCCGCTGGAAGTGGATCGCGGGCGAGGCGCGCGTCTGTGGGCCACGGACGGGACCGAGTATCTGGACTGCGTTCAGGGCATCTCGACCAACGGCCTGGGTCACGCTCACCCGGTTCTGGTCGAGGCTGTGAAGGCCCAGGCCGAGAAGCTCTGGCACGTCTCCAACATCTTCAAGATCCCGGGTCAGGAAGAACTGGCCGACGCCCTGACTGAGGCCAGTTTCGCCGACGTCGTCTTCTTCACCAATTCCGGCACCGAAGCGGTCGAGTGCGCGCTGAAGACGGCGCGCAAATACCACGGCGCCAACGGCCAGCCCGAGCGGATCGATATCTACGGCTTCGACGGCGCCTTCCACGGCCGGACCTACGGGGCCATCAATGCTGCAGCCAACCCCAGCTACACCGAGGGCTTCGGGCCCAAGATGCAGGGCTTCCACCAGCTGAAGTGGGGCGATCACGAGGCGCTCAAGGCCGCGATCGCCGAACCCAACACCGCCGCGATCATCGTCGAGCCGGTGCAGGGCGAGGGCGGGTGCCGGGCCATGCCCGACGTCTGCCTGCGCGGCCTGCGTGAGCTGTGCGACCAGCACGGCGTCCTGATCATCTTCGACGAGGTCCAGTGCGGCATGGGCCGTTCCGGCAAGCTGTGGGCCCATGAATGGGCCGGTATGGCTCCCGACATCATGGCCGTGGCCAAGGCGCTGGGCGGCGGCTTCCCGATCGGGGCCTGCCTGGCGACGACGGAAGCGGCCAAGGGCATGACGGTCGGGGCCCACGGCTCGACGTTCGGCGGCAATCCGCTGGCCATGGCGGTGGGCCTGGCGGCCTTCAACGCCATCAACTCCGACGAGATCCTGGGCAACGTCAACGAGATCGCCGGCTATCTGAAGCAGCAACTGCACGGGCTGAAGGAACGCTTCCCCGACGTGATCGAGGACGTGCGCGGCAAGGGGTTGCTGATCGGGCTCAAGCTGATCCCTAACAATCGCGAGTTCATGGGCTGGGCGCGCGACGAGCAGCACCTGCTGATCGCCGGCGGCGGCGACAACTGCGTGCGCATGCTGCCGCCCCTGAACCTGACGCTGGACGAGGCCCGCGAGGCTGTCGAACGGCTGGAGCGTACCTGCGAAGGCGCGCGGACCAAGATCAAGGCGGCAGCCTGACCTCACTCCGATCATCCCCGCGAAGGCGGGGACCCAGACCTTTGGGCGATCGGACTTTCACATCGGGCGTGAGCGTCATCCCAGACGCCGTGCCTCACAAAAGGACTGGGTCCCCGCCTTCGCGGGGATGCACGGGGTTTTAGAGATGGTCAGACATTTCCTCGACATCCACCGGCTGGAAGCGCCCGAGCTGCGTGCCATCCTCGACGACGCCCATGCCCGCAAGGCCGCCCGCAAGGGCAGGCCCCAGGGCTGGGTCGATGCCGATGCCCCGGCGAAGGATCGCGTCCTGGCGATGATCTTCGAGAAGAACTCGACCCGCACCCGCTTCAGTTTCGACGCCGCCATCCGCCAACTGGGCGGAGACGCCATCATCGCCAATGCCGGCGACATGCAGCTGGGGCGCGGCGAGCCGGTCGAAGACACCGCGCGGGTCCTTTCGCGCATGGTCGACGCAGTGATGATCCGCGCCAACAGCCACGAGGACGTCGAGAGGTTCGCCCGGGTCGCCACCGTGCCCGTCGTCAACGGCCTGACCGACCGCTCGCACCCGTGCCAGATTCTGGCCGACATCATGACCATCGAGGAACAGCGCGGCCCGATCGAGGGCAAGACGCTGGCCTGGATCGGCGACGGCAACAACGTCTGCCACAGCTTCATGCACGCGGCGCCGAAGCTGGGCTTCCACCTGAACGTCGCCTGCCCGGCCGAGTATCACCCCGACCTGCACGACATGGCCAAGGGCGGCTCTGCTGTCAGTCTGACCTCGGACCCACGCGATGCGGTCAAGGGCGCAGACGTTGTCATCACGGACACCTGGGTGTCGATGGGTGACAGCGACTACGAGGCCCGCCTGCATGCGTTCGAGAGTTACACGGTCGACGAGGCCCTGATGGACCTGGCCGATCCGGACGCGGTCTTCCTGCACTGCCTGCCCGCGCACCGGGGCGAGGAGGTCACCGACGCGGTGATCGACGGACCGCGCTCGCTTGTCTGGGACGAGGCAGAAAACCGCATCCACGCCCAGAAGGCCGTGCTGGCCTGGTGTTTCGCGGGCTGACCCGATTGCCGGCATCAAAAGGGGCGCCGTCGCGAAACGGCGCCCCTGATCTTTGCCTGATCGAACCTACTGCAGGTTCACATCAGCGACCCCGCCGGCGTCCGGCGTCGTCTTCGTCAGATTGGCCTTGGCGATCTCGAAGGCGAACCTGACCAGACCGCCCTTGTTGACCCAGACGCGGCCGTCATCGGCGTCGAAGCGCAGGATGGTCAGGTGGCGATCCTCCTTGCCGTCCGGATACCAGGCGGCCAGCACCGGGTTCCAGTAGCGGTCGACGATCTCGCGGTCATTGCCCTGGACCGACAGCTCGCCATGGATGCAGGCCCAGGTGTTCTGGTCCTTTGAGCCATAGTGGAACATGGCGCTCTGGCCGCCGCCGACCCCGGCGTCCTTCGCCAGATCGGTGTCGTCGCGGGTGAAGAACCAGATCGTGCCGGTCTCGGCCTCGCGGAAGGCGGTCATCGGCTGGGCGTGATACCCGGGCTGGTCGAGGCCGAGCAGGCCGGTGTTGGAGTCCTTGAGGGACTTCCAGAACTCTTTTTCGGCTTCGGCGGAGGTGAGTGTATCGGCCATGTCGGGCTCCTGCGGTTTGCGTTCGGTGGGATAACCGCCGGACCGCGCGCCTGTTCCGCCTCAGGTCCGGGGCGTGACGCCCATCAGCGTTCCGATGTGGATCATCAGCAGGAAGGCCAGCGCTCCGGCCAGCAGCATGATGAACCGCCAGGGCACCATGCGCGGCTTCAGGAAGTCGCTCGGTCGCGCGCCCCGCCATCCGGCGAAACCGGCCACGAGCAGGGCGCCAGCCAGCAGCGAGAGCGTCAGGGTCATCGACATGGGCGCGATGTGGCGGCAAGTCCCCGGATGCGCAAGCGAACCCTTACCGGGATCTTAATCTTCACCGCTCATTAACCACGTCGGCGCGATGAAATGAGTTGCGGCGGAGCCTATCCACAGGTGATTGGCCAACCGTCAAGATGTTGGGGTTAACCACACGTTTACACCCCGGATATGGGCGATTAGCGTGAGTCCTATGGGTCGGGAGCCGAATCAGTGAGCGCAGCCGCTGCGCCTTGGAGCGTAAAGGGGATCGACCCGAAAGCGCGCGAGGTGGCCAAGGATCTGGCGCGCCGTTCGGGCATGACGCTGGGCGAGTGGCTCAACACCATGATCATGGACGACGAGGACGACGGCGTTCAGCCGTTACCGCGCCGTCCGCACGCCGCCGAGACGTTCGATCGTCGCGGCCGGTCCCGCCGCCTCGACGACGCCTATGAGCCCGAAAGTCGCAGCTACGGCCGCGACGACGAGACCCTGCAGCGCGTCGCCGCCTCGGTCGACGCCATCGCCGCCCGTCTGGAAGCCGCCGAGCGTCGCTCCACCATCGCCATCCAGGGGGTGGACCAGGCCGTGTCCGGCCTCGTGCGTCGCATGGAGGCGCAGGACCAGCAGGCGGGCCAGTATGGCCGCCGCATCGACGACATCTCTGACGAACTGAAGGAGGGCCACAAGCGCCTTCGCCGGTTCGAACAGGACGTCGGCCCCCAGACCGTCGAGACCATTGGTAAGGTCGAACAGGCCATTGGCGGGCTCGCGGGTCGTCTGTATGACATCGAGGAGCGTCAGCGCTCGGGCCTGAACGAGGTGCGTCAGCGTCTCGACGGTGTCGAGAAGGCCGATGTCTGGGGCAAGACCGACACGGCCGTCGCCGCCCTGACCAGCCGTCTCTACGATCTTGAAGAGCGCAACCGCGCCCACGGCCAGACCCTGCTTCAACGTCTGGAGGCCGTCGAGAAGGTCGCCGGTCCGGGCGCCGGTTCGGATATGCTGGCGCGCGTGGGTCAGCGCCTCGATGCGGCGCAGAGCCAGACGACCGAGGCCCTGCGCAATCTGGAGCGCTCCTTTGCCGGCCTCGACCAGCGGCTGCGCGCCGCCGAGACCCGTGTCGAGCCCGAAGGCATCCGCGAGGCCGCCCGGTTCGAGAAACTGGCCGAGACGCTCTCCCGCCAGGTCGATGCCAACCGCAC
This sequence comes from Brevundimonas sp. DC300-4, assembly GCF_049897365.1. NCBI lineage: Bacteria > Pseudomonadati > Pseudomonadota > Alphaproteobacteria > Caulobacterales > Caulobacteraceae > Brevundimonas > Brevundimonas sp. DC300-4. The sequence continues at coordinate 232,138 of NZ_JAFCWC010000004.1, forward strand.
CGAGATGATGCGCCGGCTGGAGACCGCCGAGAGCGAGGGCCGCATGGCCCGCATCGAGGCGACCATAGCCTCGCTTGGCGAACAGGCGCGTTCGGCCGAGCAGCGCTCCGCCCAGGGCATCGACGCCATGGGCCGCGAGGTCCTGCGCATCGCCCAGAACCTGGACACTCGCGTCGACCGCATCGAGACCGTCGGCGACGCGCGTCTGGAGAAGTTCGAGACAGAGCTGAACAAGCGGGTCTCCGACAAGATCGAGCGGGACATGGGCCGCTACGGCCAGGCGATCGAGCATCGCCTGACCCGCGCCGATGACCAGCACGCCATCGCCCTGGAAAAGCTGGGCGTCGAGATCACCCGCATCTCCGACCGCCTCGCCGACCGTATCGCCCAATCGGAACGCAAGTCCGCCCAGGCACTGGAAGACATCGGCCGTCGCATGGGCGAGGGCGCCGAACGCATCGAGCAGCGCTATGATCGCGCCTCCGGCGAACTGGCCGAGCGCATGCGCCTGTCCGAAGACCGTACGGCGAAGCTGCTGGCAGACGCGCGCGAAACCCTGGACCAGCGTCTGGCCGAAACCGCCGCGCCGATGCCTGCGCCGGTGTTTGACCCGACCCCGCAGCCCTTGCCGCCCGCAGCTGAGTTCGCCCAGCCCGACTGGCGCTCCGCCGCCTTCCCGGCCGAGGACTTCGCTTCTGCTGATGACGGCTGGTCGATTGATTCCCTCTCGGCCGATATCGAACCCTTCCCGGAGGCCCCCTCCGAGACCGCGCTCGCGCCCGAACCTGTTGTCGCCGCCCTGGGGGCCGAAGACAGCTTTGACGCCCTGCCGCGACGCTTCGAGCCGGTTGCGTCCGAGTCGACCCCGTTCGGTTCGGCGGTCCAGCCCTTCGGCGGTTTCGGCGGCGCCGACGTCAGCGACGCACTGGACGCCATCGCAGAGATAACGCCCCAGTCTACGGATCAGGCCGTGCCGCCGGCTGCCTTTGCCGGAGTGGTCGCCGAGGCCTTCCCTTCGGCCCGCACCTTCGATGGCGGCGATGATGACTTCGCGGCCGAGACCGAGTTCGTCGATGCCCGTCGCCTGCGCGCCGGTCTGGGCGGCGGCGCCGCGGCCGGCCGCGCCGCCTCGACCCGCGACACCATCTCGGCTGCCCGCGCCGCCATGAACACGCCGGTCGCCGCCGAACCCGCCCCCCGGGCCAGCTTTGGACTGGGCGGCCTGAAGAAGGGCGGCAAGTCTCGTCTGCAAGAGCGGTTGGACAAGCAGGCCTCGCGCGACGGCACGGTCAAGAAGGCCTTCCTGGCCTCGGTCACCGGCGTGGCCGTCGTCTGCGGCCTCTACGCCACCGGTCGCCTGACCGGCTATGAGATCATGGATGTCGGCCAACTGCTGGGTCAGTCGAGCGGCGAGGCCGAGGCGACCCCGATCGCCGCCCTGGCGCTCAGTCCGGCCGATGCGCCCCTGGACGCCGCGCCCGCCGATGCGACCGAGGCCCAGAACCTGTTCGCCCAGGCGACGGAACAGCTGGACCGCAACGATCCGGCCGGGGTCGAGACCCTGACCCGCGCCGCCAACCTGGGCGAGCCCCAGGCCCAGCTGAAGCTGGCCGGTCTGTATCAATCGGGCGAGAACGGTGTCGCCGCCGACCTCGAGGAAAGCCGCCTTTGGGCCCGACGCGCGGCCGAGGGTGGCGACGCACGCGGCATGCACGCGTTCGGCATGTATCTGTTCGACGGCGTCGGCGGCGCCCGCAACCGGGCCGAGGCGCTGGACTGGCTCAGGAGGGCTGCGGACCAGGGTCTGGTCGACAGCCAGTACAATGTCGCCCGCATCTATGAGAACGGCGACGAGGGCATCGCCCCCAATCCGACCCAGGCCTATCGCTGGTACCTGATCGCGGCCCGCGCAGGCGATCCCCAGGCCCAGGCCGCTGTCGATCGGCTGGCCCCGACCATTCCGGCGGCGGCGCGACAGACCGCCCGCGCCCAGGCCGAGGCCTTCGCCCTGGAACCGCTCGCCTGACCGTTTAACAGGGTGGTCCCCGAAACGCCGTCCGACTAAGACACCTTCGCTCGCCTTCCGGCGCTTAAGCTTATCCGTTCCAGCCGAAGGCCCGCCCTTTGGAGATCTATCTGCCGATCGCCGAGGTTTCGGTGAACTGGCCGCTCCTGGTTCTGCTGGGCGCGCTGGTCGGATTCGTGTCTGGCCTGTTCGGCATCGGCGGCGGTTTCCTGTTGGCGCCGGCGCTGGTCTTCCTCGGCATCCCCCCGACCGTTGCCGTCGCCAGCCAGGCCAGCCACGTCGTGGCCTCCTCAACCTCCGGCGTGATCCGCTACACCGGCCAGGGCGCGGTCGACTTCAAGATGGGGGGCATTATGGCCGCCGGCGGCGCCGTCGGCGCCATCGGCGGGGTCGAACTGTTCCGTTATCTCCGTCTGCTCGGCCAGGCGGATTTGGTCGTGGCGCTGTCCTACCTCATTTTCCTCGGCGCCATCGGCCTGCTGATGCTGCAGGAAAGCCTGACTGAAATTCTCCGCCGTCACCGCGGCGAGATCGCCCCGCACAAGGAGCGCCGTCGTCCGTTGTGGCTCTATGGCCTGCCGTGGAAGGTGCGCTTCCCCAAATCTGGCCTCTATATCAGCGCCATTCCGCCGTTCGGCCTCGGCGTCTTCGCCGGCGTGCTGTCGGCCATCATGGGGGTCGGCGGCGGCTTCATCCTGGTCCCCGCCATGCTGTATGCGCTGCGCATGCGGGCCGGCGTGGTCGTCGGAACCAGCCTGTTCCAGATCATCATCACGACCGCGATCACCACCATCCTTCAGGCCGGCCGCAACCAGACGGTCGACATCGTCTTGTCCAGCCTCCTGCTCGTCGGCGGGGTGGTCGGCGCCCAGCTGGGCGCGCGTTACGCGGGCCGGTTCCGGGCCGATGTGCTGCGTGCGGCGCTGGGTCTGCTGATCCTGTTCGTCGGCATCCAGATGGGGCTGGACCTGTTCGTCCGGCCGTCCGACATCTTCCTTCTGGCGCCCGGGGTGTCGGACGGATGATCCAGACGCCATCCCCGCCGCCGCCCTCGATCGAGGCGCCCCTTCTTGCGGAGTCGGGCCCTGAGATGTCCGTCGGGACTCAGGGAGAACTGCGCGTCGCCGCCGCCCTGACCGATGCGCGGGTTCAGGTCGATTCCAGCTTCCAGGGGGCGAGCATCGTCCTCTACGGCGCGGTGTTCAATCCGACCGACGACCCGACCGACGTGGTCGTCGTGGTGCGCGGGCCCGACGCCCCGATCCGTCTGGTCAAGAAGACGCGTAACCTCGGCGTCTGGCTGAACAGTCGTCCCGTCCTGTTCGAGGGTGCGCCGGGCTTCTACATGACCGCCTCGACCCGGCCGCTGCCGGACATCGCCGGTTTCGGGCAGTTGAGGCGTCTGGGCGTCGGCGTCGATCACCTGCGTATCGACGCGCCGGAGGAGAGCCGCACGGTCACCCGCTACGGCGTGCGTGACGTGGTGATCTCGCGGCTGGGTGAGGACTACCTCGCCTGGCGTCGCGCCGTGATCCGGCTGAAGGAGGCGGCGGCGCTGTATGACACGGATCCCAATGGGGTCCGCTTCGTCGATCGCGGCCTGTTCCGCGCCCAGGTCGAGCTGCCGGCGACCGCGCCGACGGGCGAATACCATGCCGAGGTCTGGCTGTTCCGCGACGGCGAACCGGCGGGCGTCTCCAACCTGACCCTGACTGTCGAGAAGGTCGGCTTCGAACGCGACATCTACGAACTCGCCCACCGACGACCGTGGAGCTATGGGGTGCTGTGCGTCCTTCTGGCCGCCGGCATGGGGTATCTGGCGAGCAGGGTGTTCCGGAGAAGCTGATGGATCGGGCTCGACTGACGGCGTGGACGCTGACGCTCGCGGGACTGATCCCCTTCGTCGGATGCGCCGCCCTGGTGCTTCTGACGCCAGACGGCGCGCGGGTCTGGATCGAGCCGCTGACGGTCTATGGCGCGATCATCCTGTCCTTCCTGGGCGGGGCTCGATGGGGGCGGACGATGGCGGGCCCGGAGCCGGACTGGCTTCAACTGGTGCTCAGCAATCTGCCGGCGGTCGCGGCCTGGTTGACCTTCCTTCCGACCGTGCCGGATGAGTTTCAGCTGCTGGTCATGATCTTCGGCCTGATCGCCATGCTGTACTGGGACCTGAGGAGCGCGCCGGTCTGGTACCGGAACCTGCGGCTGACGGCGACTGGCGGCGCGGCGCTCAGCCTGCTCGTCGTGATGCAGTCCTTCTAGACCAGCCCGTTCCACGAAAGTGCATGCACCCGGTCCTTGCCCAGCGCCGCGGCCATCGGCGGTTCCTTGAACAGCCCGGCGATGGCCGCGTCCCGCACGTTCAGCCCTCCGGTGAAGGCCCCGAAGGCCGGCAGGAGCAGCCTGCGCCCGTCGGTGGCGAAACACGGCCGCCGCACCATTCGCGCGTGGGCCACGATCCGCGCACACGGATGTAGATGCCCCGCCACCTCGCCGTCCTCGGCCTCCGGCATCGGCTCATGGGTGAGGAACAGGGCGCCGAGCCGCAGGTCGCCGACGACGCGGCCGGGCAGGCCCGAGACCGCATCCCCATCCGCCGCTGTCAATGCTTCGCGATCATGGTTGCCCTCCAGCCAGACCCAGTCGCGCCCGAAGGCCAGCCGGTCCAGCCGTGTCCGGTCGTCCGTCGCCATCCGCCCGATGGACCGGCTGTCGTGGAAGCTGTCGCCGAGCAGGACGACGCGCTCGGGCTTCAGTTCGGCGATCTCCGCTTCCAGCCGATCCAGCGTCGCGCGGCTGTCGTAGGGCGGCAGCAACTGGCCTCGTGCGGCGTAGGCGGATCCCTTCTCGAGGTGCAGGTCCCCCGCGACCAGGGCCCCATGCGCCGGCAGCCACAGCGCGCCCGAACAGCGCAGCACGCAGAGCTCGCCCACGACCCGGACCGACAGCGATCCGCACGGCCGTCGCGCCGGGGTCAGCGCCTCTCGCAGGGCCGCGTTCATGCTGCCCCCATCAGTTGGGCCCCGCCTGGCCCGGGATGGGCGTCTTCCATGACCTCGTCGATCAGGTCCTGGGCCGAGGCCTCCAGGATCATGTCGGCCGCGTCTCCGCCGACCCGCTCGCGCCCGATCATCACCAGCACCGGCACGCAGAAGGGTGACGCCCGCTCCAGCGGCGCATGGCGGATATGGCCGGCGATGCGGGCCAGCAGCTGACCCAGCCGCGCGACGTCCAGCAGGCCGGACGCGGCGTCGGACCGGGCGGTTCTCAGCAACAGGTGATCGGGCTGGTGGCGGCGGAGCACGTCGTAGATCAGGTCCGTGGAGAAGGTCACCTGGCGCCCCGTCTTCTCGGCGCCCGGCTGTCGTCGCTCGATCAAGCCGGAAACGAGGGCGCAATTGCGGAAGGTGCGCTTCATCATGAAGCTCTCCTCCAGCCAGGCCTCCAGGTCATCGCCCAGCATGTCGGGCTGGAACAGGGCGTCCCAGTCCAGACCGTCCATTGGCTTGATCGACCAGATTGCGAAGGCATAGTCGGTGACAACGAAGCCCAGCGGCCCGACCCCCAGCCGGTCCAGCCGCCGGGTCAGCAGCATGCACAGGGTCGAATGGGCCAGCCGTCCCTCGAACGGATAGGCGACCATGAAATGGCGGCTGCCGCGCGGGAAGGTCTCGATCAGAAGGCTGTCGGCGTCGGGGATCATTGACCGTGAGGCCTGCAGTTCCAGCCACTCCTGCACGTCGACGGGCAGGACGCGCCAGTGGTCGCGGTCCTGCACCATGGCCCGGACCCGCGCGGCCAGCGAGGTGCCCAGCGGAAACTGCGATCCGCCCCAGGACGGGATCTTCGGATCCTTGTCGGTCGCATGGGTGACCAGGGCGTCCATGCCGTTGATCCCCTGAAACGCCCAGACCTGCCCCGCGAAGACGAAGGTGTCGCCGGGCGTCAGCTGTTCGAAATACCACTCCTCGGCCTCGCCGACCTTGCGCCCGCCGATCAGTTGTTTCGACGCCCCGCCGCGCCGCGAGGCGACCTTCACGTTCAGCGTCCCGGCCGCCACGATGGCCCCGACGTTCATCCGATGGCGCTGGGCGATCAGCTGGTTGCGGACGGTCCATTGGCCCTCTGGCGTCCGCACGATCCGCGCGAAGCGATCGTAGGTGCGCAGGGCGTATCCGCCCGTGGCGACGAAATCGACCACCTCCTCGAACGCCTCCCAGGTCAGGCCGCGATAGGGCGAGCAGGACGTCACCTCGGCGTGCAGGGCCTCCAGATCGAACGGTTCCGAACAGGCCACGCCCATGATGTGCTGGGCGAGGGTGTCGAGCGTGCCGATGTGATGCGGCTCCCAGTCGAAGGCGTTCTCGGCCACGGCCTCCTTGGCCGCCTGGCATTCCAGAAGTTCGAACCGGCTGGCCGGGACCATCAGGGCGCGGCTGGGTTCGTCCAACCGGTGGTTGGCCCGGCCGATGCGCTGGACGAGCCGGCTCGAGCCCTTGGGCGCCGCCATCTGGATGACCAGGTCAACGTCCCCCCAGTCGATGCCGAGGTCCAGCGTCGAGGTGCAGACCACGGCCCGCAGTTCGCCCCGCGCCATAGCCGCCTCGACCTTGCGCCTCTGCTCGGCTGCCAGTGAGCCGTGGTGCAGGCCGATGGGCAGGTTGTCGTCGTTGATGGCCCACAGCTGCTGGAACACGAACTCGGACTGCCAGCGGGTGTTGACGAAGACCAGGGTCAGGCCCGAGCGCTGGATCGCCTCATAAACCTCGGGGATCGCATGCTGGCCGGTGTGCCCGGCCCAGGGCACGCGTCCCTCCGACACCAGCACGTCGATGATGGGGACAGCGCCGGGGTCGCCTTTGACAATCACGATCCCTTCTCCCCTTGCGGGAGAAGGTGGCTCGCGCAGCGAGACGGATGAGGGGTCACTCTGATCTTCGGAATTCTGCGCTGGTTCGGCTGACTCCAACGGCTCGTGTGACCCCTCATCCGTCGGGCTTCGCCCGCCACCTTCTCCCGCAAGGGGAGAAGGAAGACCCGGCGCCAGCCACTGCGCAATCAAGTCCGGATCGTCGATGGTCGCCGACAGGGCCACCCGTCTCAGCCCCGGCGAAAAGCTCTGCAGCCGCGCGAGACCGAGGTTCAGCAGGTCTCCGCGCTTGCCCGACCAGATGGCGTGGACCTCGTCGAGCACGATGCATTTCAGGTCGGCGAAATACGCCCGCGCTCCGCCCCAGGCGCAGAACAGGGCCAGCTGTTCCGGGGTGGTCAGCAGGATGTCGGGCGGGTTGTCCCGCTGGCGCTGCTTCTTGGATTGCTTGGTGTCGCCGGTGCGGCTCTCGACATGGATGTTCAGCCCGATCTCGCGGATCGGCGTCATCAGGTTGCGCTCGACGTCGGTGGTCAGCGCCTTCAGCGGCGAGACATAGATTGTATGGATGCCGCTGCCCGGCCCATGCGGCGGCCTCGGCCCGCGTTCGGCCAGGTCGATCAGGCTGGGCAGGAACCCCGCCAGTGTCTTGCCGCCCCCGGTCGGAGCGACCAGCAGGGCGTGCGACCCGGCCTCAGCCGCCGCGATCATCTCCAGCTGGTGCCTGCGGGGGCTCCAGCCGCGAGACATGAACCAGTCGGCGAACAGAGGCGGCAGGTTGGCGGCGGGTGGCGTCACGAGGGGGATATAGCATGTTCCCGTTCCGTTTCATGCCGTTCGTCGCTATCTCTCTGACGTGTCCGACGAATCCGTCCTCTCCAACCTCAACCTGACCGGCGCCGAGCCGTGGCTCGTCCTGCCGCCTGCGCTGGCCGTGCCGCCGGGCGCGGGCGCGATCTGCGACGACGAGGGCGCGCGGAAGATCGGGCGAGGCGCCGCTGAGGGCGTATTCACCGGTGGGCCGGTGATGGTGGCGCACGCCTCGCTGACGGCGCGCAGGCTGGGCCTGTCCGCCCCGCCCCGGTCCGCCGACCTTCTGGACGTGCTGGAGCTGTGGGCCTTCGTGCGGCCGGCGACCTTCTGCGCCCCGTCGCCGTCAGGGCTGGCCCTGGCGCTGGGCATGGCCGAACCCAAGGGCGCTGAGGCCCAGGCCGCTGCGCTCAGAGACGCCGCCGCCGTTCTGCTGAAGGAGCTGGCCGACCCCGCCTATCCGCATCGCGAGGATGCCTTCACCCTGGCCGAGACGCTGGGGCGCGCCGGCTGGTCCTGGGCATGGCGGGTGTCGGGCGCCTTGCAGGCTGGACCGCTCCGGGCGCGCCAGCATCGGGGCTCGGGGCTCGACGCCTGGTCGCGCCTGCCGGAGTGGGAGGACGAGGCGCCGCGTGGGGAGGCAGGGTCCGCTCCGGTCGATTCCGAATCCGCTCGGATCCGGCTCGAGAAACTGCTGCAGGCCTCGGGCCTCGACGAAACCCGCCCGACCCAGTCCGACTACGCCGCCGAGGCCGCCTACGCCTTCTCGCCCCGCAACGAGGAGGGCAGGCCGCGCATGCTGCTGGCCGAGGCCGGCACCGGCACTGGCAAGACGCTCGGCTATCTGGCCGCCGCCTCCCTGTGGGCTGAACGGAATCAGGGCGCGGCCTGGGTCTCGACCTATACCCGGGCCCTGCAGCGCCAGATCGATCGCGAGAGCGCCGCCCTGTGGCCCGATCCGGTCGAGCGCAAGCGCAAGACTGTCGTCCGCAAGGGCCGCGAGAACTACCTCTGCCTGCTGAACCTTCAGGACATGGTCCAGGCGGCCCAGCTGGGGAACGGCGACCTGATCGGCCTGGCCCTGACCAGCCGCTGGGCCCTGCACACGCGCGACGGCGACATGACCGGCGGCGATTTCCCCGGCTGGCTGCCCGGCCTGTTCGCAGTGGCGTCTGCAAGCCAGGCCTCGGCGGGCAACCTCGTCGACCGACGCGGCGAATGCGTCCACGCGGCCTGCCCCCACTACCGCACCTGTTTCGTCGAAAAGACCATCCGCGCGAGCCGCCGTGCCGACCTCGTCGTCGCCAACCACGCCCTGGTCATGACCCAGGCGGCCTTCGACGGCGCACGTTCGGCGCGAGGCCTGAAGCAGGACGGCGAGACCGCCGCCCTCAAGCGCATCGTCTTCGACGAGGGCCACCATCTGTTCGACGCCGCCGACAGCGCCTTCTCCGCCTGCCTGTCGGGTCAGGAGGCGGCCGAGCTGCGCCGCTGGATCCGGGGGCCGGAGGGACGCGGTCGTCGGGGGCGTGGTCTGGAACAGCGGCTAGGCGATCTGTGCGCCGACAACGAGGCAGCGGCCAGGGCGCTTCAGGATGCCATCCGCGCGGCGGCCGCTTTGCCGGGTGAAGGCATCTCCGGCCGGATCGCGCCGCCCTCGGGAGAAGTGAATCCCGTCGGCCCGATCGAACAGTTCCTGATGGCTGCGCTGGAACAGATCAGGGCCCGCACGTCGGAAGCGGCCTCGTCGGGATCGTCCGAGTTCGGCACCGAATGTTCGGTCCGCCCGGCGACCGAACCGCTGCTGGAAACAGCCCGGCGCGCAGCCCAGGCCATCGCCGCCGTCGAGGCCCCCCTGCTGGCCCTCGCTCGCCATCTGGAGGACATCCTCGACGACGAGGCGGCGGAGTTGGACGGAGCCTCGCGCGCCCGGATCGAAGGGGCCCTTCGCGGCCTCGACCGTCGTGCCCGCATGACCCTGCCGGGGTGGCGGTCGATGCTGGCGGCGTTGGAGGACGGCGGCGACGCGCCCGACCCGGATTTCGTCGACTGGCTGTCGGTCGAGACGGCGTTCGGCCGCATCCACGACGTGGCCCTGCGCCGTCACTGGATCGACCCGACCGTGCCACTTGAGGCGGCCGTGATTCTGCCGGCCCATGGCGTGCTGGTGACCTCCGCCACCCTGTCCGACCCGATCGCGGAGGCGAGCGGAGGAGACCTCTTCGGCATGGCCCGGATGCGCACCGGGGCCGCGCGGCTGATCGAACCGGCGCGCACCCTGAAGGTCGAGAGCCCCTTTGACTATGCGTCGAACAGTCGGGTGATCGTCGTCACCGACGTGGGCAAGGACGACCCGCGCCAGACGGCGGCCGCGATGCGCGAACTGTTCCTGGCGGCCGGGGGCGGGGGCCTGGGCCTGTTCACAGCCATCCGCCGGTTGAAGGCCGTCTACGAACGCCTCGGCCCGGACCTGGCCAAGGCCCAGATCCCCCTCTACGCCCAGCACGTCGATCCACTGGAGGTCGGGGCCCTGGTCGACATCTTCCGCGCCGAACAGGACAGTTGCCTGCTGGGCACCGATGCCGTCCGGGACGGCGTCGATGTGCCCGGCCGCTCGCTGCGGCTGCTGGCCTTCGACCGGGTGCCCTGGCCGCGCCCCGACCTGTTGCACAAGGCCCGGCGCGAGAAGTTCGGGGCCAAGGGCTATGACGATGCCCTGGCCCGCGCCCGTATCGCCCAGGCCTTCGGTCGGCTGATCCGGCGGGCGGACGACAAGGGGGTGTTCGTCATGCTGGACGCGGCCACGCCGACACGATTGTTCGCCGCCCTCCCGCCGGGGACCGAGGTCCAGCGAATGAGCCTGGTCGAGGCGATTGAGCTGACGAAGAGCTTCTTGTCCTGACCCTTCATCCCTTGCGGGAGAAGGGGCCCGTCAGCGCCTCACATCAAAGGCCAGCAGCAGGGTCTTCTGGACGATGTTGTCATTGTCGTCGCTGAGCAGATAGACACGCGTCCCCGTCGCGGTCGGGACCGCGGCGATCCCTTCGAAATTGTCGGTCGAGGCCGGTGGGCGCAGGTGGATCAGGGGGGCCGACAGGGTCCCGTCCGGGGCCATCCGGCGGACGCGGGCCTGCATGTTGAGCGGGGGCGTGAACAGACGCTGGACGATGAACCAGCCGCCCGCCGGGTCGACATCGGCGCCGGTGGTCAGGAAGCCATCCATGTATGAGGTCGGGGCGTTGGGCAGGGACTTGCAGGCGTCGGCGTCGCAGAGCCAGGCGCCGCCGGCCTCGCCGAGCGCGAGCCAGTGGCCGTCGGGGGCGGGGGCCAGACCCTCGAGGCCCTGATTGTCCTCGAACGGGTGACGGGGGGTGGAGACCAGGCCCGGCCGATCGTTCGCCCCGACGCCGTAGGACCAGATGCGGTGATCGCGCTCGAAACTGATCAGGACGCGGCCGTCGGGGAGCAGGGCCAACCCTTCCGCATCCGCATTGGCCTTGGGCGTCAGGACGGCGCCGTCCGGGCCGGTCAGGGGGCGGCTGACGGCGCTGTCGGCGGAGCTCAGGCGGCCGTTGCGGTCGAGCCGGAGGGTGAAGCGGACGAGGTCGCCGAAGTCGCTGACGACCCAGGCGCGGTCGCCCTGCATCTTCAGGTCGGACAGGCCGTGCAGGCCAGGCCCGCGAAGGATCAGGCCGCCCCCATAGGTGACGCCGGGCGCCAGGGTCGCGCCGCCGATGCCCAGGGGCACATGGCGGGCTTCCATGCGGAGGGCATGGTCGGGACCGGTGACCAGGCCGGGCATCGAGGTCGCGATGGCCGCGCAGGCCGCCATACCCATGAGGGCCAGCGACGCCGCGGCGCGGAAAAGCAGCCGCATCACGCCGCGCGCTTGAGGCGACGGCCGCCCTTTTTCGTCGCCTGCTTGGGCGCCGCATCGAACAGTTCGGCCAGCTTCTCGATCATGACGCCGCCCAGTTGTTCGACGTCGACGATGGTGACGGCGCGGCGATACCAGCGGGTTACGTCGTGGCCGATGCCGATGGCGATCAGTTCGACCGGGGACCGGGTCTCGATGTCCTCGATCACCTTGCGCAGGTGTTTGTCGAGATAGAGGGCGGCGTTGGCGGACTGGGTGGAATCGTCGACCGGCGAGCCGTCGGAGATGACCATCAGAATCTGGCGCGACTCGGGCCGGGCCTTCAGCCGGTCGTGGGCCCAGGTCAGGGCCTCGCCGTCGATGTTCTCCTTCAGCAGGCCTTCGCGCATCATCAGGCCGAGGTTCTTCCTGGCCCGTCGCCAGGGGGAATCGGCGGCCTTGTAGATGATGTGGCGCAGGTCGTTCAGGCGACCGGGCATCGACGGCTTGCCGGCCGTGATCCAGGCTTCTCGCGCCTGTCCGCCCTTCCATGCGCGGGTGGTGAAGCCGAGGATCTCGACCTTGACGCCGCAGCGTTCCAGCGTCCGCGCCAGGATGTCGGCGCAGACCGCCGCGACCATGATCGGGCGGCCGCGCATCGAGCCGGAGTTGTCGAGCAGCAGGGTGACGACCGTGTCGCGGAAAGGGCTTTCACTCTCCATCTTGAACGATAGCGGGCTGGTCGGGTCGGTGATGACGCGGGTCAGGCGGGCGGTGTCGAGAACTCCTTCCTCGAGGTCAAAGGCCCAAGACCGGTTCTGCTGCGCCATCAGCCGGCGCTGCAGCTTGTTGGCCAGGCGGGCGACGACGGACGACAGGATGGTCAGTTGCTGGTCCAGCAGCGACCGCAGCCGGTCCAGCTCCATCGGGTCGCACAGGTCGGCGGCGTCCACGACCTCGTCATAGGCGGTCGTGAAGACGCGATAGGCGTCGATGGCGCGGCCATCGTCGGCGTTCTCCTGGCGGTTCGGCAGGGCGCCCTCGGCGACGTCGGGACCGTCGTCGGCGGCGTCGCCATCGCGCTCGGCGGGGGAGCCGTCGGGGCGAGCGTCGCGGTCCTGTTCAGACGTGGGGTCCTCGGAGGCGCCGTCCATCGACTGGCCGCCTTCGCCGCCGCTCTCGTCCTCTTCTTCGTCCTGGTCCTCGCTGGCCTCGGGCTCCTGGGGATCCGGCTCCTCGTCGCCCTGGTCCTCGGACGCGTCGTCGCCGCGCCCGTCGCCGGGGTCGAGGTCGAGGGCGCGCAGCACGTCCTTCAACGCCTTGCCGAAGGCGGCCTGGTCGCCGGCGGTCTCGGCCAGCCTGTCGAGCTGGACGTGAGCCTTGGCCTCAATGTCCGTCCGCACGAGATCGAGCATGGCCCCGGCGCCGTCGGGACTGCGCTGGCCGGTGACGCGTTCGCGCAGCAGCAGGGCGACGGCCTCGCCGACGGGGACGCGGTCGGCCTCGGTGATCCGCAGGGCGCCCATCTTCTCCAGACGGATCAGGAGCGCGGCGTTCATATTGTTGCGGACGCCGGCCAGGGCGGTGGACCCATGGGCCTCAACGCGGGCCTGTTCCACGGCCTCGAACACCTCCGCCGCGCGGCTGTCGGTGGGGCGCAAGGTCGAGTGGATCGCCGGATCGTGGTTGGCGAGACGGAGCGCCAGCCGGTCGGCCTGCCCCCGGATGGTGGCGCTGTCGCCCTCGCTGGGCGTGCGGGGGGGATGCGGCAGGGTCAGGACGCCGCCGGTCAGCTTGGGGCCGTCGGAGCCGAACGCGACCTCGAGCTCAGACTGTTCTGCGAGGGCGCGGGCCGCATGGGCGAGCGCGCGCTTGAAGACCTCGGCAGGGGTGTCGGCGGGGGGCATGGGGGCTAGTTAGGCGGTCAGGGCTGGAGAGGCCAGAGCAGACGGGCTCCCTCTCCCGTTGGGAGAGGGATTAAGCGCCGGAGAGCGTAGCGAACCGCCTTGCGCGAAAGGGTGAGGGTCGTGCGTCACCGGTGAGGCCGAACCCTCATCCGTCTCGCTTCGCGAGCCACCTTCTCCCACCGGGAGAAGGAAGGGACTCAGAGCTCCGCGCCCGTCGTGCGCATGATCTCCGCCCGCAGTTCGGGCAGACCCGCGCCCTTTTCGGCCGAGGTCACGATCACCGCCGGGAAGGCGGCGGGGCGTTTGGAGATGGCTTTGAGCGTCGCCGCTTGAACCGTGTCACGCTCGTGCGCCTTGATCTTGTCGGCCTTGGTGAGGACGATCTGATAGCTGACGGCGGCGAGGTCCAGCGCATCGAGCGCCTCGGTGTCGACCGACTTCAGACCATGGCGGGCGTCGATCAGCAGATAGACCCGCTTCAGCGTCACCCGGCCGCGCAGATAGTCGCGGCCCAGGTTCTGGAACTGACGCACGGTCGTCTTCGACGCCTTGGCCCAGCCGTAGCCGGGCAGGTCGACCAGCCGCAGCTTGCCGTCGAGGTCGAAGAAGTTGACCTCCCGCGTCCGGCCCGGCTCGTTGGAGGCGCGGGCCAGCTTGTGCATGCCGACCAGCCCATTGATCAGGCTGGACTTGCCGACGTTCGACCTTCCGGCGAAGGCGATCTCGGGCAGGTTGGGTTCTGGAAGTTGCTCGATCTTGGCGGCGCCCATGACGAAGGTCGCCGGGCGCGCGAACAGAACGCGTGCGGCCTCGACCTCTTCGTCGGAAAACTCGGTCAAGCGGGCTTCTTCGTGAGTTTGGCGATCAGGTCATCGATCGGGTTCTCGGCCCCGAAGCGATGCATGATGAAATACTGCTGGGCGATCGAGAGCACGTTGTTCCAGGCCCAGTAGACCAGCAGGCCCGCCGGGAAGCCGGCCATGATGAAGGTGAAGACGATCGGCATCCAGGCGAAGATCTGGCGTTGGACCGGATCAGGCGCGGGCGGGTTCATCGCCTGCTGCAGCCACATGGTGAAGCCGTAGATAATGGCCAGGACGCTGAGCGCCAGGGTGAAGCCGCCAGCGTGCGAACCGATCAGATTGCCGACCAGGGGCACGGACGAGGGATCCCAGGGGATCAGGCCGAACAGGTTCCAGATGTTGGTCGGGTCCGGCGCCGACAGGTCGCGGATCCAGCCGAAGAAGGGCGCATGCCGCATCTCTATGGTGACGAACAGCACCTTGTAGAGGGCGTAGAAGACCGGGATCTGGACGAGGATGGGCAGACAGCCCGCCAGCGGATTGATCTTCTCCTTCTGGTACAGCTCCATCGTGGCCTTCTGCTGGGCCTGCGGATCGTCCTTGTTCTGCTCCTTGATCTTCTCCATCAGCGGCTGGAGTTTCCGCATCTTGGACAGGCTCTCGTAGCTCTTGTTGGCCAGCGGGAACATGATCAGCTTGATGGTCAGCGTCAGCAGCAGGATGGCCACGCCGAAGTTGCCGACCAGGCCGTAGAAGAACTCGACCAGCAGGAAGATCGGGCGCGTCAGGAAGAACAGGAAGCCCCAGTCGATCGCATAGATGAAGCGCGGCAGCTCGTACTGTTTCTCGTAGGCCGAGAGGATCTCGTTGCGCTTGGCGCCGGCGAACAGGTGCTGGACCTCGGTGATCTGGCGACCCGGATTGATCGTCCGCGCCTCGCCCAGAATGCGGGCCTCGTGGATGTTGTAGGTCGAGGCGTCGGTGACGCGGAACTCAGCCTGGATCGTTTCGGTCTGGGGCGGGATCAGGGCCGCCATCCAGTATTTGTCGGTGATGCCCAGCCAGCCGCCAACGGACTCGAACTCCTCGCGCGGCTTCTTGGCCCAGTCGCCGTACTTCAGCTGGGTGGTGGCGTAGCCGTCGCCCTTGGAGAAGGTGCCGATGGCGCCCTCGTGCAGGATCTGGGTCTTGCCCAGGACTGGCGGCACGCCCTGGCGCTCGATGCGGCCATAGGGGGCGATCACGATCGGGGCGGTGCCGAGGTTGGCGACCGTGTCGGTGACGGTGAACATATACTGCGCGTCGAGTGCGATGACGCGTGTGAAGCGCAGGCCTTGTCCGTTGTCCCAGGTCAGGGTGACGGGGGTGGTCTCGGTCAGGGTCGAGCCGCCGGTCAGGCGCCAGACGGTGTTCGGGCCGGGAACGCCGCCAGCGACATTGGGGCCGGTCCAGCCGAACTGGGCGAAATAGGCGTGCTCCATGCCCTGCGGGCGGAACAGCTCTTCATAGGGCGAAGAAGGATCGACAGTCTGGCGATAGTTCTTGAGGAACAGGTCGTCGATGCGACCGCCCTGGAGCGACAGGGACCCCTGCAGCGTCGGCGTGGAGACCGGGATGCGCGGGACCGTGCCCAGCGCCTCAGTGCGATCCGTCACGAATGTCAGCGCGCCCGTGGCCGTGGTGGAGCCGGGAACGGCGTCCGCTGTCGTTCCCGCCGGCGTGGCGGTCTGTTCAGCGGCAGCGGCTTCCTGGGCAGCCTTCCGGCGCTCCATCTGCGGGCCCATGACGAAGACCTGGTACAGGAGCAGGATCGCCGCCGTGCACACGGCGAAGATCACCATGTTGCGCGTGTTCTCGTTCTTCATTCGGATCAGCGGTCCAGGTCGTCGGAAAGGGGAACGGGCGTGTCGGGAGAAGGTGTGGCCGGGCGGGCCGGTCTGGGGCCGTCGGCGGGGCTCGCGAGCCTTGTAAGCGCCGATTTCACATCGTCAAGCAAACGCTCCCAGGGCCGGTCCGGAGTGCCTTGTCGAGCGATGAAGACATAGTCGCTTCCAGGCACGCCGTGCTGCCCGACCAGGGCGCGGGCGGCCTCGCGCAGCCGGCGTTTGCAGCGGTTGCGCACGACGGCCCCGCCGACCTTGCGCGTGGCGGTGAAGCCGATGCCTATGGTCGCATCCCCGTCGGCGCGGTCCAGTCGCTGGACGACCACGGCGCCGCGCGCCTGAGAAACGCCTTTCGCGGCCGCCAGAAACTGGGGCCGCGAGGTCAGGCGATGGATTGTAATGGCAATCGGCATCGATCCCCTCTGATCGAGGGGAAGGCCGCTTAAGCCGTCAGCTTCTTGCGGCCCTTGGCGCGACGCCGCGCAACGATCTTCTGTCCGTTCTTGGTGGCCATCCGCGAACGGAAGCCGTGACGGCGCTTGCGCACGAGTCGCGACGGCTGATAGGTCCGCTTCACGGTCGGCTCCAGGGGTTATAAGTGGCGCGGGGGACGAACGTGTCCTCTGCGGGAAGGGCGGGCGTATAAGCGGAGGGGCTGCGGCTGTCAACGCCGCCGACGAAGTCCTATAGCCTGAAAACGCCCAGACCCGTTGAGAATGCTGCCGTTGGAAACGCCATGGATCGCCTGAAACGGTTTCTTCCCCTCATTCTTCTGGCCTGCGTCATCGCCCTGATCTTCGGCATGGGCTGGAACCGCTATCTGTCGCTCGACACCCTGCGCGACCACGGCGACGAGCTGCGTGCCTTCACGGCCCAGAACTATCTGCTGGCCCTGCTGGTGTTGATGGCTGTGTTCGCCACGGCGACCGCCAGCGTGGTGCCCGGCGTCTTCTTCGTGACCATTACGGCCGGCTATCTGTTCGGCCCCTGGGTCGGCGGGGTCTCGACCTCGATCGCCGCCACCGTCGGCGCCCTGATCGTCTATGCGGTCGCCCGCTCGGCCCTTGGCCAGGACCTGCGTCGCAAGGCCGAACGCGACAAGGGGATGCTGAAGACGGTCTGCGCCGCCATCGACAAGGACACCTTCTGGTATGTCCTGGCCTCGCGTCTTGCTGTCGTCGTGCCCTTCCACATGATCAATATCGCCGCCGGGATCATGTCGGTCCGGCTGGTCCCCTATACCGTCGCCACGGTCATCGGCCTGCTGCCGGCCCACATCATCTACTGCTGGATCGGGGCGCGGCTGAACCAGCTGCTGGCCGAGAACCCCAACCCCGACATCCAGGCCCTGTTCGGCCAGTTCTGGGCCCCGATGGCGGGCGTCTTCGTGCTGGCCGTGGTCCTGCCTCTGATCCTGAAGACGATCCAGGCGCGCCTGCCCGGAGCCGCGACGCCGTGAGGCCGCCCCGGGTCATTCCGCGCGACCTGTTTGACCGGCTGCGGCCGCCCGCGGACTGGCGCGAGCGGCTGAAGCCCCAGGCGCCCGACGGCCTGTCGTCGCGGCTGCTGCTGCTGACCGTGCTGTTCACCGTGGCGGTGCAGGCTTTGATCCTGGGTCCCAATGCGGCGACCTTCCACGAACGCTGGCTGATGGACCGGCTCCAGGCAGCCGAACTCGCCTCCGTAGGCGTTGAGGCCCTGCCCTACAGCGCCGTGGACGATCAGACGGCGGAACAGCTGCTGCGTATCGGCGGGGTATCGGCGGTGGCGATCAGCGACCAGGGCGTCATGCGCCAGCTGTTGCAGGCCCCGAACCTGGCCCGCGCGCCCGATTTCATCGACCTGAGAGGGCGCAGCTCCGGGTCGAAGCTGCTGGATCCGGTCCGGACCCTGTTCGGCCATCCCGACCGGTCGATCCGGGCGCGGGCAGCCCCCCGATATCGCTCCGGCGACTTCATCGACGTGGTCGCGCCGGCGGAGCCCTTGAAAGTCGAACTGCGCGCCTTCCTGCTCAACAGCCTGTTGGTGTCCATCATCATCTCGGTGGTCGCTGGCGGGCTGCTCTACGCCGGCCTCGCCTTCCTGGTGCTGCAGCCCCTGCGGCGGGTGACCCGGTCCATCGAAGGCTTCGCCGCCGATCCCCAGACCGTCGCCCCGACCCCCTCCGACCGCCATGACGAGATCGGCCGGGTCGAACGCGAACTGGCCGTTATGCAGGAGGAGGTGCGTCAGGCCTTGCGCTCTCGCTCGCGTCTCGTGGCGCTGGGCGAGGCGGTGGCCAAGATCAACCACGACCTGCGCAACATGCTGACCTCGGCCCAGATCGCCTCGGAGCGTCTGGCCGATTCCGCCGATCCCCAGGTGGCCAAGGCCCTGCCGCGTCTGGAGCGGGCCCTGGGTCGGGCCGCCGCCCTTACCCGCAATGTGCTGGACTACGGCAAGTCCGAGGAGCCGGCGCCGGTCAAGGATCGGGTGGCGCTGGCCCGGGCCGTGACATCCGCCGGCGAGGATGCGGGACTGGAGGCCCACGGCGTGCGGCTGGTGAAAGCGCTTCCGGGACGCTTCGCCGTCCAGGCCGACGCAGACCAACTGCACCGCATCCTGGTCAATCTGATGCGCAACGCCCGTCAGGCCATCGAGCGCGACGCCGCGCGCGCGCCTCGCAGGAAGGGTGGCCCGCTTGGCTCGGTCATGGTCGAGGCCTCGAGAGAGGATGGCTGGTGCGTCATCCGCATCGTCGACGACGGCCCCGGCATTCCCCCGCGCCTGTCCGAGCGCCTGTTCGAACCCTTCGTCTCGGGCGGCTCGGCGGACGGCACCGGTCTGGGCCTGACGATCTCGCGCGAACTCGCGACCAACCATGAGGGCGAGCTGCGCCTCGTCGAGACCGGCCCGACCGGCACGACCTTCGAGCTGCGCCTGCCGGGCTGAGGCCTATTCGGTCCGGGCCACGCCCTCGCGCCGGTCGTCGGCGCCGCCGTCCCAGTGATCTCCGCGCCAGATCGCTCCATGCAGGCCTGAGGTCTCCGACGCGTTGGGCTGGAGGATGATGCCGTTCCTCGCCAGCCCTTCGGTCAGGGTCGGCCCGAACCGCGACGTGTCGGCGCCGAAGCCCGGACCCTTGGCGACGAGGTTGGGCAGGTCGAACGTCGCCTGCACCGGCAGGCCCCAGATCAGCGTCCCGACCAGTCCCTTGGCGTTATAGGCCAGGATCGCCGATCCGCCCGGCGAGCCCATGGCCCCGACCAGACGACCCTGATGATCCAGAATGATGATCGGCGACATCGACGAGCGCGGCCGCTTGCCCGCCGCCACGGCGTTGGCGATGGGCCCGCCCTCCGCCGTCGTCGGCGAGAAGGAGAAGTCGGTCAGCTGGTTGTTGAGAAAGAAGCCCGCCGCCATCCGGCCCGAACCGAAGATGCTCTCGACCGTCGTGGTCATGGAGACGGCGTTCCCGGCCGCGTCGACGATGACCATGTGGGACGTGCCGGAGGGCTCGGCCGTCGCGTCAGGGGCGCGGAACACGCCGCCGGGCGGTGTCCCGGCTGTGGCGGCGCCGGCCAGGCCGGGGGACAGGGCGGCGCGGGAGGCGACGTAATCGGGGTCGAGCAGGCCGGCCACGGGCACGCCGACGAAGGCGGGGTCGGCGACATAGCGGTCGCGGTCGGCGTACATCAGCCGCTGCAGCTGGGCGAACATGGTCCAGGCGGCGGCGCTGGTCTCGCCCTCGGCGAGAACCGGGGCGACGGTCGGGGTCTCGGCCATGGCCAGGAGCTGCAGCAGGGCCACGCCGCTGGACGGCGGCGGCGGGATGCAGATCACATAGACACGGAACGGACGACACAGGGCGTCGCGGACGATGGGCCGATAGGCGGCGAGGTCGGCGTCACTCAGCGATCCCGGGCGCGGCTCGGCTCTCACCGTCTCGATGATGGCCTCGGCGATCGGACCGGTGCGCAGGGCTTCGATCCCGTCGCGGGCGATGGTCGCGACCGTCTCGGCGTAGGCGGGGTTTCGCAGGGTGTCGCCGGCGACGTAGCGGCTGCCATCGGGCCTGGTGAAATACTCGGTGGCCCAGCGGGTGCGCGCCTGCCCGAATGTTCCGGCGATAAAGCCGGCCAGACGCGGGCTGACCGTAAACCCGTCGCGGGCCAGACGCTCGGCGTCGCCGAACAGGGAGGGCCAGGGCAGGCTTCCATGCGTCTCCTGCGCCATCGCCAGGGCGGCCACGGCGCCGGGCGCGCCCGTGGATCGCCCGCTCAACACCGCGTCCATGAAGGGCAGGGGGCGGCCGTTCTCGTAGAACAGTTCGGGCGTCGCCGCCGAGGGCGCCGTCTCGCGCCCGTCATAGGTCGTGACCTCCTGCGTCCCGGCGTCATAGACCATGATGAAGGCCCCGCCGCCGAGGCCCGAGGACTGGGGCTCGACCAGCCCCAGTACCGCCTGCACCGCGACCGCGGCGTCCACCGCCGACCCGCCGCGCCTCAGAACCGCCATCCCCGCCTCGACCGCCAGCGGATTGGCCGCCGCGACGAACGGACCGCGCGCCGGACGAGTGGCGGGGGGCGCGGCGGACTGGACCGGGGCGGACGCGCCGCCGACCGTCGTGGTCTGACAACCGGCCAGCGCCAGGGTCGATGACAGCGCCAGGACGGCGAAGAGCAATGGACGGAACGGCGAATTCGACATGATCATCTGGGAGGCGACCCGGAAACACTGGCGCGGACAGGCGCCTCCCCCGACCTAAGCCCCGCCGTCCGCCTCTCCAAGCGCCCGTTTTACAAAGGCCACGAAAACCGGGTTGCGCCCGGCAAGACGACCCGCTAGATACCCGCCCTCGCCGTAAAGGCCTGTGCGCGCCCGTAGCTCAGCTGGATAGAGCATCAGACTACGAATCTGAGGGTCGGACGTTCGAATCGTTCCGGGCGCGCCATTCTTTCCTAAGTAAATTCAGACATTTAACCCTTACTCGGGGTTGAGCGTATTTTGGCCTGTTACAGTGCGGTTACACCCCCTGTTACAGCCGTCCGTTCTACCCTTGTTCACGCTGTTTTTTAGCGGCTCGACGCCGGATCAGATCGTCGACCTTGCTCTGGCCGCCGTTGGCGCCCGTGGCCCGGTTGGCCTGGCGGATATAAATGCGAGCCGTGAATGGGGTCTTGTGCTCCAACTGCGCCATGATTTGGAACTCCGACGCGCCGCCGTAAGCCAACTCCATGCCGCGCGCGTGCCGCAGCCCGTGAATATCCAGAAATTCACGGGCGAGACCGTCTTTCGCCAGCTTTTCCAGCAGGCGGTCGATTGCCTGGTTCAGAGCGCGCTCATTCCAAGGTTCGCCCCGCTTGTTGTAGGCGATGGTCAGAGCCTTGTTTGGCGTGCGGTCGAGCAGATCAGCGAGCCGATTATCCTCGGGTTTATCGCAGAGCACGCCGCGCTTTGGCGTCGTCCAGTATAGGCGCTTCTGGGGGCGGTCATCGTCGTCGTGGCCGTCTGTTCTGGCGTGCAGCGGGATACGGCAGATGCCGCCTCGCCGAAAACCGCCCCAGCGGCCCAGTGCAAGGGCTCTGGCGAGACCAGGCTGTCCGACCTCAATGGCCATCTGTATCGCCGCGTCGATCTCCTTGTCCGTCCACGCGGGGTGAGGCTCAGTCTTGTTGGCGGATGGCTTCAGCTTAACGATGTCAGCGAACGGGCGGCCAGGGACCGTTCCTTTTTTCATCTCCGGCATCAGGGCGTTCTTCAGCACCTGCATCAGATTGTTCGCCGCTCTGTGACCTCGTCGCGCCCAGACGTCCTGCAAATCCTTCAGGAAAGGATAGACGACTGCGCCAAGCAGGACGTCGCCGAACACATCGGACAACTCGTCGATCATGTATTGGTAGTGGCGCTTAGTGCTGGCCTCCAAGCCGGTAAATTCCGCACTCCTGTTGTACCGCTGCAGGGTGCCTCGTACCGTTCCAACGACCGGCGTGGCAGCAGCGACGGCAGCTTCCATCTGGGCCAGGATCGCGTCCACTTCAGCTTGAAGTCCTGGCGTCCCATCAGCCGACCTGAGCGGCCCGCGCCTGAATTCACCCTTTCGGAAGTACAGATCGATTCGACCGTCGCTCCGCTTGATGCGCTGGACGTACCGTACGGTCATCAGCGCTTGCTGCCGCGTTCGCCCGCACGGATCAGCGCTGCTGCGGCCGTGTCGACAAGCGCGTCGTGGTCGGCACTCGGTGTGTCCTGATCGATGGAGCCGGGGCCCATCGGTGGGCGGCTGGCCGCCCAGGCATCGATTTGCCGGCGGTTATAGCGGATCATGTTGGCGCCCATGTCGACGGGACGAACCGTCAGGACGTTCTTCAGCGTGCGCCAAGAGGCGCCAAGGTATTCACAAATTTCGCTGCGGTTCAGCATGAGGGGCCAGCGGCGCTGACCAACGCCTTGGCTGATCGCAAGCCCGTTCCGCTCGCTGACGCTGAACTCGATGGCACCGCTGAAGATTTGAATGGCCACGCTTTCGACCATGCTGATGCGCCGAGCGCCCGGGGCGTGGGCGAGATGCTCGGCTGCGGGCTGGGTCCAGTGGGGCGGGGTCACGCCGTTCTGAAGCGTGCGTTCTTCGACGACCACCAAACGCGGGGGCGCCGTGTGACGGACGGCGCCATGCCGCTCGGCAAGGGGACGGGGCGGACGAACAGATTGTTCGGTGGCTTGGGGGTTCATGACAACGACTCGAAGCGAAGGGTTCATCGGCCGAGGCCGAGGTTTTCTACGAGCCGTTGTCGTCACTGCGGATCGCCAAAATCTCGTCGAGCCTACCGCGTGCGCCTGCGTTCTGTCAACTTAAAACCGTCTTAACTAATTGTTTTATTTCGACATTTGTAAAGGAATGATCCTCAGGCCCGGCCGCGCGCCTGAACGGGACCATAATCGGTGACCCAAGCCGACAGCATGCCGGTCAACAATCCTTCTCCCCCGTCGCCGATCTCGGACATGGCGACGGTGTTGAAGACGGCACAGGTCTCAAGCCACACATCGATCAGATGCTCGACATCATCAGGCGGCGCAGTGGGGTCGATGCCGATCAACATGGCCACGCCGAACCGGAGGCCCGAGGTGGCGAACGAGCCTTCGAGCGCTTCGGTCAGGGCTTCGGCGACACACTGGTGAGTGTGGGAGTAGAGCCGCGTCGTGGCGGCGAAGGTGACCTGATTGCCTAGCTGCGGACCGTGAACGATGATGTTGCGGGCCAGGTCCGTGACCAGCACGCGGGTGGTGGTCGTAGACCCCCGGTCGACAGTGTCTTCTTGCGAAGGCGGTGACATTAGCGGCTCCAGTCCGCACGGATGAAGGCGCGGTCGAGGAAGCGGGCCACCTCGGCCCAGACCTCGCCAGCGCGACCGCCTTGCGCCGCCTTGGTCCGCACCTCGGCCAAGATCAGTTCGCGGTCCACATAGCGAGCGAGGCGCTGGTATTCCTCGCGTTTCTTGCCCTTGGCGGCGGCGGCGCGCGCCCGAAGTTGCGGCAGGTTCTGGTTGCCCTTCAGACGGTTCGCCCGGTCGCTCAAGACGCGCACGTTACCGGGGACGTAACCCAAGTGCGGCTGGATACGGTCGAGGGACGGCGACGTCGCCGCGCGCTTCTGTCCCACGATCAACGGGATGCCCAAGGCCGGGCAGGTCGTCGGTACCACGACGTCGTTGCGCGTGATGCGGAAGGGGACGTTGCGCGTCTGGGCGCGATGCTTCGCCCGCTCGACGAGGGCGACGTCGGGGTGCGCGTGGCGGCGGTGGCGCTGGTAGAGACGCCCGTAGGCGGCGTTGCATGTGGGGCAATCAGCGCGTTTCAGCTTGGACCCGTGAACGGGGCAGCGCGGAGTGGGCAGCAAGGGGATCTTCATGTTAGGCTCCTACGTCAAAAAGAGCCACACAATTGAAACTGGGTCTAAAAGAGTCAAATTGAATTATGCCGACGCCGCGAAAAAGGCCTGACGACCACCTGACGGGTGCCCAACTCCGTGCGGCCCTCGGCCTTCTGAACATGAGTGTCCTGCAACTGGCGGAACGCACCGGCCTGGCCGCCAACACAATCAAGCGCGCGCTTGCCCCCAACGGGCCCGCGCCGATCAACGTCGCCAATGCCAAGCTTCTGACGGCAACCCTTACAGCTGCGGGTGTGACCTTCCTTCCGGCGGAAGGCGATCTGGGGTCGGGAGCAAGGCTGACGGACGCCAGCGCCGAACCGTTTACCCGTCGCCGACGCAAGGGGGGGGCAAACCGCGATCAGGGCGAGTAGGAGTCACGAAAAGCGCAGGCCGTTGTGCAGTGCAACAATCTGTTTCACGGGCCGCAAACCCAAGGACAGTGTGATTTTCAACTTTAGCGCGGTCATTATAGCAGCCATCTATGACTCCTCGGCTGACAGGGCTGCGCGGTGGTCAACACACGAGCGCCAGGGCGAGGGGCGAGCGGGGCGGCAGATGCGCATTTCGTGACTCGGTTCGGGCAAGGGAGTCACGAAAAGCGGAATCGGGGTCCGGGCGACGGGCTGGATCGGGGCGGAGTCACGAAATGCGGATATTGAAAACGCTGGGGTTTTTCCTGCGAGCCGGTCGCAAGAGTTGACGGCTGACAGGCGGTGTCGGCTGTGAACAGTGACTCACCAGTCACGTTACCGTAAGTCGCTGGAATGTATGGGGAAAATCGGGCTGGATTATGGAGTCATACATCCAACGAACGATGACTCCTTTCAGCACTTTTCTTTACCTAGGGGAAAGATCAGACCGAAGGTAGGGGGCGCGGATTTCTTGCGGGACGCCGTTTTCGAACGGCTGGCCTAAAGTCACGTTAAGGAGCCGGGTGAAGTCACAGGTCATCGCTATCATGACTCTGATATTAGTTCGCATATCGGCCGCTACCGAGCGGTGGCTTGACCAGACACGGTCCGGAGTCACGAAAAGCGCAGCGTGGCGACCTCGGTTCTAACTGTGTGGTGAAATTACAGACTGTTGTTTTCGTGACTCATCCCGAAACGGCACATTAACCACTGGTTGCGTTTCCCCGTCAGGGAACCTGGATGGGGTGACCAGATGGCCGGCAAGGGCTTGAGCTGCACGATGCTGATCCCGTAGCCCGCTTGCGATAACCAGGGGGCCGCAAGGCGACCTGGATGCTCGATGGACCGTTAACCCTTCGCGAGAACTCCTCGACCAAAATGGTCGGCGGAGCCGCCATGACCATTTTTACCATTGGATACGAAGGCACCATCTTGGATGCCTTCATCGAAACCCTACGCGAGGGTGGTGTCGAGACCGTAGTGGACGTGCGTGCGGTCGCTGTCAGCAGAAGGCGCGGCTTTTCGAAAACAGCGCTCAGCACCCGCGTCCGCGCTGAGGGTATGGAATATGTCCACCTGCGTGATCTGGGCGATCCGAAACCCGGGCGAGAGGCGGCGCGAGCCGGACGGTGGCGCGAGTTCGAGAGCATATATGCAGCGCATCTGCGGACGGCTGAGGCCCAGTTAGCGCTCGCCATACTTGGGCGACTGATGGCCAATTCATCCGTCGCCTTGCTCTGCTATGAGGCTGACGCTGCTGGATGCCACAGAACGATGATCGCGCGAGACGTTGCCAAGCCCGGAAAATCCCGCATTGTAAACCTAGTCGTGAACAATCAAGTGGCGAGTGTTGGCCAGTCCCGAGCGCACGATCATCTTGGTGAAAGCCTGGCCGCAGCCTAGCCCCAAATACGGCGAGACGGTCTGCTGTGCGGGCATAACACCCGAGGGTGAGTGGCGGCGCCTCTTCCCTATACGGTTTCGGCACCTATCCGGTGACCAGCAGTTCAAGCGCTGGGACATCGTTGAGTACCGGCCGGAGACGCCAAAAGACGATCATCGTGCGGAAAGCCGCCGTGTAGATGAGCCTACCCTTAAAAAGGTTGGATCGTTACCAGAGCGCAGCCGTGCCGCGCTGTTTGCACCGCTATTCCAGCCTTCTTGTGCGGCCGCCTCGGCCATGGGCACCAGCCTGACGCTCGTCCGACCTCGGACGTTCAGTCTCCGTTGGAAGAAGAAGTCAGATCGAGACTTCGTGGTTGAAAAAGCGGCCCGGGCTGCGACCCTGAAACAGGGTTCGCTATGAGAAAAGGATTTGGCTCAGATCGAGCCCTGCCCATACGAAATCAGTATGCACTTCGAGGACGCCGACGGTGCCCACAAGATGAAGTGCGGCGACTGGGAAACGCCGGCGACCTTCTTCAACTGGCGGAAGCAGTACGGGGACATCGACGCGCTTGAGCGACTGAAGGCGAAGTACGAGATCGAATATCGGAAGGCGGGGGTCGCTTTCGCCTTGGGCACAATGGCCAAGTATCCGCAGACGTGGATGTTGCTCGGCGTCGTGCGTCTGAACGAAAGCGCAGAGTTGAAGCTTATCTGACTGCGATGCCGGCGGCGCGCGGTTAGTCGCTCTGCGCAAAAGATGACTCCTGTTTCGATCAAGGATTCGCTGTTTTCGCCATGGCCTGTTCTAGGCTCTAGGTAAGCGGATTTCTCTGGCGAACGGACGCGAAACTGCCGTGCAAACAACAAAGTACGTTTCGAGTTAGCCTCCAAAACGTGACTCGAAAAGGAGTCATCGTTCAGTGGTATCGTGACTCCAGATTCTGGAAGGAATTATCCCGATTCATGACTCCAACTTCGATGTAGATCGCGGTTAATGAAACGGCCCGTGAATTGCACGCATCTTGATTTGATCAACTCGGTCATTCAAATGTGAGGAAAATGTTCCATGACAGGACACGGTTACACGGCAGGCGGCGTCATGATCCGGCATGTGCGTCGCATGATCTGCGAAGAAATCCCGTCGAACGCCGCCCTACTCAAGGCAATAGAGAACGCGGCCGGCGGAAATCTGATCGCTCTGCTCGGCGCGGTTGATATGACAGGCCACGGCGCGGACCTGAACATCGCTTTCGAAACGCACGATGACCAGGCCGGGCGCATTTGGCTCGACGTTCAGTTGGACAGCATGCGGGGCGGCGACATCAGTCTGCTGGACCGCGACAAGCAGGTTGTCGTCGAGCAGGTCTTCCACGGCCCACAGCGGCTCGTAACGCTGGCCCCCTACGTCTGGTTTCAGCATACGGGCAACGCGGCGAGCGCGGTTAACCCGCTCTTTCTGGACGACTTGATCCTGACGACTCCGAAACCGCTGAGCACGGTAATTTTCCACGGCGTGTGCCGGGCTCGGGACACGTTCAAGGCGCTGGCCAAGCCCAAGCGGGAAGTGCCGCGCTGGGTCTACGCCACTCGTTGAAGGTCTTCCGGCAGCGATGCAGGTTAGCCGTTACAAGTACGCCTCTTCTAGACCGTTGATTTGACACTCGGCTTTGAAGGCGGGACCCCACCCGATATGAAACAATATATTGAATGGGCTTAATATTTCGGGGCGAGACGGGATCCCGACAAACGCCTGTCAGCATTCGCGCCAACGTATTGTTATATAGAGAATTTAACCACCTAGGCTGCCATCTCGATGGGGTCCGATTTCGACGCCGATCCACACGTTAAGGGTGCGAAGCGGACTTCATATCCGTGGGCCGAGGTCCCTGAGGCAACCGCCCCGCGCGCTAGTCCGTTCTGATCCAGAGTAGGGTAGAGGACAGCAATGGAACGCGACGAAAAGGTTGAAGCATTATCGGCATTCGCCGGGCGGTGGACTGCGAGGGGAACCTCCTATGGCGGAACAGATCAATCTGGGGACGCCCCTCGAGGAAACGGTGAACCGTGGCTTAGCGTTCACGAAGGCTACTGGCACACAGGACGGTTCTTTTTGGTCCAGGACGAGAAGGCCGACATAGCCGGGGACCGGTTCGACACCCTGAGTGTGATGGGCGTCGATGAAGACGGCAGCTATTTTGCCCGCTCGTTCGAGAATCACGGGTTCTATCGCCACTATCGCGTCGAACGCGATGGCGACAAGTGGACCCTTTCTGGCGATACGGAGCGCGCAACCATCACCTTCAAGGACGAGGGAAAAACGCAGGTTTTGGTTTGGGAGTGGAAGCGCGAAGAAGCCTGGCTACCGCTCTGTGACCGAACTGCATCCAAGATCGAGTGACCGATTGTCTAACGGCGATGTCCAGATAACAGACGGGTTATACTTCTGCTTAGGGTGGAAGGCGGACCCCGGCGGGTTGCCCGGCCCCTGACAGCGGTTACGGAGCGGCCTCTCCCGATGGGGGCAGGTCAGCCCACGATCTCCTTAGTCATCGACAAAGCGTTGGCGTTTCCGATCGAAACCTGACGGAATATTCTGTGAACGATGCGGCAGTGCCGACCTTCACCAGAGATTCTTTCCGTCGATGACGGTCACCGGCCAATCCGCAGCTTCGAAATCGTCGAACAGCCGCGCATTGGCCGCGATCCGCCGCGTCTTCCCGTCCCAGCTTCCATCAGTTTCGAACGCAGGGGTATCGGCATAGAGGTCGCAGCCGCACGCGCTGCAGAAATGATTGGCCACTTTCTTTGAGTTCCAGCGGTAGACAGCGTCGCTGTCGGCTTGCGTGACCGTGAGTTGATCGGGGGTAAAATACGCATAGAGATGGCCGCGTTTCGAGCAGAACGAGCAGGTGCAGCGAGTCAACTTTTCGGGCAACTCGCCGTCGATCTCGAAAGCAGTACGCCGGCAATGGCAGTGTGTTGATCGGCGTTGAAGGCGGGACTGCACCCGATATGAAACAATATATTGAATGAGCTTAATATTTCGGGGCGAGACGGGGGCCCGACAGACGCCTGTCAGCATGCGCGCCTACGTATTGTTATATAGCGAATTCAATTACCTAGGCTGCCTTTCGATGGGGTCCGATTTCGACGCCCGATCCACATTGACGCCTTCAACGGCGAGACGATCGGCTACACGTTCCGGGTCGGCTCCCAGGAGGCGGAGATCAATCTGCGTGAGGCGTTGAACGCGCGATAGTGGAACGGGGACATTCGTAACGGACATAAACTGGCGCGCCTACTGCGCGGCCCAGCCCACGTTTGCGCAGCGCTTCACGATCAACCGGTAGCCAGGAATCTCTACCCTGCTGTTCGGCTGAACTTGGATGTTCACTGAACTGATGGCTCCATATCCGACGAGTTCCCCGCCGGTCGACTGATCAAACAGTGCCACGCCCGCAACGGCGGGCAGGCGATGAACATCGAAATGGATCGGCATCGGAACGCAGAAACTCTGCTGGTCGCGGGGCTCCAGCCTGACCTGCTGGCGCTCATAGACAACGGCGTCGACTTCACGGCCACCGGTGCCGTCGGGACGGGGCAACTTGATCATCAGTCCGATAAACACGGTGTCGGGATAGCGGCCAGAAATTCGGGCCTGTTCGGTCGGGGTGACGACGCCGCTGAACGGCCCGCGACGGAACATCAAGCCCGGATCCTGCTCCGGCTTTCTCCAGCGGAAAGGGCGGTTAGCTGAGACTTCATGCTCGTATACAGGGGCGGGCCGTGGGGTGGTCATGGCTCGGTTTCTCCTAGGGTCCAGAGGGTCTTGAAAGAGCGCTGATACTGTCTGCGCAAGGCTCGGCGGGCAGCGATGACGCCTATGCCGTGGCCGCTGCCACCAAGGCACCGACCGAATGGATAGCCTCGTCGAAGCCGCTGCTCCCGGCTTGGTTTTCTTCGGTGAGCGTCACCAGCGTTGCTAACTTGATTAGATCAGCCCGGCGGACTTCGATTACCGGATGGCTGACGATGTCGAAGACCACCTGGTGGTCTTCATCCGGCGTGGTGGTTCGCCATCTTCGTAGATGACTCCGCTGATCTGAACATTCTCGTTGGTAGCCAGCAGGTAGTGGCCATCCGTCGGCTCACCTTCACCCAAGGCGTCATCGACGACGAAAGTGGCGACATCCTCGGCGTCGGCACAGGGAAAGATCGAGGACAAGTTCACGATCAGTGTCATCCCTGCCCAGAAACGGAAGGCCAGATCACCAGCGCCTGCGATGCCATCAATCGTTGCGAGCAGGTCCTCGCTCGGAGCGTAGGCTTCGTCGATCGAGCCAGGATCGACGTCGAAGTCGTACTTGCTAACGGTCATGGTTGGCTTTTCTAGGTCAGGGTGGGGTTAGTCGCGGGGATCCGCGGCAACGGCGAACAGGCGAAAACGAGCGTGCTGGGCAAGCGGGATGCCCAGCACGTGAATGCTCAACCGTTGCGCACGAGCGCGAGTGGCCTTGGCCAGAAGATCGTCGGCGTTATCGTCCTTGTCTTGGAACAGCCGGAGACATGCAGCCTCAATCAGCACGAGACGCATCTCGGGGTTTTCGAGCAGAGCGATTTCCCGCGCCAACTCGACCAAGCTGTGGTCGGTGTAGTCGGCTTCGTGATGCCGGATGTCGACGACGACACCTGCCGCATCGCGCGTAAAGGGGACATCCATCTCGTCGGGCCTGCCGGTGGCATCGAACTCCAAGACCGCTTCGAGGGCGATGAAGACGCCGTCCACGTCATTCTGAAGGGACAGGTCACAGAACAGGCCGACCGCCATCCAAAACCGGAAGGCGGGATCAGGATGGTGGGCAGTGAGGTGGGTGGCCCGGGCAAGGTTATGGAGAATGGCAGAGGTCATGCAGAATCTTCTTCAGTGCGCGAAAACGAGCCGAATGGTCATTTCAGGAGGGCTCTAGCCGGACAAACGCCCCCGACTTCAGGGGCGCCATGGACGCGGATCACCGCCTGAAGCGAAGATCTTTCGTCATCCAATACCAAGTTAGATGGAGGGGAAAACACCACCTCTGAAATGAACCTATCATAAGATGATATTCGCGTCAATGAATCAGACTATAGATGGATCGTCTGTCAACAACCTCACGCCGGATGCGATGGTAAATTCTGTTCCCGGGCCGCCGGCTGGTCCCTCGCAGTCGAGGAGGTGCCGTCAGTCACCTAACTGGCGATGCCGCTTCATGGAATGGGGATTAGGGGCGTAGCGGCAGGGCCGGGAATTACCGAGTCTGACTCATCTCGGTCTTCTGCGACGTCCGCTTTCGGGCAGGTTCTCGATCAGCTGTTGAATGGGCAGATCTCAACTCATAGTGGCGGCCGGCAGCGTCCGCTCGAGTCTAGTCGATTTCGACGGGAAGGAGTTGGTGGACAGGATGGCCTCGCGAATCGAAAGATGAGGCGCGTTAGAGCGGAAGATGGCCACACAGGACGTCCATCATTGATGGACTCTTTTAATCCGGAGATGATGCTGAAGGTTTGGCTCCGCCCTTTGCTGGAGCTTTTGGCGGTGGGCCGACCGTTTTCGCAGCTGCAGATTTTGTCGGCTCGGGGGCGGGCTTGGGCTTGGACTTCAATCGCTTATCGGCGGGCGGTGTGGATCGGCGTCGAAATCGGACCCCATCGAGAGGAAGCCTAGGTGGCTGAATTCGCTATATAATAATACGTTGGCGCGCGTGCTGACAGGCGTCGGTAGGGCCCCCGTCTCGCCCCGAGATATTGAGCTCATTCAATGTGTTACCTCATATTGGGTGGGCTCCCGCCTTCAACGCCGATCAACACGCCGAGGGGCTCGCAGGCCAGAATCTCTTCGCCGGAGAAGTAGCCCCGGTCCGCCAGCACATCGAGCGCCTCGACGCCCAGGGCATCCCTGGGCTTCGCCGCCATGCAGGCGAGTTGATCGCGATCGTGGCCGGTCAACCGCCCGTACAGCCGCCGCGTCGGCGCGGATGCGGCGAAGGGCGGATTTGCTGATCAGGTGCGTTGGATGTTGAAGGTGTTGTAGATCGCCGCGTGAATCGTGAGGAATCTTTGCGCTGGGGCCTCGGACTTGAATCGGACAGTGAGAAATAATTCCTCACCGGGCCAGGCGTTCCGTCTCTGCCGAAATGAGGACCACTAACCCGTTCGGATACCAGTGAAACGCTAGGTCCCCCCAGAGCCCCCCGTTGACGCTTCTGCGGGCCAATACACTGCCGAAACCCTCTCGCTTGGGCGGGGCCGTGATCACGGGTCCGCCCTTCTCTTCCCACGAGAGAGTGAGGCGTCCCTTGGCCACCACCCACGAAATGCGGACACGCCCGCCGGAGACCGAGAGGGCGCCGTACTTGGCCGCGTTTGTCGCTAACTCATGCACCACGAGCGCGATATTCGTGGCGGCCTCCGCGCCGACCGCAATTTCTGGCCCGTCAAATTCGGTGCGCGCGCTGTCGCCGGTTCCCACCGGATCGGCATAGGGCGAGAGAACTTTTTGGATCAAATCGCCTAGGGTGGTTTCCCGCTTGGTGGCTGGGGCTACTGAATGCCCCGGCCTGATCAATTGGTGGGCGCTGGCGAGCGCGCCCAGCCGGCCTTGAATGGTCTGGGCCAGCTCCTTGGGCGTGGTCGCTGACCTGGCGCTCAACGTCACCATTCCTCCGACGATGGCGAACAGGTTCTTGATCCGGTGATCCATCTCGTTGAGGAGCAGCTCCTGTTGTTCCACATGATGTTTGCGCAGGCTCACGTCGAGGAAGATCACACCGATTTTCAGGACGGCTTCATCCTCGAAGCGAAAGGCGAACAACTCCAGGGTTCGCCCCTGCGATGCCAGTTCGCGCTCGAAACGGACCGGCTCTCCCGTCGCCATGACCGCGTCGTAGGTGTCGAACCATTCTTGGGGCTCGTCAGGAAACGCCTCCCGAATGGTCTTGCCAACGACGCCGCCGACACCGGTTTGTTTCTCAAATCCGGCGTTGGCAGAGAGGTAGCGGAAGTCGCTCGGCTCGCCGGTGCCGGTATCAAGCTTTCCGAGTGTGCAGAAACCCTCGTCGATGAACTCGAAGAGCATCCGGAACCTCGCCTCGCTCGCGCGGACGGCGTCCTGTGCTGCGTGGCGCTCGGTGACGTCGAAAAAACTATTGATTGCTCCGGTAATCTTTCCGCGCTGGTTTTTTAGCGGGCGGATATTCACGATCGCGGTAATTCGCGTGCCGTCAGGCTGTTCGACGTGCACTTCCACGTCACGCGCCTCCGGTATATTGCCGCTCAACACTTCGGCCATGGGACCCTCTTCGTGGGGCACGTAATCGCCGTTCGGACGCAATATTTTGAACGAGCCACAAAACCGCTCGTTGTTGCCCCCAGCCGCTGGATCGCGCCCCCACAGTTCGGCGGCGCGGCGATTGAAATCCAGAATTACACCCGAGGCATCGCAGGAATAAATAGCCACGGGACCCATCTCAAACAGGGCGCGATAGCGTGCTTCGCTTTCGTGGAGCGTCGCCTCCGCCAGCTTGCGCTCGATGATTTCGCGCCGCAGTTTGGCGTTCAACTCCTCTGTGAGGCCGACGAGTTCTTGCTGGCGAAGCGAACTGAGGACCAACGCCTCGTTCATCGCGACCGTATCATTATGGAACTGCGTGGCTTTGGTCACTTGGATCATCACCCCGACGAGACGCTCGTCTACCGAAACACCTACACCACAAACGTAAGGCCGCCGCTGGGAATCGGACGGGCGGCGAGGCTTGGCTGTGCCCTCATCGAGGGTCGGCGCGGCCCGGATTACCCTGTCACCCGCGCTGGGGACCGGACCTCAAGATTGCTCGCGGCCGAGCTTCTATTTGGCAGCCCTAGCCTTAGACTTAGCCTTCGGCTCCGGGGGGGACTCTGCCTTTTGCGCCGGGCGCGGGCCGGTTCGCGTGGGAATCCCGGTGGTCAGTCCGTCGTAGTCGGTAGACCTCGGCTGGATGACGACCACGCCCTTGTCGGTGATGACATATTCGCGGATGTCCTTGCTGTGGTTGCCGCCGCGCATCTTGATCACGACCATGACCTTCCGAAGCTGACCGTCGATTTCCACGTAGCGCATCCGGATGATGTCATCGGTCAGGAACGAGATGGTGTAGTGGCTGAAGGAGAACCCGGTGAACGTGTCCTCCACTTCGACAGTGCTGAGAATCGTGACCCCGGCCCCCGTCAGCGCCACGATCAGCCGGTAGAGCGACTCGCGAAAGTCCTCGCGGAAACCGGGCGCCAGCGCCATCTCAAGACTCACGAGCGAATCGATCACCAGACGTTTCGCGCCGACTCTTTCGACGGCGTCGAGAATCTCCTGCATGGTTTCATCCACCGAGAGGTCGAGCGGACGAAGGTAGATGATTTCCAGATTTCCCTTCTCCAGCGGCGTCTTCAAATTCAAACCAAAGCTGTCGGCGCGATCAGTGTAGCCTTTCGGCCGTTCTTCAAAGATCGCCATGATCCCCGGCTCTCCATTGCGCAGTCCCGCGGCAATGAATTGCGTGGCCAGCGCCGTTTTGCCCGTCCCTGAAGGGCCGGCGATGAGCAGGCTGTCGCCTTCGAGAACGCCCCCGCCCATCATCTCGTCCAAATCAGGAATACCCATGGAAAGTCGCCGGCGCTTGGCCGGCTTTCCAGTTTTGGGAATGAATCCCAGCGTGCGCGAGAAGGCTTGCAACCCGTCGTCGTTAATGCGGACGGTGTGCAATCCCGGCACCGAACCCGACCCGCGCACTTTCAGAATTTGCAGTTTTCGCACCACGGAATTTCTTTCCACCTTCTGCGAAAGCCAGAAGAGGCCATCGGCGATAGTGAACAGCGGATTGCCCTGGGTCTCTCCCTCGCTAAATTCGCCGACTAGAAATGTCGTGGCTTCCCAACTGGTCAGAAACTGGGTGAGTTGCTGAATGAAAGATTGCATCTCCATTTCGCCGCCAGCGGCCAGCGGTTTGCGCATTACGGTGCGAAAGGAGTCCACCACCACGACCCCCGGATTGATTGCCGTGACCTGCTTGATAATTTCAGCGAGGACCGCGTTCAAATCTCGATTCAACACCAGGTCGCTGAGATTGATAAAGCGGACGGCTTTGCCCAACTTGGAGGCTTCGAAGAAGGAAAACTGTTGCTGGTAGCGCAACATTTTTATGGCGGGCTCACCGAGGACGGTGAAAAAGAGCGCGGGCTTTTCCGCCGTCGCGTTGGCGAAAACGATCTGATGCGCCATCGTAGTTTTGCCGCAACCGGGCATGCCGGCGATGACGTTAAACGAAAATTCCGGGATGCCGCCGCCCAGGATGTCGTCGAGACCGCGAACGCCGGTCGGCAGTTTGCGGATCGTGACCCTTACCGGTTGGCTTGAGGCATTGTCCGCCAGTTTGCGGGCAGCCGAGGCGCTAATTTTTTTTGCCATTTTAGCCTTCCGGAGCCAACTGCAAGTCGTTGATGTTGCTCAACAATTGGAGAGTTAGTTCATCGCCAATCAAACTCACCAGAAGTCCGAGCAGTCGGGCGAGCAAAACAATCCCGGCATTGGAAATTTCCTCCGGTTTCGCTTTAGCTTCAAGTTCGTTCAGACCTTCAAAAGAGCCGTCCGCTTTGACATGCAGCTCAGCCAGCCAAGCGACTTCCGCGCCGGCTAGCACAAGTGCGCGCGAAAGCAGCGCACGAAACCCGGCAGCGCCCATTAGCGCGCCGAAATGCGGGGCCAAGTTCTCTATGACGACAAAGGCCGCTGTGGGTTTTGATCTGGAAGAGGCGTTTCGGCTCATCTCCTTAGCGATGAGCTGCTCAGCGAACATACGCAGTTTCGGCGTCGCTCGGTTCATTCGGGAGCGCGCTTGAACGCGACGCTCATCGGGGGAAATTTCGCGTACGACCCTCGACGCACCGACATGAGAGCTTTAGCCGTCTTCGTTGCCATGGTGCGACTGCCTCGGAACCGGCCAACCCTCACCTTGCACCAATAAAGCGCGGGTGACGAATCATGGCGCGGTCCCGAGGGCTCTGTCAGCCCAAACTTAGCTTGGCCGTACGCCCGCGGGGCTAGGCCTGCAATAGGGCCCGGTGGTGCTGGATCCGTCACCCGTTTGCGCTCGGTCGTGTACTCCAACGACGCGATCGCCGACCGCCGGACAGACCTGATTGTTCAGAAGCACGAAATACTGCCTGAAGCGTGTCCGCCCACCTGAGCGAACGATCGCGTCGCATGTTTCCCTGCATAACCTTTAGTCGCACGAATTGAACAGGGTGGGGAGAACGACGTTCCTCAACGTGCGCCTCAAAGGTGACGCTAAGGCTCGCTTTCCACCTGGAACAGACCTGTACGATGTCCGCTTACGGCGCGTCCGTCGAATGTCCGTTATCGGGCAGCAGGCTAAAGGCTGAACCCGACCCATAGCAGCCCCTCAGCGCGTCTGCTTCTGGCGATGCGCGCCGCCCCTCACCGACGCGAACTCGGTCGTATGGGCGAGCGTCGAGGCTAGGCTCAGGACCCATTGATATGATGCGCTCGATCTGATTCAGGCTCTGCGAGGAGTCTGGATATGAGCGACCTTTATTGGATGACGGACGATCAGATGCAGCGGCTGCGGCCGCACTTTCCCAGGAGCCACGGCAAGCCCAGGGGCCATGATCGCCGGGTGCTGAGCGGGATCATCTTCGTCAATCGCAACGGGCTTCGTTGGCGTGACGCGCCACCGGTCTATGGGCCCCACAAGACCCTGTACAATCGCTGGAAGCGGTGGAGTGAGGCGGGCGTCTTCATCCGGATGATGCAGGGCCTGTCCGGTGACAAGGCCGAGCGCCGCACGGTAATGATCGACGCGACCTATCTCAAAGCGCACCGCACGGCTTCGAGCCTGGGTGTAAAAAAGGGGGTCTCGGGCGGCTGATCGGACGCACCAAGGGCGGCATGAACACCAAGCTGCACGCTGTGACCGACGCCAACGGACGCCCGATCAGCCTGTTCATGACAGCAGGCCAGGTCAGCGATTACATCGGTGCCGCCGCCCTGTTGGACAGCCTGCCCAGGGCGCAATGGCTGCTGGGCGACCGGGGCTATGACGCGGACTGGTTCAGGGAGGCCTTGCAGGCCAAGGGCATCACGCACTGCATCCCCGGTCGGAAATCCCGGACCGAGCCTATCCGTTACGACAAGCGCCGGTACAAAAGCCGAAACCGCATAGAGATCATGTTCGGCAGGCTCAAAGACTGGCGGCGCGTCGCCACCCGCTACGATCGATGCCCGACCGTCTTCCTGTCCGCCATCGCCCTCGCGGCGACCGTGCTCTTCTGGCTATGAGTCCTGAGCCTAGCCAAGCCGCCAACCTGTGTGGAGAACCGGCGCCACCTCATAACCCTTCACCGCCTCCGCCGAAGGCTTCCGCTTGGGCGGACGCGGTTGCATGAGTTCGGCAAGGTAAAGTGGCTTTCGACTGGCGCGCCTAACGACACAACACCCCGGCTCCGAGCTGACCGTCTATCGGCCAACAGGCGTCGGCGGGTTGGGAGAGGTCGCGGGCAGCGTGCCACACGCCGCCATCGCCGCGACCAGCGCAGCCAACATAAATCCCTTGATCCACTTGCGCGCCATCTGGGTCTCCCTGCGGTCTCTCGGATCTCGGTTGGTCACCGGCCAGGCCTGCAAATCTTCAAGGCGTTGAGAGATGAAAGGTTCAAATCCAAGCCAAATAATATCGTGGCGGGAGCTCGTCAAAATCGTGGTGAGGTAAGCGGCGCTGTTTGGAACGGGCGCGGTTGCTAAGTCTTCTGCCAATAACGCGGTTCACCTGAACGCGTCGGCTGAACCCAAAAATCTCAGCCTCAACGCGAATATGCGACAGGAGCTGTGACGAATGCTTTCAGCAAATGCGATGCTTAGCCGACGATACACATTGCGCGCCATGTCGGCCGCGCTGGTCGGACTGGGGGCGGCCAGTTGCGCCGTCAATCCCCTCCCGGAGTTGATTCCCCAAGGCCTGGGCATCGCCCTGACCCCCCAACCCCTGACCGACCCAGCGGTGTTCAACTTCGCTCTAAACC
Source organism: Brevundimonas sp. DC300-4 (assembly GCF_049897365.1). NCBI lineage: Bacteria > Pseudomonadati > Pseudomonadota > Alphaproteobacteria > Caulobacterales > Caulobacteraceae > Brevundimonas > Brevundimonas sp. DC300-4. The sequence continues at coordinate 270,103 of NZ_JAFCWC010000004.1, forward strand.
TCGAATACCTGGAGGCTGAATACTATCTGCGCGGCGTCACCGGCTTGGGACTCGCCGACGCCGACATCGGCCCTGTACCAAAAGCCGTCACCGGCGGGCGAAGAGTGGCCTTCCAGACCCCGGCCATCGAAGAGTTCATGGCCGAGATCGCCGCGGACGAGCGCGCTCATGTGCAGTTCCTGCGTCGGGCCATCGCCAGTACGCCTCTGGTGCAATCCAGTCGCCCCGCCATCGACCTGGAGGCCTCGTTCAGGGCTGCGGGCGAAGCGGCAGGCTTGGGACCGAACTTCGATCCGTTCGCCGACGAGGACTCGTTCCTGCTAGGCGCCTTCATCTTCGAGGACGTCGGAGTTACCGCCTACAACGGGGCCGTCAAGCTGATCGCCCAGCCTGTTCTGCTGGAAGCGGCGGCGGGCATCCTGGCGGTCGAGGCCTATCACGCCGGTCTGATCCGGGCGCAGCTCTATTCCAAGGGCGAGGATCTGATCGCCAAGGCGGACAAGATCTCGGCCGCCCGCGACATGCTGGACGGCCCCGTCCCCACCGAGGAGGCGCCCTCGGCGAGCGGCGGCGTCATCATCGCGCCGTGCGACCAAAACGGGCAGGCGTTCAAGCGCACGCCGCAACAGGTGATGAACATCGCCTTCCTCGAGCCCCGCGCCAACATGGATCGCGGCGGCTTCTTCCCCGAAGGCATCAATGGCGTCGTGAGGCACACATGAGTATCGCAGTCCTGGACAAAGCGTCCCCCGCCGCCTCGCCGAGCCCAAGCCGGCGCAACATGTTCGCCGGGGCTGCGTCGGTCGCAGCCTCAGTCGCGGCTGTCTCAGCCTTGGGCTCGACCGCCCAAGCGCAGGCGTCGCGCACCGCCGGTCACAAGCCTCGCGGCCTGACCGACGCCGACATTTTCAACTTCGCCCTGAATCTAGAGTTCCTGGAAACTGAATACTACTTGCGAGGCCTGACCGGCCAAGGCTTGTCACAGTCCGATACCGGGTCGGCCTCGGGCGAGGTCATGGGCGGCCGAAAGGTCCAGTTCCGCACGCCGATGGTGGAGCGGTTCATGCAGAATATCGGCCGCAACGAGGCCCGCCACGTTCGGTTTCTCCGATCGACACTCGAGTCCTCGGCCATCGCTCGCCCCCGCATCGACTTCACGGCGGGCTTTGCCGGCGTGGCGCAGGCGGCTGGTCTTGGGGCGGACTTCGACCCCTTCGCCGACGAGGTCAGCTTCATGCTGGGATCGTATCTGTTCGAGGACGTCGGCGTTACGGCCTACAAGGGGGCTGCGCCCTTCATCCAGAACAAGGACTATCTCCAGGCCGCCGCCGGCATCCACGCCATGGAGGCTTACCATGTTGGGGTGGTCCGCAGCAGCCTCTACCGCCTCGGCCCGGACGTCCGCGATAAGGCCCGCAAGATCTCGGACCTGCGCGACTTGGTCGATGGGCCGTTAGACCTCGATCAGCCCATCGAACTGGATGGTCGGGCGAACATCGTGCCGACGGACTCAGGCGGCGTAACGTTCAGTCGGACGCCGCAAGAAGTGCTGAACATCGTCTATGGTCAGGCCGGCGCCGGGATCATGAGCGGTGGATTTTTCCCCGACGGCGTGAACGGCAATGTGCAGGTAACCTGATCGGTACCCTGCAGGCTTGGTGAAACCGTCGCAGGCCCACGTTCAGGCCTGCGACGGCATTCGTCCCTCAACCACCCCAGCGTCCACATCAAATACCCAACAAGCGGGTGCTGCGACCTTTGACTGTGGATCGGCGTTCAACGCGGGACCCTACTGACCTCGAACTAACTCATTAAGTGAGCGCAATTTTTGGGGACGGTGCGGAGCCCCGAGAACGCCGATCAACTTGCGCGCAAACGTGCCGTTCTTGTGCTGGTTCAGCTACTTAAGGCTCGTTCGATGGGCTCCAACTGCGACGCCGATCCACACCCTCGACATCAAACAGCCAATGGCTGATCCTTTCGAATAGGGTGTCGGCCTCCTTCACCCGTCCCCGCATCTGCAGGACCGCGTGGAGTGCGCCCTCTAAACACTCTTCGTGCAACCTTGCGCCAGCAGCCAAAAGTTGGCACCCGTAGGTCTGGCCCTCATCCCGCAATGGATCGGCAGAACAGGTCACCAGAAGAATAGGTTCCCCAATCGACGGTGCTAGCTGCAGCAAAGGCGAGGCTTCAGGGTTTAGCCGATCCGCACTTCTGTTGAGGTAGACGTCGATTTGGCGTTCCAAATCGTCTTGCTCGATGATCCGTCCATTCTCGGTCTGGCGAGAGTGATAAGGGGCGTCCTGGCGGAGGTCGACATTCGGAAATAGCAGGATTTGACCTGCCAAGGGGATCTGGGCGTCCCGGGCCCTTACCGCGAGCGCGGTTGCCAGGGTCCCGCCGATGCTGTCGCCTGAAACGACCAAGCGATCGGCGTCGAGAGCCCATTCTTTTCCATGCTTCACAAGCCAACGCAGAGCGACCTCGCTGTCGTCCAACTGCGCCGGGAACGGGGCCTCAGGAGCCAAACGGTAGTCGGGGGCTGCAACCGCCCACCCGGTCGTCTTCGCTAAGGCCCTTAGCGCTGCGTCATGCGCGTCGAGAGAACCTGCAATTCCGCCGCCGCCGCGGATGTGAAGGAGCACCGGCAAATAACCGGGCGACGGGCGGTAGATCCGGATGGGAAGAGGCCCATTTGGACTGTCCGCAAAGACATGGCGAACCTCATGCAGGCGTTCCGCAACGCCGCTGAAGCGCGCGAGTGCTGCCGTTTGACTGCGAAAACTGGCGAGCCAAACTTCGTCCGCGGCTGACGCGTCGGCGGCCGGCTTCCAACCAGCCAAGTCATCAAGGACACCCTGTGCCGATGGGGAAATGAGGGATGGGGTCTTGCTCGCCATGGATGACCAAGTCAGGCGAGCGTTCGCGGTTCCCAGGAACTCCGGGCGCTCCGGCGGTTTCTCTTGCCTCTCCCCGAAATATTGAGGCCTGCTATGAAGCTGAACATCCAGGGCAAGATTGCCCTCGTCACCGGTGCAGACAGCGGGATCGGAAAAGAGACCGCACGACTTCTTCTCGAAGAAGGTGTGCGGGTGGCGATCAGTGACAAGCCACATGGCGACCTGGCGCAAACGCTGAAAGAACTGAGCGCGCTTGGTGAGATCATCGCCGTCGAGGCGGATGTGATCAAGATCGACGACGTGAAAGCGCTCCACGTGCAGGTCCGCGAGCGGCTAGGTGCCCCGGACATTCTGGTCAACGCTGCTGGCGTAACCGGAGCGACGGGCGACTTTCTTCAGGTGGACGATGAAGGCTGGCTCGACACGCTAAACATCAATCTGATGGGAGCCGTGCGCAACGCCCGCGAAGCCATTCCCGCGATGCGCGAGAAGAAATGGGGTCGTATCGTGCTCATTGGGTCCGAGGACGGCGTCCAGCCTTATGTAGACGAGCTAGCCTACTGTGCGTCGAAAGCCGCCATCATCAACTTCGCCAAGGGTCTGTCCAAGGCTTACGGCTGCGACAACGTTTTGGTGAACACCGTCTCCCCCGCCTTCATCGCCACACCCATGACCGACAAGATGATGCAGAAGCGCGCGGACGAAAAGGATATGACTTTCGAAGAGGCCGTCGACACCTTCCTTGAGGAGGAGCGTCCCGGAATGGTTTTGAAGCGACGCGGTAAACCCGAAGAGGTCGCCGCGATGATTGTCTTCCTCTGCTCAGAGCGGGCCAGTTTCATAAACGGCGCAAACATGCGCGTCGACTCCGGGTCGGTGATGACCACCTGACCGACGGACGTCATGCGCTGTTATGTGCTTTCGATCCGATGCCGGATGTCCATCAGACTGTGCCCGCGGAGGGGCATCGACACTTTGCGTCGCGCGCATACACGCGCTGTCGGTGCCCCAACGCGAGTGTGTTGTCCTTACTCATTGGTCTCCGCTAGACCCGCCTCAGGAGCGGCGGCAGCCCCGGGTGTCACAGGAGCTAACTCGGCGGCCTGAGATTTCGGCGGACCGGCGTCTACGATACCCCCGTTTTCGATCTCATTGATCGAAACGATCCCTTCGTCATCCTCCGCCAAGGCGATGGCTGCGTCTCCGGCTTGGACGTCCGTGGGCGACTGCACTCTAACTTCGCGGGTGACGCCCTCGGAGGATTCAAGGGTCACGGAATAGGTTTTCAAGCTCATATGATTTGAACCGGCCGAACGCCGCGAGGTTCCGCACCTGCGGCATGTCGATCGGACAAGGCGACCGTCAATCTCTGGCGGTCGTCAAGCGATCCCAGCGCCGCCCGTCACGCCGTAAATCTCTCCGGTCGTGAAACTGGCTTCTTGTGAGGCCAACAAGACGTAGACCGGGGCGATCTCGACTGGCTGGCCGGGCCGACCGAAGGCACTCTGCTCGCCGAACGTCATGACCTTCTCCGGCGGCTGGCCGCCGCTCGCCTGGAGCGCCGTCCAGAACGGACCCGGAGCCACGACATTGGCACGCACACCTTTTTCAATCAGCTGTTTGGCAAGCGCCTTGGTGTAGGCGACGATCCCGGCCTTGGTGGTCGCGTAATCCAGAAGGTTGGCCGACGGATCATAGGCCTGCACCGAGGCTGTCGTGATCACCGCCGACCCCGGTTTCAAATGCGGCACGGCGGCCTGGGTGATCCAGTGCATGGCGTAGAGGTTGGTCTTCATCGTGACGTCGAAATCCTTCGAAGTCACCTCGGCGATCGAGTCACGCGCCTGCTGGTGGCCAGCGTTGATGACCAAAATGTCGAGACCGCCCAAGCCCGCGACCGCAGCGGCGACGAGTTGCTTGCACCAGTTTTCGTCGGTGATGTCGCCGGGAAGCGCGACCGCCGTGCGGCCTTCAGCCTCAATCAACGCGATGACATCCTGCGCATCGGTCATTTCGCCCGGCAGATAGGCTATGGCGACGTCGGCACCCTCTCGGGCATAGGCGATCGCGGCCGCACGGCCGATGCCTGAATCTCCACCTGTGACCAGCGCCTTGCGGCCGGCCAGCCTGCCTGACCCCTTGTAGCTGGTCTCGCCGTGATCGGGCTGGGGATCCATTTTTGCGGCCAGGCCAGGGACCGGTTGCGGCTGCTTTGGGAACGGCGGCTTGGCGTATTGTTCGCGCGGGTCCTGCATCGTCAGGCGGTCGGTCATCGAAAATCCTGTGGCTGATACAAATCGCACACGGCGGGCGATTGATTGTCCGCCTCAACGCGTCGTGCGGGCCGACGTTTCCACCGGCCGGATTTTCTTTGAAGTGAAGCGAGGAGTGGTTTTGTGCGTTGTTGGTTTCCGCCAGCTTGGCTTGCGCGAAACCGGAGCCAGACTTGAGCGACGCCCCCTTCATGACGGAAGTCACCCAGCCCATTCTGATTAAGGATGGCGCCTTGTTTCTTGCGACCTGTCCCAACGGCGGAATACCGAGTGGTAGCGATGCCGGCGTCGGCCTGTTTCACCGCGATACCCGTTTCCTAAGCCGGTACGAGCTGACCTTGGGCGGACGGGAGCCTCTGGTGCTGATGTCGAGCGCGGCGCGGGGCTCCAAGGCGGCCCACGACCTGACCAACGACCGGATCGTCCAGACGGACGGTAAGTGGATGGAGCCTCAGTGCTTCGCCCTTCGACTAGACCGAAGGGTCGCGGGCGAAAGCCTATGCCTCGCCGATCGGATCACGATCCGCAATTTCGCTTTGGAGCCGATCCGGTTCGAACTGGCGCTGACAATCGACGCCCTGTTCGAGGACATCTTTGAGCTTCGAGGCGCAGAGGCGAAGGCCAGAGGCCCGTTGCGCGCCGTCGAGACGCAGGACAACGGACTGACCTTTCGCTATCTCGGGGCCGACGAGGTCGAGCGGTGCCTCACGGTCGTCCTCGATCGCGCCGCCCAAATCGCGGCGCGAGGCAGCGCCCGCCAAATCGCTTTCGATCTGGAGATCGGCCCGCAGCAGACGGAAGCGCTCGAGATCCGCTTCTCCGTCGTAGAGGTCGACGCGCCTGCGCGAGCGAAGCCACCGATTCCTGCCGTCTATGACGGCGTTTCAGTCGCCAGCAACAACGTCCTCTTCGAACGGCTGCTCGACAGGTCGTTCAAGGATTTAAGGATGCTGCTGACCGAGCTGGAGGAGCCGTTCATCGCCGGCGGCCTGCCTTGGTTCGTCGCGCCTTTCGGGCGGGACAGTCTCATCGCGGCTTTGCAGAGCCTGCCGTTTGATCCCCGACCGGCCGAAGGTGTGCTGCGCCTGTTCGCTCGCCACCAGGGTAAGAAGATCGTTGCTGAGACCGGCGAAGAACCTGGAAAAATGCCGCACGAGCTCCGCGTCGGAGCCATGGCCAATCTGAGAGAAGTCCCGCACCGACCGAGCTACCTGTCGATCGACGCGACGCCCCTGTTCCTGATCCTGGTCGGACGCCATGCGCAGTGGTCGGGATCAGACGACCTGTTCGACGAACTCCGGACCAGCATCGATGCGGCGCTCGCCTGGATGGCGGCTCGCAGCGCCGCCGACGAGAACGGCTATCTGACCTATGATCGTCAGAACGAAGACGGCGTGATCCATCAGGGATGGAAGGATTCGATGACCGGCGTGCCGCGCGCTGACGGCAGTCCTTCGCAAGGGCCGGTCGCGCTCAGCGAAGTCCAGGGTTACGTCTGGCAAGCGCAACGCCTGATGGCCGATGCGTTTCGGCGGGCAGGCGAAGACGGTGCCGCCGCCGACTTGGAGACCTCAGCCGCCGCTCTGCGCGAAGGGTTCAACCGGGATTTCTGGATGGAGGCCGAGGGGTGTTTCGCTCTCGGTCTTGAGGCCGGCGGGCGTCAACTAGCCGTCGTAGGCTCCAACGCGGGTCAGGTGCTGTGGTCAGGCATCGCCGACGACGACAAGGCCAGGCGTACGGCCGAGCGAATGATGCGTCCTGACATGAATGGGGGCTGGGGCATTCGTACCCTGTCGGCGGAGGCTGCGGCCTACAACCCGCTGAACTATCATCTGGGCAGCGTCTGGCCCTTCGATAACGCACTGATTGCGGCGGGCATGAAGAGACACGGCCTGACTGAAAACGCGATCTCCGTTTTCGACACAATGATCGATGTGTCGGAGCATTTCGCCATGGGACGTCTGCCCGAGTTCTTCATCGGATTCGACCGCGAGCCCGGCCTGTTTCCGGCAAGGTGTCCGTTCGCCGGGCCGTTGCAAGCCTGGTCGGCAGGTGCGGCGCCCTACCTCCTGACAGAACTGCTTGGCCTGCGCGTCGGTCCGTCGGGACCAATGATGGAAAGCCCTACTCTTCCGACTGGCGTCGATAGGCTCGAGATCCGCGGCTTGACCGTCGGCGATCGCAGGTTCGTATGTAGGGTGACGCGCGACGCAGGGGGCATCGTCTCCGGAACCGTCACCTCCGCCGATCGGGATTGCGCATGAGCCAAAAACCTCTCGCCGGTCAACGAGCCGTGGTCACCGGCGCCAGCTCGGGGATCGGCAAGGCCATCGCCCTGGCCTTCGCCGAAGCGGGGGCCGCTGTCGTGGTCAATCACCACAGCGACGCGGACGCAGGCAAGGCCGTGACGGCAGAGATTCTCGAAAAGGAGGGCCGCGCGGTCTCGGTCAAGGCAGACGTCTCGAAGCCAAAAGACGTGCAGCGTCTTTTCGATGCGGCGGACGCCCATTTCGGCGGGGTGGATATCCTGGTCGCCAACGCCGGTGCTCAGGCAGATGCGCCCTTCCTGGAGATGAGGCTGGAGGACTGGCGCAAGGTGATCGATCTCGATCTGACCGGAGCCTTCCTCTGCGCTCAGGAGGCAGCGAAGCGCTTCCGGCGTCAGGGGCTGGAGCCCAATCGGTCCAAGGCGCTCGGCAAGGTGCTGTTCGTCACCTCGGTGCACCAGCGCATACCCTGGGCTGGTCACGCCAACTATGCGGCAGCCAAAGGCGGAGTGCGCATGCTGATGGAGACGATGGCGCAGGAGATCGCCGACCAGAAAATCCGCGTCAACGCCATCGCCCCCGGAGCGATCAAGACCTCAATCAACAAAGCCGCCTGGGACACGCCGGCGGCGGCGCGCAAACTGCTGAAACTGATCCCCTACGGCCGGATCGGAGAGGTCGACGACGTGGCACAGTGCGCGGTATGGCTGGCCTCGGACGCGGCCGACTATGTGGTTGGGACCACGCTCTTCGTCGACGGCGGCATGAGCCTTTATCCGGACTTCCGCGAGGGCGGGTGAGTTCAGTTTTTTTGCTTATCCGCCAAGTCGCGCAGCGCCGTTCTCAAGCTCTCTTCCATCGTCGGATGGTAGAAAGGCATATCGAGCACGTCCCTAGCAGTCATCTTAAGCTGGACCGCCCAAGAGAGCAGATGTGCGAGATGCTCGACGTCCGGTCCAAACAGTTCGCCGCCGAGTAGCACGCCGTCCTTCGCCTCGGCATAGACGCGCAGCACCCCCGACGGCCTGGCGTCGACCCGCGCCCTTCCGACATCATCGCTGCATCCGACATTCCAGCCCTTGGCCGCATCTTCGTCCCAGCCCGGTCCTATGCTGGCGATGTCCGGATCGGAATAGACAACGGCCATGCTCGGCATTGACTTCCGCTTCTCCAGCTTCGGTGCGTGCGCGGCGTTGCGACCGGCCAGCTCGCCCTGCAGGGAAGCCTCGTGCAGGACAGGCCGGTCGTCGTTCGCGTCGCCCGCGATGAAGATGTTCAACCCGCCGCAGCGGAGAGTGTCGGGATCGAACACGGGCACGCCGTCCTCGTCGCAGTCCAGGCCCGCGAGGTTCAGGTTCAGACCTTCGACGGCGGCTTTCCGCCCCGTCGCGTCGAGCACATAGTCAAATGTCCCGCGCCGCGCCTTGCCGCCGGACTCCAACCATTGGAGCAGGATGTCGCCGTCTGGCTTGCGCTTCGCCTCGACCTTCACGCCCAGTTCGAAGACAAGCTCCCGCTTCATCTGATCGGCCACGACCTCGGCGACGACGGGATCCCTGACCGCCCCGATCGTGTCGCCCTCGTCGAAGACTGTCGTCTTCACACCCAACCGGCCAAAGGCCAGGGCCAGCTCCAAACCGAGTGGACCAGCCCCGATTACCGCCAACGCGCGCGGTAGTGTTTCCAGATCGAAGACCGTCTCATGAGTGACGATCCTCTCCTGGCAGGTCTCGGCCAGTTCCCTGGGGACGACCGGTCGCGCGCCGGTGGCGATCACGATGGCCCGGGCCGTGACGATCGTATGATCGTCGAGCGTCAAGGTGTCGGGACTAGAAAACCGCGCCCGACCCCGCAGCCTGTCGGACGGCGGGATGGCGGCGACCTCCTCCAGCACAGCTCCCACGAAGTGATCGCGTTCGCGCCGCACCCGGGCCATGACCGCCTTGCCGTCGATCGCAATGTCCACGACGCGGACGCCGAACGTCGTCGCCGCCCTGGTGTCTCGTGCTGAACGCGCGGCTGCCAGAAGGAGCTTGGACGGCATGCAGCCATATCTCGCGCAGGTCGTGCCGCCGGGCCCGGCCTCGATCAGCAGGACCTTTGCGCCCGTGGCTTTGGCCGCATGATAGGCGGAGAGCCCGGCCGAACCGGAGCCGATGATCGCGACATCGCAGGCAGCGGGTTTTAGCAACTGCTCGCCTCAGACCGGAGCCGCGCCGATCTGCTTAAGGACGCCCAGCTCGTCCGAAGAGCCCCAGCGCTCGACCATCTTGCCGTCCTCGAACCGGCCGATCTGCATCCCCCGGATCTCGATCGGCTTGCCGGTGGCGGGAACGCCCAGGAAGTCACCTTGGTGCGTGCCGGTCAGTGTGTAGGCGAAAGCGACCTTGTCACCCTCGCTGACCATGGTCTGGGGCTCCACCTTCATGTCGGGAAAGGCCGCCCGCATGCCAGTGAAGAACGTCTTGAACCCTTCAGGGCCGGAACCCTGTTCTGGGGACGGGTCATTATCGACGCAGCCTTCGGCCACGACTTCCGGAAATGCGTCGAGCGCACCGGTGTTGACGATCTCGCCGAAGCGTTTGGTGGCGGCGATTGCGGCGTCGGACATGGAGATTCCTTAGAAGTGGGTCGAGTCCCCTAACCGCCAGCCACCTGATCGGTTGCGATCGGCTCGGCCTCGCTCCGAGACGATCGCACTCCCGCGAGCGTCCGAGGCACCCCACTCACAGATATGTGGATCGGCGTCGAAATCGGACCCCATCGAGTGGCAGCCTAAGTGGTTGAATTCGCCACATAACAATACGTTCGCGCGCATGCTGTCAGGCGTCTGTCGGGACCCAGTCTCGCCCCGCAATATTCAGCTCATTCAATATGTTATTTCATACCGGCTGGGGTCCCGCCTTCAACGCCGATCAACAGGCTGACATATGGCTGCTGGTGTTAGCCGCTGCCCTGGTCTGCCTCGGCGTGGCGCGCTGGATAGGATACCCCATGCCAACTTCGCCTGGCCGTGCCGGTTGCCTCGATTGTGACGCTCGCCATCAAGCTTCAGTGAAGCCGGCGTGAAGGCGGTCTAGCACTGTCAGCTTAACTCCTCCGCTTGCAGACAAAGCAGGCCCAGCATCATTCAGGTGGCCATCGTCGCCTCGTTCCGATCGTCATTGGCCGCGCTTCGTCGCGATTAGAGCGGGGCACGGCCTGTTCCGGGGCCTCGACCTTCTCCACCATGCGGTGTGACCAGCCAACGTTGCGCCGGTCCTGTCGGCTCGAATGGGTCGAGTGGCCTAGCAAAACTTCACGGGACTTTCTCCCGGTGCCCGCCATATGAGCGAACAGGCGCGAAGGTCCGCTAAAGGTCGAAAAGCGACCTGGGCCCTTGGGCGCAAAGCGGACCTGGCTCGCCGACACAGCAGCGCACTTGGCCAAAATCAGGTTCGGTGACCGGACAAGGAGCAGCGGCGACCGCAGGCCAAAAGACCCACTTCCCCGCGAGAGGTCTCAGTTTCCCGACCGACCTGGAAGGGGGGCTGGATTGGTCGGCCGGGAAACAAGCCTAAGCTCTCGCTCAAGCTCAGCCAGAGCGCAGCCGGGTATCCGTTGTTCCCCGTCCATCTAATGAAACTTCTCTCCTGCCAGGCCTGAGAGCTGGAAAGCCGAGCGTCTATCCCGCACCGTCATCACCGAGGTGTCATTGGGGTCGATGTCAGTCTTACCTCGCGCGCCGATAGCGGACATCGAAAACGTCTTGTGGAACGCACATTATCTGTCCAGGTAGCACCGTCCTAAACGGCTACCGCAACATTTAGTGTGCCCCGCCCAAAAGTGGCCGTCCCAGAAATCCGAAAGGGGTCGAAAATGACCTATCAGAAAAGGCAGGGAGCCGCCGTGGCGGGAAGCTCTCTGTTGTCGCAGCTTGGGAAGCTCCAACGGGTTCGAGACAGCCTTCAGATGCGGGGGCCTAGTAGCCCTCGTCGACATCCGGGCGGAGTGTAGACCTGCGCATTTGTGCCCCAGCCAGCCGTAGAGCCTCGATTTGACGCTCGGCTGTCTGATCCAGAGTGGCGATCAATCGGACCCCGATTTCATCGCCCCGTTGCCAAACGACAATCGCAACATGTTGAGAACCTGAAGGCTGGATCTCAATTTTGATCCGGCCCGACATCTTGCTTTGATGACGCACGCGAAGACGTGCGCCGTCCCCATGCAAATCTCTGACAACTCCGTCGAAGACCTCCCCCCACAGACCGTGCGTAATCTGGCAACGCAGAATACACCGTTCCCGTCCAACCGAACGGCGGTCAGGGTGGGGCTGCGCGGCGTTCGATCCCATCTTCTTCATCTGCTCAACCTGCCGACAAAGTTCTTCGAAACCATTGAGGGCCAGTTCGCCGCTTACCGTCGGGCGACTTCAATTTCCGAAACGGGTCGCACCCAGCGGTTGGCTATCGGCCGCAATCCAAACATTGGCGTTGCCGCTCCAAACCGGACCCGTCGAAGGGCTGTTCTGGGTGGAGAGCGGGCGTAGGCTCAGTCGGCTAAGCTGATGGAGAGAACTGCGCCGATCACGAGCATCCGAAGCCCGACGCCATATCGGAGCGCCTCAGTCGTGAGTTTGTTGAGGCAGTGCGTGGCGACGAAGGTTCCACCAAAAGACGAAAGTGTGCCCGCCAGCACCAACCAGCCCTAACACTCGGCCAAATCCAGCCCCGTCATGAAGAATGAGGTGGCTTAGTTTGTCAGGCGGGGCAGTCGGGGTAGCACCGAGCACGGTGTATCGAACGGTGCCGGGCGGACGGGGGGGGCCAGAACCTGACTGGTCTGAAATCCGCATTGTGAGCAGAACTCACACGCGCACCCCTCGCAAGCGAGAACGGCTTTGTGCTAAGCAAACATCGTTCGAAGGGTCACAGAAATGATAAAGCTTATCGTTCAAGCATGGGATTTCATCTTCAATCACAAGGTGAGCCCTCTGCGTCACATCGAAGACGTGGCCATCAGGCACTACATCCTCCAGGCGTTGGGCTTCATGTGGGCGGTGAGCTTTTCAATCGCGATCGGCAGCTACACGACTGCTTTCGCAAACATTATCGGCCACGCCGTGTTGATTGGCGCGGCTGCCATCACGGTCGCCACCTACACGGCTGCGAAGGTAAAGCCGTCCGTGTTCAAGGGTTCTGGGCGTCGGCCGGATGGCGAGCACGAATGAGCCTCTGCCTCAACCAAAGGTTGGAACTTGGGTTAAGCGACGAGGGGCGCGAGGTGCGACCGTTCGCCGAGCCGCTCCGGACTTAACGCCGTCAAATCGGCCTGACTGTCCAACATCTGCTTCGGCGCGAGGCAACTACGGATCGTTCATAACATGTTCCACTAATAACGCAGCAGTGCCCCATCGATGATCGGACGCTGCCAATGTCTCGGATGGGTCGACATCAGTGGAAGGGATCGGGCCGAACATCGGACATTCTCGACGGTGGGCGAGGGTTGGACAACCGCCTGGACACCACTCCGATACACCGCCTCGAAGCCCCGCCTCCGGCAGTGTTTGCGGGTATAGCGCAGGTCGGAATTGTGGACGCGCCCACCGGAAGGCGCCGCAGCTCAGAAGAGTTGGAAACATCCGCTTCGCCCAGACTGGGAAGGGGTTGGGTCGGCCGACTATCGCAGCCGCTGCTGGCCCTCCAAACCCATGCTGGCGTTGGGTTTGACCCTTCTGCTTGACTAGATTTCGTAATGCGGGGGTCAGGTGTTCGAGTCACCTAAGCGGCACCACATCTTCCCGTAGGACATGGAGCCGGCCTGAGGCGGACGTGCCTTCCGGCTGGGCAGTCCGTGAGTCTGAGCTGGGATGGCGTTGGGCGCAGCGCTGGGCCCCGAAGGGGATGCCGGCTGCCTGATGACGTCCGCTTTCTCGCCGCCAGACCGCGACCGATCTCGACCCGCTGCGGACATTTGCGTGGACGGGTCAAACGGCCGCCTTGGCTGATCACTGTCCTTACTTGAGGCTGCAGTTGGGCGGGCAGATTAGTCGCGTACGATTGGATGCATGGCTCTCAACTCGAGGCGACGCGGAAAGGGTCGTTCGGCGAGGCATTGAAGAATAGAGACCGTTCGGTGCCGCCGCGTGTCAGACTGCCGGTTGGCGCAACGGACACCCCTATCGTGCGTTCGAGCAACCTAGACCGCAGACTGTCTGTGGATAGCCGATCGAGCCGTGACCGCTCGCCGAGCGAGCGGGCCCAACATGGCTGGATTAACAAGACGCGAGATGTACGCACGACGTCGTGAGTTCAATGATCTCGCCCCTCTCACTCCGGCCCAGAGCGGATTGCAACATGCTTTGCTGTTGACCGGGGCCGGCGACAAGAACGCGTTTGGTACAGTTTATACGCTGACGTTCTCAAAACTTTCTGCCACTTGCATCCGAATCTGCGGGGATCGAGATGCAGCAGAAGACGTAACGAGCGAGGTCTACGCCACGGTCTGGAAACGCGCTTCTCAGTTTGATCCAGAGCGGGGAAGTTCCATCGCATGGCTATCGGCTATCGCGCGGAACCGTTCTCTAGACTGGAGGCGTTCGCAGCGCCCGATGACCAACGACGAACTTGACCAGATTGAAGATGATGCGCCCAGTGCGCTCGATGCCGTGATCAAGCAACAGCAGTGGCAGCGGGTCTTGAAAGAGCTCGCCCAACTGAGTGCCCGCGAGCGTGAACATCTTCACGCGGCTTTTGTAGACGGCGAATCGTATGTTGCTATTGCCAGGAGAGACGGCATCCCGCTGGGCACTATGAAGTACTGGATGCGTCGTGCGCTCATGAAGGTTCGGTCCGCAGTCGAAGAACAGGCGCTCGGCTACAGAGCCTGACGGACAGTGCGGCACCCAGTGGCTTGTTCGGCAGAAGATCGCCGCCCCCTTCTTCGACCTCTACCGTTTGGAACATCGCCGGCCGACCCGGGTTCTTTCAGCGAACGGCCTTTAAGCCACAAGGAACTCTCATGAAAATCGCTCGTATGGCTGCTCTGGCCGCCTCCGTGGGTCTGGCCGCGACACTGGCCGCCTGCGGGTCGATGGGCGGCATGATGATGGGCGATAGCGAAGCTCAAGCTATGGCTGGAATGAGCGGCGCGCCCGACGCTGACATGCAGCGGGTGCTCGACGCTCTGGCCGCGCTCGGAGCACGGCCGATCGAGTCCCTGAGCGTCGCACAGGCTCGCACACAGCCGTCGCCAGATCAGGCGGTGATGCGGGTCAAGACCGACATGGGCATGTCCACGGCCGCCGATGCAAGCGTGACCACGCAAAACCTGATGTATCCCGCCGGAGCCGGCCAGCAGCCGGCTCGCATCTACAAACCCGCGAACGCCACGGGCACGGACCTCCCGGTCGTGGTCTACTTCCACGGCGGCGGCTGGGTTATCGCCGACCTCGACGTCTATGACGCCACGCCGCGCGCAATGGCCAAGGCGCTAAACGCGATCGTGGTCTCGGTCGAATATCGCAAAGGCCCGGAGAACAAGTTCCCCGCCGCTCACGACGATGCCAACGCCGCGTGGCGATGGGTGGTTCAGAACGCCGCCTCCTGGGGTGGAAATCCCGATAACATCGCGGTCGCCGGTGAAAGCGCTGGGGGCAATCTGGCCCTGAATGTCGCGATCTCTGCGCGAGACGCAGGCTGGACTCAGCCAGAGGCGATCCTGGCAGTCTATCCCATCGCCAACGCCGATCCGATGCTGGCTTCGAAAATGGCGAACACCGAAAGCCTGCCGCTGCGCACCGCCACCCTGACGTGGTTCGGCCAATATGCCTTGCGCGGTCCGGCCGATCAGCAGGATCCCCGCTTCAACCTCGTCGCCGCCAATCTGCGTGGCCTCGCTCCCGTCACCATCGTCAACGCCGACATCGACCCTCTGCGCGACGACGGCGCGACGCTTGAAACCGCGCTGCGCTCAGCCGGGGTTCGGGTCGAACGCCGGAGCTGGGAAGGCTCGGTGCACGAGTTCTTCTCAATGGCCGACGTCGTGCGTGACGCCAGGGAGGCCCAGGACTGGTCGTTTGGTCGCCTACGGATGGCCCTTCGCTGAGAGCCTGGCGAACACACTCCGTCCCTGCAAACTAGATTCAGCGTCGTCGTTCGACGGGTGTTGTCAGGATGAGATTCGCAGCTTCTAGTCAGGCCTATTTCAGGGACACCGATCGGGCAAAAAAAGAAGAAATTCAGCAGAGGGTGGTCGATGAACAGACCTGCCCGACTCGCCGCTTGGGCATAGTATTCAACCGACGGCACCAAGTGTGGCTTTAACTTGACAACACCTCTGCACCGGCCGGTTCGGCTGCGGGAAAACAACCGCGTCGAGAACTCCCACCTCCCGATCCGACGACGAGAACGGCAACAGCAGCGGTTCAAATCGCAGTCTTCAGCACAGAGATTCCTCACCACCCACGCGGAGATCTACAACACCTTCAACACCCAGCGTCATTTGATCGACAGATCCAACCCTTCGCCGCTATCGCGCCGAAGCCGATGCCGGATGGGCGACTGCGGTCGCCTGATTCCGGCAGGGTAGGACGCTCCTCGACCCGGCGCGGTTATCCTGACAACGCCTCCTCACGTGCCCGTTCTCATCTCGTCGCCCGATTGCCATATGATTGACTAGGACCGCCTAGAATCTTCGTGACAATCCGGCAAAAAGGGCGATGTCATCAGCTGCGTCTGTGACGCCCAAGTTAACACCTGCATCCAATTGGATGCTGTCGGTCAAGGCGTAGGTGACGCCGGCGTCGAAGGTGACCACCCACGTGGCACCGCCCTCGGAACTACGTTCCGTAAATACTTCGGCGTAAATTGCAACGCGGTCGGTCAGGGCAAAACCGACGGTCGCCAAGTTCACGAACGATGGCGATAGGCCGCTGCCGTCCGCATCCTCCAGCATGTCGATCTCGGTCATCAGCCCGATGCCGACGCGATCGGACACTGCGATCGCGAGGGGGACGATCAGCCCGAACTCCACCGCATCATTGCCTAGGCCGTTTGTGTTAGTCGGCGTCTTGACGAACGGCATCAGAGCCAAAGCCGTTCGGCCGCCATCATTGCCCCACAGATTGTGTTTCAACCGAACGGTGACGTCACCGAACCCCTCGGCCGTCGATCGCGTCCCGGACACCCGGTCGATCACCGTCCGGCGGATGTAGGAATCGATCACGATCTGCAGATCGGTGCTGTTGGTTAGCCCCACCTTCAGGTTGATCGGGCTGAGGTTCAGAGTTTCAGTTCGGAGGTCGGTGTCTTCATCCCGGTCGGTCGTGAAGGTCGCGAAATCCATCTCGAACTGGAAATGTCCGGCATCGACCGTATAGGCGCTTTCAGTCTTGTCAGGCCGGTCGGTGGACAGCTCGCGCATCAGCTCGTGCGGGGTCGGGTTGGTCAGGGTGTATCGGGACTTGTCGGGCTCCTGCGCCATGACGGTGGACGACGCGACCATTGAGACCGCGAATACGAAGCCCCTAGACCATTGAATATAAGGCAAAATAGTAGAGATACGCATCACGCGGTCACCTCGACAGATGGGTGCGCAAGCGAAGATGGCGCGAACGCTCGCACCGAGAGGTGAGGCCCCGATCAACAATCTCCAAACAAATTTTCAGCCTCGACTAAAATATTTAGCATCAGGCAACTTTTGTGCGAGTTGGACGTATTCCACCGTTAGGCAAGCGTAGGGGAGACGACCTTGATCTCGGAAATCCGGCCCCAAATCACCCAGAGCCGCAGGGGCGTTCTTGCGCTCGCAGGCGGCGCATTCGCGTTGGCCGGAATGTCGGCCTGCTCGGCGCCAGATAGCGCCGGAGCGGGGGGCGGCTTCAAGGCGGTGACGACCTTCACCATCCTCGCCGACATGGCCCGCAACGTGGCCGGCGACCGGATCACGGTCGAGTCCATCACCCGCGCCGGGGCCGAGATTCACAACTATCAGCCCACGCCCGGCGACCTGCTGAAGGCCCAAGACGCCGACCTGATCCTTTGGAACGGCCTGAACCTGGAACTGTGGTTCGAGCAGTTCTTTGGCAATCTACGCGACGTGCCGGGCGTCACTCTGACCGACGGCTTGGAGCCGATGGGGATCGGCGAAGGCCCGTATAGCGGTCGGCCCAATCCCCATGCCTGGATGTCGCCGACCGCCGCCCAGGTCTATGTCGACAATATCGCCGGTGCCTTCACCCGCTACGACGCTCCGAATGCCGGGACCTACCAAGCCAATGCCGAGGCTTATAAGGCGCGGATCGCGGCCGTGGTCGCGCCCATCCGCCAGCGGCTGGCCGTCATTCCGCCGGAGCGTCGATGGCTGGTGACCAGCGAGGGCGCCTTCAGCTATCTGGCGCGCGATTTCGGGCTTCGTGAGGTCTATCTGTGGCCAATCAACGCCGATCAGCAGGGCACGCCGCAACAGGTGCGCAAAGTCATCGACATCGTCCGTGCCAATCGCATCCCGGCCGTGTTCAGCGAAAGCACCATCTCGGCCGACCCGGCCATACAGGTCGCGCGCGAGACCGGCGCGGCCTATGGTGGGGTGCTTTATGTCGACTCACTCAGTGAGGCGGATGGACCGGTGCCGACCTATCTGGACCTGCTGCGCGTGACCTCTGAAACGATCGCGACGGGGTTGTCGGCGTGAGGGATACGACAGACGCCGCCGGCCTGGATATCCGCTCCGCGACGGTGACCTACCGGAACGGCCACACGGCGCTGTCAGACGCATCTTTCGTCGTGCCGGCCGGCAGCATCACCGCCTTGGTCGGCGTCAACGGCAGCGGCAAGTCGACCCTGTTCAAGGCCATCATGGGGTTCGTGCCGGTCACGGGCGGAACGGTTTCGGTGTTGGGCCTGGCGGTCAAGGCGGCGCTAAAGAAGAGCCTGGTCGCCTATGTGCCCCAAAGCGAGGATGTCGACTGGAACTTCCCCGTCCTGGTCGAGGACGTGGTGTTGATGGGCCGCTATGGCCGGATGAACTGGCTGCGGATGACCACGGCCGCCGACCGCGCGGCCGTCGATGTGGCGTTGGAGCGGGTCGGCATGAGCGATTACCGCAAACGCCAGATCGGCGAACTGTCGGGCGGCCAGAAGAAGCGGGTCTTCCTGGCCCGCGCCCTGGCCCAGGACGGACGGGTCATCCTGCTGGACGAGCCGTTCACCGGCGTGGACGTCAAGACCGAGGACGCCATCACCGATCTGTTGCGGGGTCTGCGCGACGAGGGCCGGGTGCTGCTGGTTTCGACACACAATCTGGGGACGGTGCCGGAGTTCTGCGACCACGCCGTCCTGCTCAACCGGACCGTAATTGCCGCGGGCCCGACCGAAGAGGTTTTCACCCAGGCCAATCTGGAAAAGGCGTTCGGCGGGGTGTTGCGCCACGTCATCCTGGGCGACGCGGCGTTGGGTTCCGGGCGTCGGGCAATCGGGGTGCTGACCGACGACGAAAGACCGTTCATCGTCTATGGCAAGCCAGGGTCAGTCGGTTCCGAGCGCACCCCCGAGCCGAGCCCGGAAACGGTCCCGTGATCGCGACCCTGATCGAGCCGTTCGGCTATGGCTATATGATCAACGCCATGTTCGTCAGTGCCTTGGTCGGGGGCGTCTGCGCCTTCTTGTCGGCCTATCTGATGCTGAAGGGATGGTCGCTGATGGGAGACGCGCTGTCGCATTCGATAGTGCCGGGCGTGGCCGGCGCTTACATGCTTGGGCTGCCGTTTTCGCTGGGGGCCTTTCTGGCCGGTGGGCTGGCGTCCGCGACCATGCTGTTCCTGAACCAGCGCACCAAGCTCAAAGAGGACGCAATCATCGGCCTGATTTTCACGGCCTTCTTCGGCCTGGGGCTGTTCATGGTGTCGCTGTCTCCGACGGCGGTGAACATCCAGACGATCGTGTTGGGCAATATCTTGGCGGTGACCCGGGCCGACACGATCCAGCTGGTTATTATCGCGGGCTTGTCCCTAACCATCCTACTGGCCAAATGGAAGGATCTGATGGTCGCTTTTTTTGACGAGAACCACGCTCGCTCCGTCGGCCTGAACCCGACGGTCCTCAAAGGACTGTTTTTTGTCCTGCTTAGCGCCTGCACCGTGGCCGCGCTCCAGACCGTTGGGGCCTTTCTTGTCATCGCCATGGTCGTGACGCCGGGAGCGACGGCCTATCTACTGACCGACCGCTTTCCGCGGCTGATCATGATCGCCGTCGCTGTCGGGGCGACCTGCAGCTTCGTCGGGGCATACCTAAGCTATTACCTGGACGGGGCGACGGGCGGGGTGATCGTCGTGTTGCAGACCCTGGTTTTCGCCACCGCCTTTCTGTTCGCCCCCAAGCACGGCCTGCTGGCCGCCCGTCGCAGACGACAAGCCGCTCATACCGCAGGTGTCGCGTCATGATCGAGATGCTGACGGGCCCGTTCCAGTTTCCGTTTATGCAGAACGCCTTCGCCATTGCCGTGCTGACGGCAGTGCCGACGGCGCTGCTGTCGTGTTTCTTGGTGCTAAAGGGGTGGTCGCTTATGGGCGACGCCGTTTCGCACTCTGTGCTGCCCGGCGTGGTGCTGGCCTATGTGGCGGGAGTGCCGTTCGTGGTCGGCGCCTTTGTGGCCGGCATGATCTGCGCCCTCCTTACCGGCTGGCTAAAGGAGAACAGCCGGATCAAGGAGGACACGGTTCTTGGGGTCGTGTTCTCGGGCATGTTCGGTCTGGGGCTGGTCCTCTATACGGCAATCGAAACCGACGTTCACCTGGATCACATTCTATTCGGCAATATGCTGGGCGTGGGCGTTTCCGACCTGATCTTGAGTGGGATGATTGCCGTTCTCGTGGTCGTCGTCATCGGCCTGCGCTGGCGCGACCTGATGCTGTACGCCTTCGATCCGCAGCAGGCCGGAGCCTTGGGCCTGCCGGTGCGCTGGCTGCACTATGGACTGCTGTGCCTGCTGTCGCTCGCGATCGTCGGGGCGATGACGGCAACCGGCATTATCCTGACCATCGCCATGCTGATCGCACCGGGCGCGATCGCGTTTCTGGTCACGCGTCAGTTTCTGCCGATGATGATAGTCGCGGTCGTCATCGCCGTCGTCGCGTCGCTCGCCGGTGTCTATTTAAGTTTTTTCCTCGACAGCGCCCCGGCGCCGACGGTCGTGATGATCCTGAGTGCCATCTTCATCGTGGCTTTCAGCATGACGCAAATTTCCAAAGCGCGAGGTGATCTGAAATCACTGCGCAAGCGGGCTCGGTTAGAACTAGTCCAGTAATCTAACTTTGGCCGAGGACGAGTTGACGCCCCCCAACTGCTCCAACAGCAGCTCTCCGAGCTGACAGCTGACAGCTGACAGCTGGGTGCTGTCAGTCCAACGCTAAGTCGTCTCCACCGACGGGAGTCCGGGCAGGGGAGGCGATGCCTATGCGGCAAGCGTCTGCCACTCAGCCAGGGCGGTTGAGCGTTGGGCTTTTTATGTCTTTCTGCTGATAGGGTGGCGGTGCTGATTGAAGTGGTTGTGGAATGCGGCGTGGACCGAGCTGAACTTCTGCAGCGTCTTCATTTGTCTAAACTGTTGATCGGCGTTGAAGGCCGGACCCCACCCCATATGAGGTAACACATTGAATGAGCTCAATATCTCGGGGCGAGACGGGGTCCCGACAGACGCCTGTCAGCACACGCGCCAACGTAATATTATATAGTGAATCCAACCATCTAGGCTGCCTTTCGATGGGGTCCGATTTCGACGCCGATCCACATATGAGGGGGGCTCATCCCGTGCCGGAACCCACCAATGATCACAGCAGCCCTGCTGGCCACCGCGCTCTTGTTCGGAGGCATGATCCTTTATTCCTTTGGCTTTGCGGCCTTCATCTTCACGGCCCTTCCGCCTGAGACAGCGGGCCCGACAATTCGCCAAGCCTTTCCGCACTTCTACCTGTTTGTCATGGGGACTGCGACGCTGGCCGCTATCCTCACATGGCCATTGTCATTGCCTCTTTCGCCTGCCTTGGCGACTATCGCTGTAACGGTCTTGCCAACGCGCCAAATGTGGATGCCTGCCATCAATCGCGCGCCCGACGCGGGTGCCAAGTCGAAGTTCAAATGGCTTCACGGGCTGTCTGTGCTCGTCACCCTTGCTCACATCGGAATCGCAGGTTGGGTCCTGAGCCAAATGCTCGGCCTGGCTAGGGTGGTCCAAGGTTAAAACCACAGTTAATGACGTCAGTTGAATTCCAAGCCTAACAGGCGAATTCGTCAGGACGATCGACCGACCAGTCTCTGCTGAACTTCTTCGCTTCTTCGATCTCTCGGCCGTCCAGAACTGGGCCCGAGTAGAAGGTGCAGATCTTTTTTTGAAAACGCTGTTCGGAGTACCAGCGGCTCATTTCGAATGCTGCGGTCGGCGCGCGAAACCGAGGTGCGCAATTGGGCGCTGAGCGATCCCACATGCTCAGGGAGCGTCAAACTCAAATCGTTCGACGAGCGCCCAAGGCCCTCCGAGATAGCGCCAGAGCAGCAGGCCTTCGGCGAAGATGTGGAATGGCTCGAACTCCATTTGCAGGTGCTCGAGCAGCAGGCGGGCGTCACCCGGATCCGTCTTGTTCTGGATGGTGATGTGGGGCCGGAACGGGGCCTGATCCTGACGCGTAAGCCAGGGTGAGAAAGCTTCCGCCAGCTCTGCTCGCATTCGTTCGAGGTCAGGAGAGGCGAGCCGGTAGGCAACGCCATGACCCAGGGACCAAGGGCCTCGCACGTCCAGCTGAAGAGGGCGGCGGCGTTGGCACGCCGCCTTCAGCGTCTGCGCCACGGCGCGCTCATGTACACCCGGAAGAGCGTGAAAGAGTGTCAGATGCGCGGGGACCTTGTTGCGGTGCCGCGGGAAGTGCGACTGACGCAAGTCCTCAAACCAGGCGAACGCCCCGTCATCCATGGCGGCCGTGACGATCAGGGGAGGGTGTTCGTCGGACATCGCTCAGCCGGCCGGCCGGGCCAGCCCGCTGCGCCAAGCGTCAGCAGCAGCGCGGTGCAGAGTGGCATGGCGGCGCGCCAACCGGTCGATGTCGCTGTCGTAGCCGCCGCCAATCACGCCAACGACCGGCGCTACAGGCAAGCAGGTCTCCAGAACATAGGCGTCGCGCGCTAACAGGCCTTCGTCGCTCAGGGCCAGCCTGCCGAGACGGTCGCTCACATGCGGATCGACGCCGGCGATGTAGAAGATGAGGTCCGGCTGGACGCGTTGGAGCAGGACAGGAAGTGTCGCTCGCAGCTCGGCCAGGTAAGCTTCATCGCCGGTCCCATCCGGTAGGTCGATGTCCAGATCACTTGGGCCTCGTCGCACGGGATAGTTCTTCTCACCGTGCATGGAGAAGGTAAAGACCCTCGGCTCCTGCTCGAAGATGAAGGCGGTGCCGTCGCCCTGGTGTACGTCAAGATCGACGACGAGAGCCTTACGGATCTCGCCTGCGTCGATCATCGCGCGGCCGACCACGCCGATGTCATTGAAGACGCAGTAGCCTGCGCCGCTCCTTGGTCCCGCATGGTGGCTGCCGCCGGCGGTGTTACAGGCCAAGCCATAGCGAAGCGCTAGACGCGCCGCCATCAGGGTGCCGCCGACCGCCGCCTGCACCCGATCCGAGACACCGCGGGTCACCGGCATGCCGATGACCCGCTCGACGTTAGGCGGAACGGCAGCGTCCAACACCTGACGGACGTAGCCGGGGTCGTGCACGGCGGCGAGCATCTCGAAGGTGGCGGGTTCGGGGGTGTGCAGTCCCTCAGGCCCGATCAGACCCTCTTCTTCCAGCACCTGAGCCAGTCGAGCGTATTTTTCCATGGGAAGCGATGCCCAGGCGGAAGCGTAGCGCTGTAGGCCGGGTGGTAGACGACCGGGGGAAGAGTGCGCGGCGTGGACATGCTGGCTAGGTGATAACATCCTCGCGGCTGTGAGGCTTCCTCTGCGCCAGCTGCTAACGTTGGAGGTCCGCTTTTCGACTTTGTCCCACTGTCCGCAGTTGGCGCAGAGCCGCTATGTCCGACCGGGTTGGACGCCCGTCCTTCTGCCTGACCTACCGCGCGTTTCCGTGAGTTGTCCCTCCCAGATTGTTTGCGCGTTCGAGGAGGTCGCGCACGAAGGCTGAGGCCTGGTCCACATCGATATCTAGGATATGTGGGGTGTGGATGCCGCGTCCACCGGCGGTGTCGATCCGCACCGTGGCGATCCTAAGCATCCGCTGGATGGGTCCGCGCCGCACCGTGACGGCCTGGACATTGCCGTAGGGGATGGTCCAGTCGCGCTGTTTGAGGACCCCGCGCGATACCTGCACGCTGGTCTCGGCGAGCGCGTACCGGTGATAGCGGGGCCGCAGCAGCGCGACCGCTAGCGGGGCGGGCATCGTGAACAGAAGCAGGGCGGCAAGCGGGAAGACGGTAGTAGCGCCCAAGATGATCACGGTCGGCAACAAGACAAAAGCGACGAGGGCACGCACGCCGTGCAAGGCCGAGACCGACCGCAGCAGTGACCGCTCGAAGGGCGGAAGTCCAGCCAGGGCGATGATGGGAGCCAGTTCCGCAGGCCGCGCAAAAGGAACGAGTTCCTGGCGGCCAGAGAGGTGATCGCTGCCGCCCAGTGTCTGGACCTTGAGCGCCGACCATCCCAACCGACCGCTCACGGCACCGCGCTCGATTAGGCTGAGCTGGATCTGGCGCTTGGCCACCACCACCTCGGTGCGTGTCAACAGGCCCCGGCTGTAGCGAAACCGGCCCTCAGCATAGGCGAGTTTGAAGCGGAAGTTCTGCAACGTCGTCCGGATGACGCCGGCCAGCACTCCGACTGCCAAAGCCAGACCAGCCGCAGCCAGGACGACCGGTCCATTCATGTTCGATCTCAGCGTCTGCTCGGAAACGCCGAGCAGGTCCAGCCATCGGTCCCAGCCATAACCGAGCGCCTGGTTCAGATACTGGCCGACGCCGAATATGGCTGCGACCCAGACGAGCGAGAAGCTGAACAGTCCGGAGTAGAGCAGGCGGGGTAGCCCTAACCTGAACAGGATGGCTTCGGCCTCGTTTTCAGCTTCCCCGCCGGCCGCCTCCGAGGGGGCACCGTTCGTTCGAAGGCCCCGGAGCACTTCTCGAAGCCGATACGCTTCCGAGAGGCTGACGCTATCGAGCTGACCCTCGTCGGCCTCCCCGCCACCGGTCTCGATGCGGACCTGTGCAAGACCCAGCAGTCGTGACAAGGGCCCCTGTTTGATCGAGACATCCTGGATCCGTTCGGCCGGGATCGATCGGCGGGTCCTATTGATCAGGCCGCTTGCGATGACGAGCTGCCCTGGCAGGATCTGGTAGGTGAAGGTCCGCCAGCGAAGCCAGCTGGAGACCAGAATGAGGCCCCCCAGCAGCGACATCCCCACGACCAGCAGCCCGATCGCCGCGCTTTCGCCGCGCGATGCGACCAGGATCGCCGGCAAGGCGAGGAGGATGGAGGGCGAGTTCTGGAGGACCTTGATGAGGATGGTGCGCGGGTCGAGGCGGCGCGGCGGCAGAGTCTCGGCCACGCTCGAAGGATCGGGTTCGCTCACCAGGGCGCGTCGCTGATCCGGCCGCGGATCGCATCGCGGATTTCCTCGGCACGCTGGCGGCTTATGCCGGGGAGCACCACAAGGCTGTTCTCGGTGCCGGCGGTGTGCAGGCTGAGGGTTGCGACACCCGCGCTGCGCTCGATGGGACCTTGGCTCACATCGATGTGCTGGACGCGAGAGAGCGGCACGATCGTGTGTTCGCGCGTCAGCCAGCCAGACGCGACGTGCAGTTCTCTGTCGGTAAAGGCATAGCCCCACCGACGCCAGCGCCCCGGAACGAGGACGACGATCGACAGGAAGGCCAGTGCAATGACAGGTCCAGCGACGACCCCCGGGGTGAGGCCGAGACGCCATTGCAGATAGCCGTCAGCCACCGCCGCCATCGTTGCGAAGATCAGCCATCCAAGGGCTGACCGAACGCGTAGGACCGTGAGGTAGCCGCGCTCCAGCGATTGCAGCTTTACGAGTTTGACCGCCATCGCTGTCTTATGCGCCATCGGGTACCAACGGCTCAAGCGCCGTCCGATCTGTTGATCGGCGTTGAAAGCGAGACCCCGCCCGATATGAAATAACATATTGAATGTGCTTAATATTGCGGGGCGATATGGGGTCCCGACAGACGCCTGTCAGCATGCGCGCGAACGTATCGTTGATCTGCTCCCCTGAAACTCCTCCGGGAGCTGCTAGAGTCCACTCCTGCAGAGAAAGCGAGGCACGCCGCGCCCTCTGCCACGCCCATTCAACCCGTCCGAGATCTCATGATGATGACCGACCCCGAACGCGTTGAGGCCCTGCTCGATATGGTGGACCCCGCCCGCGCGGCGGCACCAAGCCGGGGGCCAGAGCTGGCGGTGTTGGGGCTGGCCGTCGCCAAGGCTAAAGGCGGATACATGCCGACGAACGCTGGCTGGGTGCTGATCGGCAACCGTGGCAGGGCGTTCCAGCCGAACTGAGCGCCTTCATCGGCGCCCACAGAATTAAGAACAAATACGGAACTTTGCTTGCGTGCCGCCGTCCGGCGGAGTCACAAGTGCCCCGGGTCGGCAACCTGGAGAGAGTGAATGAACGACCGATCCCTGGCCTGCTTGCTCGCCGAGCTGGACGCTGAACTCGCCCGCAAGACCGACCGCGTTCGCGCCGCTGGAGAGATACTCGACCGTATTGAGGCGCGGGTTCCCGGCGCTGTTCTGCGATCCGCCGCCGGCATCCAGCTCCGAAGCCTGGGCTGCTCCACCGCCATCGCTGGGTGATGTCATGCCCGACCTCAATCGCCCGCGCATCGCACGCGAAGACGTAGCGCCAGAACACGGCCGCCGACTGGTGGTCCAGTGCGACCGCCCGGAGTGTGGCCGCGCCGTCCTGATGGATCCTCGCCCCCTGTTCGGCTCGGTGCGGTTCTGGCCGGTTTAGGGACGATCCAGCCGATTTCGGTGCACCTGCGGCAGTCGGGTCGCCCGCGTGTCCTACACCCGTAATGAATCCCAGACCGACGGTCCGATCGCACCTGCGGCGCTCGCCCTCTGGTTCTGATGAGCTACGTCAAGCTGGAGAACCGACCGGTCTCGTGGTGGCGCTGACGCGCGGCGACGATCGGCCAGATGATCGATCAGGGCTGGGTTGTCTGGTCCGTCACAATGTCTGCTGTTGGGGTCGAACGCCTCGCGGCATGATATTTTTAAGTTGATTGCTTTACCCAACGACGAGGCGGGTCTTGCGCGCTAAGTCTTGGGTAGGTCATCCAAGTTGCAGGGGACCACAAGAAGGGGACGGCGATTGGAAAGTGTTTCGGCCAGCCGTTCCAATCTCACGTTCCTGACCGGCGGCGGCGAGATGGGCGCGCTGATGCGCGCGCACGACTGGTCGATTTCGCCGGTCGGACCGCCGGAGGACTGGCCGCAGTCGCTGCGCTCGGTGGTTGGGCTGATGCTCGCCAACAAGCACATCATGTTCGTCGCCTGGGGGCCGGAACTCGTCTTTCTCTACAACGACGCCTACCGTCCGGTTTTCGGACAGAAGCACCCTTGGGCGCTGGGACGACCGTTCCGGGAGGTCTGGTCGGAAGTCTGGGACGAGGTCGAGCCGCTGGTGAACAGCGCGCTCGGCGGCGAGGCGACTTGGTCGGAAAATCTTCATCTGGTGTTGCACCGCAACGCCTGCCCGGAGGACTGTTGGTTCACCTTCTCCTATTCGCCCGTGCGCGACGAAGACGGCGCGGTCGTCGGCCTGTTCTGCGCCGCGACGGAGACGACCGGTCAGGTGCTGACCGAGCAGCGGCTCAAAGAGCAAGCCGAACGCCAGCGACGGCTGTTCGAAAAGACGCCGGGGTTCATCGCCATCCTGACCGGACCCGATTACACGTTCGAGTTCGTGAACGAGGCCTATGTCCAGCTCGCCGGTGGGCGCGACTTGCTCGGCCGTACGGTGCGCGATGCGTTCCCGGACCTTGCAGGCCAGGGCCTGTTCGAAATGCTGGACGGCGTCTACGCAACGGGCGAGCGGTTCGTCGCGGAAGGCACTGCGGTGACGCTCCGCGAAGCGCCCGACCAGCAAGGCCGCGAGGTTGTCCTTGATTTCGTCTACGAACCGATGCGCGACGAGGCGGGCGACGTCACCGGCATCTTCCTTGAAGGTCACGAGGTTACCGAAATTCGCCGCGCCGATGCGACGCTGCGCGAAAGCGAAGCGCGATACCAGGCCCTGTTCGCCGCATCGCCGGTGCCGTTCATGGTGCTTGCGCCAAACGCGCCGGATTTCACAATCATTGCAGCAAACGATGCGTATTTCGCCGCAACTCTGACGACACGTGAAAGTCTCGTCGGCCGCAGGCTGTTCGATGTTCTTCCTGATGACCCGAGCCGCCCGGGCCAACTCGGGTCCGATGCGCTCGCCATTTCGCTGGACCGTGTCCTGACGACGCGGACGACCGACGCAATGGAGCGCGTGCGCTACGACCTCGTCACTCTCGACGGCGGGTTCGAGCCGCATTGGTGGGAGGCGATCAACGCGCCAATGCTCGATGGGTCGGGCGAGATCAGCGCCATCATTCACCAAGTCACGCGGGTCACGGAGCTCCACTATGGCGAGGAAGCCGAGTTGGAGGAACAGGAGCACCAGGCGTTCCTGCTGAAACTCGGCGACGCGCTACGGGCGGAGCCGAGCGCCGAGGCCATGACGGACCGAGCGCTCCGGATGCTCTCGGGGCAGATGCGGCTCGATCGCTGCTATGTCGGTATTTATCGGCTGGCGGAGGATCTAGGCGACTTTCCCCATCAGGTGCACGACGACCGTCTGCCCCCGTTGCCCGCTCAAGTGCGTTTGTCCGATTTTCCCGAGGCGCTGCGGATCGCGTTTGATCGGACGCTGGTGCTCGACGATGTCGTGGAAATGGAGGGGCTTTCGGACCGCGACCAGGCCAGTTTCGACGGCCTCGGCATCCGTGCTTTGATCGCTGCGACCCTGCGCAAAGGCGAAAACAACCCGCTTTGGGCGATCGTGGCCGCCTCAACCAGCCCTCGAGTCTGGACACCGGGCGAAGTCTCCCTTGTTGAAGAGGTCGCCGAGCGCACCTGGGCGGCGGTCGAGCGGGCCCGCGCCGAAGCAGCGCTGCACGAGAGCGAGGCGCGCCACCGCTTTCGCGTCGAGTTGAGCGACGCCCTGCGCGCGCTGACCTCACCCTCCGGGATCATGGCGGCGGTCGCCGAGCGATTGGGTCCGCACCTCGGCGTCGACCAGGCGAACTACTATCTTGTCGACAGCGACCGTTTCGTCGTCACCGACGAGTGGCGCACTGACGCGAGCCCCGGCATACTCGGCAGCCACTTCTTGGCCGACTTCGGCGAGGACACGTTAGCGCGCCTGCGCGCGGGCGAGGTCCTGCGCTTTGACGACACGCACGGCGTCGAAGGCGAGAAGGCGTTCGCCGCCGCCGGCATGGCGGCCGTCCTGTCGGTCCCGCTGCGCCGCGACGGCCGCTGGGCGGCCGGCCTCCACGTCCACCAGGCTCGTCCGCGCGTTTGGACTGCTGAGGAGGAGGCGCTGGTGCGCGAGGTGGCGGCACACGCCTGGGCGGCGGTCGAGCGCGCCCGTGCTCAGGACGATCTGCGCGATCTTAACGAGTCGCTCGAAGCGCGGGTCGCCGACGCGCTCGCTGAGCGTCAGGTTCTCGCCAACTTCGTCGACAGCACGGACGCCTCCGTACTCGCCTGCGACCTCGACTACGGTGTTCTCGCGGTCAACGACGCCACCATTAGCGGAATGGAGCGCCTGTACGGCGTGCGCCCGAAGGTCGGCGACAACTTGCTCGACGTGCTCGCCTCAATGCCGGAGCACCGCGTGCAGGTCGAGCGCCACTGGAGCCGCGCGCTCTCGGGCGAGGAGTTCGTTGTTCTCGACGAGTTTGGCGATCCAAGGCGCGAGCGTGCCTTCTACGAGGTGCGTTTCCACCCCTTGCGCGACCGCGACGGTAAGCGGGTCGGCGCGTTTCAGGCGGCCTATGACGTGACTGACCGGGTGCGGGCGCAGACGGAGCTGGAGCAGACCCAGGAGGCGCTGCGCCAGAGCCAGAAGATGGAGGCGATGGGGCAGCTCACCGGCGGCGTCGCGCACGATTTCAACAACCTTCTCACCCCGATAGTCGGCAGCCTCGACATGCTGGTGCGCCGCGGCGTCGGTAGCGAGCGCGAGCGTCGACTGATCGACGGCGCGTTACAATCGGCCGAGCGGGCGAAGATATTGGTTCAGCGTCTGCTCGCCTTTGCTCGACGCCAGCCGCTCCAGCCAGTCGCGGTGGAGATATCTAAGCTCGTTGAAGGCATGGTCGGCATGATCGGCTCGACGCTCGGTCCGACGATCGATGTGCGTGTGGTTATCGACCCGGATCTGCCGCCGGCCAAGGCCGATCCGAACCAGCTCGAGATGGCGCTCTTGAACTTGGCGGTGAACGCACGCGACGCCATGCCGGACGGCGGCGAACTCAGTGTCACGGCAAGGCGAGAGAGCGTGTGCCCGGGCCACACCTCGGGTCTCCAGCCGGGGGACTATGTGCTGCTGTGCGTCGTCGACACAGGGGCTGGGATGGACGATGCAACGCGCCAGCGAGCGATCGAGCCGTTCTTCTCCACAAAGGGCGTCGGCAAGGGAACCGGTTTGGGGCTGTCCATGGTCCACGGCCTCGCGGCGCAGCTCGGTGGCGGGCTGATAATAGACAGCACGCCGGGCAAAGGCACGACGATCGAGCTCTGGCTTCCGATCAGCACTGCGGCGATCGGCGTTCAAGAGGCTTCCGCCGCAACTCCCGCAACGCGCGTCGGTCGTGGCGTCGCGCTGCTCGTGGACGACGAGAAGCTGGTGCGCATGAGCACCGCAGACATGCTGATCGACCTCGGGTTCGAGGTCGTCGAGGCGGGGACCGCAGAGGAGGCGTTGCAACTCCTTAAGACTGGCACGATGCCGGACCTCCTGATCACCGACCACCTCATGCCCGGAATGAGCGGAGTGGACCTCGCGCGGGAGGCGCGTGCCATCAAGCCGACACTCCCGATACTGATCGTGTCCGGTTATGCAGAGGTGGACGCCGTTGGGCAGGACTTGCCGCGGTTGACCAAGCCGTTCCGGAGTGCCGAGTTGGCGGAGAGCATCTCCGCTGTGATTCCGGTCGGTGAATAGCGGCGGGGCGCTGTGAGACTGGTCGCAGCTCGGCTGGTCATTGATCGTGGGCCGAATGTCGCGTTTTGCGAGCTAGTTGAATGACTGGTTCTGGCGCGAGCAGATATGGTGCCAGAGGTCATCCCGCGCGATCTGTAACCCCGATGCGCTGCTGACCCAGTGTGGTGTTGGTTGTTACAGCCAATATTCAGTAAGATATTCAATCTATACGACTCTTCTCCAGACTACGAATCTGAGGGTCGGACGTTCGAATCGTTCCGGGCGCGCCATATTTCTATGTATTTCAGTAGCTTACGGCCTGTTGCGTGGGCCAGCGGCGATTCGTTGAAGTGTAACAGCAGATGTAAAGCCATCTCGAAGCTCTGAAATCCTTGCGATTTTTGCTGCCGGAGAGTCTGGGGCTCGCTGTCATTAGTCCGTTCCTGGCTCATCTGAGACGTTCGGAACGTCCGCTATCGGGCGGTGGGTGGGTTGAAGGCGAGCCTTCCGTAAAGCGGACGTCGCCGACTTCCGCAAAGGGGGGTTAGCGGACCTTTGCTGGAATCAATACATCACGAGGGGCTCTTCAACGTGCGCTAGGTGGAGCGAGCGTATTTCCACCGGCGAACTACCCGTCCGTATTCCCGCCAAGACGGTAAGCTTCCATTCGGGGTCGTCTGAATCTGCGTAGGGAAAGGTCAGACGGTAGCATCGCGACAATGCCCACCTCTGCTCGGGCAGATCACACTCCGTCCGTTCGACCGTTGTCGCTGCCTTGAGTTCTAGATGCCGTAGCTGAGCCAGTGCACTTGCACAGGTGTTGTCAGCGAAATCCCCGCAACTGAAAGGGAGACGGGCGAGGTGTCGGGGCTCCTGCAGATAGGCCTTCTCAACTGCTGCCAACCATTGAGCGTCACCGGCACTGGGAGCGCGGAATGCGTCAGTAGCAGTGTTCATTCTCGCACAAGCGACATCTGATGCGGTTTGGTAAGCCTCCGTGCCCGGCTCTCCTAGCGGGTCGTCAAAGGTCTTGTAACGGCTCTCGGCTGAGACACGCTTTACCTGTAGGGGCGCAGTGTCGTTGACCCTGTCAAAGTCCATCCAGTCATACTCGACCGTGATGACATCTATGCTGCATATCCGGTTCAGTCGGGGCGAAGGCGTTTCAGGTTGGGAATAGAACTCTACCTTTTCAGGAGGTCCCCCCGTCTCACCATGATCATACCGCACAACCTCAATTATGCGTTGGCCAAGGAACGGACCTAGAATCTTGGCGGCTAGTCGGGCTGTGGGCAGTGAACGTGCCTCGGCCACAGTCAAAGGTGACTGAGGTGTTGACCCGCGAGGCTGCGAACATGCGGTCAACAGGACGCATAGTGCGGCTGCGGGAATGCCAAGAGTGGTCAGTTTCGCCATGGGTGGATGTTGGCATGACGTGGTTCTTGCGCCTATGCCCACCATGTCCGCTAAGGGTCGGGAACGGCCAGAGGCATGGGACCGAAAAGCGGACGTTCCCAGGCTCAGGTGGCCTGACTGAATGTCGTGTTTTCGGCGCTCAGTGAATGACCGGTGCTGGCGCAAAGCAGACCTCGGCAAACATCGCGCCAGCGATCGCGTCTTTGGAACGTTCACCCTCGGACCGACACCTCCGGATATGACGTTACATTCACCAGAGCCTAGCGCGTTGAAATTGATCGAGAACGTGCCAGCCTACGAATCTGAGGGTCGGACGTTCGAATCGTTCCGGGCGCGCCATTCTGCTATAGAATTCATATACTTACTGTGACGCGGAAGGTCTTCGCCAATCGCGGCATTCTGTAACGTGTTAGGCCGCCTGCAGCTAATGTCCTGAGATTGCAAACGAAAATCTGAAGCCGCGAGTCTGGCGCTCTTTCGGACCCGGTCCTCCAGACCAGATTCTTGCAAAAGCATCCGATCTCGTCCTATTTCTTGGCTTCCGTCGGACCCGGGTGACCGGGTGGCTATACCGGGCGCCTAACCCCCGGAGACGACACGAC
This sequence comes from Brevundimonas sp. DC300-4, assembly GCF_049897365.1. Taxonomy (NCBI): domain Bacteria; kingdom Pseudomonadati; phylum Pseudomonadota; class Alphaproteobacteria; order Caulobacterales; family Caulobacteraceae; genus Brevundimonas; species Brevundimonas sp. DC300-4. Next base: position 302,791 of record NZ_JAFCWC010000004.1, read on the forward strand.
CCCATTCGGCTTGGCCGGCAGCGATGACGGATCGCGACAGGGGTTAGGATGCACTGACCCGTAATGATGATGACCGAGATGGCCCGTGGGCCATGCTCCGCCTTGCGTTTGGCATGCCTGAGTTTCGTCACCGCTGATCGGCTCCTTTGCGCAGAGGGCGGCCGATGATGGACCTCGGCGAATCCGGGCCGCTGGAGATCGCACAGATCGTCGTGCTGGCCGCTGCGTCTTGCGCCTTCCTGCTCGCGGCGTTGAAGACGGGTCGGCCTGGCGCTCCTGCCTTCGCCGTGTTCAGTCTGGTCCTCGGGGTTGCCGCTCTCAGGGAATACAGCGCGGAGGCGAACGGCGTTTGGCAGTCCTATCTGGAGAGCCACGCTGCGCGCTGGCATCTCGCAGCGGTTCTGATGGTGCCGCTCATCTTCGTGACCGCCCGCGATCGGGCTGTTGGTGTGTGGTCCCATGCCCGCGCCGTCGTCTTGATGGTTCCAATCTTCGGGCTGGGGATCGCCCTGGTCTGGCTCGCCGCAGCCATCGAGGAGTGGGGCGGCACGGTGACCTTGACCGAGGCCGAGTTGTGGAACCTGCTTCTGATCGAGGAAGTCCTCGAACTTCTGGCCTATGCGACCACCCTGCTGGTCGCTCTGAAGGCCGCGAGCAAGGCGCGACAAGACGCCTCAGCCTCCTTCTCGCTGGTCACGGTCCTGCCCACCCGCAGGCGGCGAGGCGGGGGACTGATTGGTCGGGCGTGACCCGCCGGGCCTTGTGCACCGCAGCGATCTAGGCCAAGAGAGCCCCTGTTCGTCGGACCCGTTTCACACGGGTGGCTACCCTGGGCGCCCATCCCCCAGGAAACATGAAGCGATAGCTGAGCGGCTAGAGCACAGGTGCGTTGACGAACCGCACACCTAGTCGTCGCCCTCCGGCTTATCCCCATGTCCCTTACCCGCCCGGGGTCCGTCCGTGACCCGGCGCCATGCGCGATCGAGTCGTGTGAGGCGCGTCCTGATCATCCCGCAGATCATGCTGGGTCATATCGCCGAGATGTCGGTCGCCTGCGTTCGGCCGTCCGGTTGTCGCCGCAGCCGAAACGAGAGGCGCTGCCCTTTGACCAGACCGTCCAGGCCAGCCTCCTGAACGGCGCTGAGGTGGACGAACACCTTGGGCAGCTTGTCGTCTCGCGAGATCATCGCGAACCGGCCCTTGGGGTCCACGAATTTGATCGTGCCCGTGATGGGGTCTTCCGCGACGTCGCCGAGCGGGCGGTCGGCCGGCGCACTCATGCCGCCACGCCAATGCAAAGCTCGCCTCTCGGTGTGATGATGATCATGTAATCTCAATAAACGCTCCACTTCCAGAATAAAAGAGAATGCACCATCAATGCAGCTCCAGTCTAGGCCTTTAACTTACTGCCCGTTGTGCAGTGAAAGCACCCAAGTGCGCACGAAAGAAAATGAATGAAACTACCAGCCATGAAACTGGACTTCGGAATGATCCGGGAAACCTGGCTCGGGAACATCAGAGGTGATGCCCTGGCCGGCATTGTCGTGGCCCTGGCCCTGATCCCCGAGGCGATCGCCTTCTCGATCATCGCGGGCGTGGACCCGGCGGTCGGCCTGTATGCCTCCTTCGTGATCTGTGTCGTCATCGCCTTCGCGGGCGGTCGCCCGGGCATGATCTCGGCGGCGACCGGGGCCATGGCCCTGCTGATGATCACCCTGGTGCGCGAGCACGGTCTCCAATACCTGCTGGCCGCCACGGTGCTGACCGGCATCCTGCAGATCATCGCCGGCTATATCCGGCTGGGCGCGCTGATGCGGTTTGTGTCGAAGTCGGTCGTGACCGGCTTCGTCAACGCCCTCGCCATCCTGATCTTCCTGGCCCAGATGCCGGAGGTCACCAACGTTGGCTGGCAGACCTACGCCATGGTCGCCGGCGGTCTGGCGATCATCTACATCCTGCCGCGCCTGACCAAGGCCATCCCGTCGCCGCTGGTGGCGATCGTAGTGCTGACCGCCCTGTCCATGGCTATGGGCCTCGACATCCGTGTCGTCGGCGACATGGGACAACTGCCGGCGACCCTGCCGATGTTCCTGATCCCGAACATCCCGCTGAACTTCGAGACCCTGATGATCATCTTCCCCTATTCGGTGACCTTGATGATGGTCGGTCTGCTGGAGTCGCTGATGACCGCGACGATCGTCGATGAACTGACCGACACGCCTTCGGACAAGAACCGCGAGTGCAAGGGCCAGGGCATCGCCAACATCGCCTCGGGCTTCTTCGGCGGTATGGCGGGCTGCGCCATGATCGGCCAGTCGGTGATCAACGTGAAGTCTGGCGGGCGGGGGCGGTTGTCGACCCTGCTGGCCGGTGTCTTCCTGCTGTTCATGATCCTGGTGCTCGGCCCGTGGGTGTCGCAGATTCCGATGGCGGCCCTCGTGGCAGTGATGTTCATGGTCGCGATCGGCACCTTCAACTGGGGCTCGATCAAGAACCTCGTCGAACATCCCAAGAGCTCCAGCTTCGTCATGCTGGCGACCGTCGTCGTCACCGTGGCGACCCACGACCTGGCCAAGGGCGTGTTCACCGGCGTGCTGCTGTCGGGCATCTTCTTCGCCCAGAAGGTGGCACGGATCGTCGCCATCAGCTCGAAGACGTCCGAGGATGGCCGATCGCGGGACTATGACATCCGGGGCCAGATTTTCTTCGCCTCGGCCGACAGTTTCGTCGCCGCCTTCGACTTCAAGGAAGCCATCGACCACGTCCGGATCGACCTGTCCCACGCCCATTTCTGGGACGTGTCGGCCATCGCGGCCCTGGACAAGGTGATCCTGAAGTTCCGTCGCGAAGGCACCGAGGTTCAGGTCGACGGCCTGAACGAGGCCAGCCTGACCATGGTCGACAAGTTCGCCATCCACGACAAGCCCGGCGCCCTCGACAGCCTGACGGCCCACTGACGTGCGGCTGCATCCCCTCCGGCCCGTCGGTCGCCCCTCTATCGCCTTCAGGATTGCCTCATGACCAAAGTTCTCGCCTGTATCGATGCCTCCACCTACGGCACCAGCGTCTGTGACCATGCGGCCTGGGCGGCGCAGAACCTGAACTGCGATGTCAAACTCCTGCATGTCCTCGACCGGGCCCCGGACGCCGTCCCCCAGGACCTGTCCGGAAGCATTGGGCTCGGGGCCTCGGAGCATCTGCTGGAGGACCTTGCCAAGCTCGACGAGCATCGTGGCAAGCTGCGGATGGAACGGGGTCGCGCCATCCTCGAGGCCGCCAAGTCGCGTGTCGAGACCGCCGGTATCGGCACGGTCACGACACGGCTCCGCCACGGGGGTCTGGTCGACAACGTCCATGAACTCGAAGACGACGTCCGGCTGGTGGTGCTGGGCAAGCGTGGCGAGCGGTCAGACTTCGCCAAGGCGCATCTGGGGGGCAGTATCGAACAGGTGGTCCGGGCGACCAGGCTGCCGGTCCTGATCGCATCGCGCGAGTTCAAGCCAATTCAGCGGCTGCTGATCGCCTTTGACGGGGGCGCCAGTTCGCGCAAGGCTGTCGAGTTTCTGGTCTCCGATCCCGCCTTCTCACGCTTCGAATGCCACGTCGTGATGGCGGGTCACCCGAAGGGCGACGACGCGGCGCATCTCGCCTGGGCCCGCGAGCGCCTGGTCAGCGCAGGCGGAACCCATCAGGTGCTTCAGCGCCATGGTGAGCCGGAGGCGGTTATCACCGACTACGCGCGCGAAGAGAAGATCGACCTGCTGGTCATGGGGGCCTATGGCCACTCCCCGATCCGGCGCTTCTTCGTGGGCAGCACCACGACGGCCATGATCCGGATCGCACTGCTGCCTGTCCTGCTGTTTCGCTGAGGGGAGGGCGGGAGTGCTGGACGGAATTCCGACGCAGACACGCGACAGGACGGAGGGCTCGCCTCCATCGCGGGGAAAAGCCTCCAGATTCGGCCCGCCGCCGGAGGCCTGGTATCCCGTCGCCCGGGAGAAGGCGGTGCGGGCACAGGCGACCGTTTCGCTGTTTGGGGAGGAACTCTCTCTCGTTCGAGGTCGCTCGGGAGCTGTCAGCCTGCACGGCGCTCCGGGCTGGGCCATCGAGACCCGGCTGGGCATGGTGTGGGTCCGCCGCCTCGGCGATCCCGCCACAGCGGTGCCCCCGCTGACCGAGGACGAGGCGGGGACGCCGGCCTGCCCGATGATCGCCTGGTCGGAAATCGAGGTCGAGGCGGACTATGACCAGACCGTCCTCGGGCTTGTCGACCCCGCCCACGTGCCCATGGTCCACACCGCCTGGTGGTGGCGATCCTCGGCCCGTCGTCGGGTCAAGACCAAACACTATGCGCCGTCCCCCTTCGGCTTCACGGCGGTTGCGGCAGACGGTTTCGCCTCGGCTCCGGCCTATGAGCTGGTCGGCTCGGACCGGAAGGTCACCATCGAGTTCCGGCTGCCGTCGACGCGTATCGAGCGGGTCCGGGGCGGGCGACTGCGCATTCTGAACATCACCACCGTCACCCCGATCGCGCCCGGGCGCGTGGTTCTGCGCAACGTGATCTACAGTTCGGTGCGACCGTTGCGGTGGTTGTATCCGGCCCTTTCCGCCTTGGGCCGGGCCTTTCTGGAACAGGACGCCCGCATCCTTCGCCGGCTGGACACGCATGCCAGTAAGCATCAGCCCCTGCTGTTCGTCGGCGAGCCCGACCAGCCCTCCGCCTGGTATTTCCAGTGCAAGATGGCCCTGGCCCGGGCGGTCGGGGCCAGAGACACTTTCATCAATCCCGTTCAGCCTTCGGTTCTGCGGTGGCGAACCTGATGGGCGGACGAAGCCCTTGGCATCATCGGCAGCAAGGCCTAGTCTCCCAGGGTTATGGGCCGACGCCGTCGGGCCAAGCGGACCCCCCACATCCCGGGAGGTCTGAACACGGAATGACAACCCTGCGAGCGAACACGCTCGACCCGGTTCTGACCGGATCGATCGGTGAGGTCTCGATCGGCGTGCCCAGCACGCCTCTGGGTGCGTCGTCTTCCAGTGGATCAGTACCTTCCCGTTCGAATGGCGCCCCGGCGCCGTCGATCCCGCTCGCGCAATCTGCGGCGTTCGCCGCCATGCGAGGAGAGGCGATGAGTCTAATGACCCAACCCCGAACCCCAGAACCCGGGCCCACCCGCCCGTTGTCCGAGGCGACCCAACTGGCTCTGAAGCTGAGAGACCTGCTGTGGCGGGTCGATCAGGTCCGGGCCGAGTTGAAGAACCCGGTCCGCGCCATGGACGACGCCACCCTGGCCGAAGTGCTCGACACGCGCGACCTGAAGGCCCTGCTGGAAGGAGCCGATCGTGGGCTCGCGTGACCGCGACCTGCGCCCGCCGTCGGCCAGCCTGCTGATCGAGAACGTTCTGCGGGTCCGGCCGACCGCGAGCGTCGAGGACGCCTGCCGCATCGCGCCCATGCTGGCTGATCTGCCCGTGGCAGACCTGTCTGAGCGCATGGCGCAGACGAGGCGACGCCTCGGCCTCGACGACCAGGGTCGCCGGGTCGGTTCGCGGGTGCGGTCATGACCGCCGTCCGCCAGCGCCCACGGCCCGCCGCCCGGACGGCTGACCTGTCGCATGGCTACTACCGGATCGTCGCCGCGAGCCGAGGTGCTGTCGGTCAGGCTGTCGCCTATGCCGGAACTCTCAAGGTCGACGAGGCGGTGGAAGAGACCGTGGACGAAGCGGTAGCGGCTTTGAGGGCGAGACTGGACCAACGGACCGAACGGTTCGAGGCCGCGCGAGACCCGGACGGCTGGCCCAGCCCGGAAGAGTATCGCGAGGCCCTTCGCGCCATTCCCGACGAACAGTCGGCGCTGATGGTGCGTCTGCTACGCGCCCACGGCCGTCGACCGGAAGCCCTTGCCACGGTGAACGATCTCGGGCGGATCGTCGGGCTCGATCCCGCCGAGGTCTGGAAGCAATACGGGCGTCTGGGCCGCAAGCTGAACGCCCATCTCCGCTTCGGCCGCCTGCGCAAATCGAGCGCGGGCCAGCGTTACGTCGTCGACTCCTTCGCGACCGTGTCGCCGATCGAAGGTTCGGAGGTGCTGGCGATCCGCCTGCGTCCCGAGATCGTGGAGGCGGTGTCGTGAGTTCGCCGCCGGGGAAGCCGAATGACACCGAGGCCCTGTCGCCCGAAGATCAGGTTGCCCTGAAGCAAACACTGCTGGAGCGCCTCGCGGAACTTCAGCAGATCGACGCTCTGTCGGAGGACAGCCGTCGTCCCGTCGAACTGGATCAGAATAGCGTCGGCCGCCTGTCACGAATGGACGCGATCCAGCAACAGGCCATGGCCTTCGCATCGCAGGGGCGACGCCAGCACGACGCCCGCAGGATCAGCCAGGCGCTGAGCCGCATGGCGACCGGCGACTACGGCGACTGCGGCGCCTGTGGAGAGCCCATCGCCCTTCGCCGCCTTCAGCTCGATCCCACCCTGGCTATGTGCATCGAGTGTGCATCCGAATGACCAAAATGGACCACCAGAAGCGCCGGCCCGCTGCGAACAGTGGAATATCCGAGGCTGAACCCGCCTATGACAGCCGCCACCCCGTGTTGCACCGGGTTGTGCTGTCGCCCGCCGGGGGGCTCAGCCGCATCGCGGCCTTTCGGGCTGTTGTCACGACCACGCCAAACACAGACAAGGCCCCGCCCGCAGGCGAGCCTCAGTCCCGAAAGACATGAGCATGTCACGCCTCGTTAAAGAACTGGACTATCGGCCGACCGCCATGGGGCCGATCTCCCTGCGTCGGCGGTGGGTCTCCGCCATCAATCGCGACGTCTTCGAGGTCATCCTCGGCGATGAGCATCTGATGTCGAGCCTGTTTACCGAGGGTGAGATCGCTCTGACGACCCTCGGGCTTGGACGGGCCGGGGGCGAGGCGCTGCGGGTCCTCGTCGGCGGCCTGGGCCTCGGCTACACCGCACGCGCCGCGCTGGAATCCTCGAAGGTGGCATCCGTCGCCGTCGTCGATGCCCTGGAGGCGGTGATCGACTGGCATCGGGAGGGCCTGGTGCCCATCGGTCGGTCCCTGGGTGATGATCCCCGCTGCGACCTCGTCCACGGCGACTTCTTTGCGATGTTCGACGGGGGATTCGATCCCGACACGCCGTCGTGGGACGTGATCCTGCTGGACATCGATCACTCGCCGGATCGTCTGCTCGATCCCGCTCATGCGCGTTTCTATCGGACAGATGGCCTGCGCAGGGTGCACGCGGCGCTGACCCCCGGCGGCGTGTTCGCCCTGTGGTCCGACGATGCGCCGGACCCGACCTTCCTCGCCCGGCTGCGGTCCGTGTTCGATGAGCCAGAAGCGCACGTCGTGGAGTTCGACAACCCTCTGACGGGCACATCGTCCCGGTGCACGATCTACGTCGCTGGCCACCGATCGTGAGTGTCCGTGGTCTTGCTTCTGGTGTGACGCCCATGGCGCAAGACGCCGAGCGGGAGCCCGATGCGCTGCCGCCTGGCTTCCGCGTGCTTCAGGTCACGCCGCGTCTCGAAGGTGGAGGCGTCGAACGCGCCACTGTAGACATCAGCGCCGCGATCATGGCCTCTGGCGGACTGTCCTATGTCGCCACCGAGGGCGGACGCCTCGAAAGCGACCTCGAAGCACACGGCGGGCAGGCTGTCAGGCTGCCGGTCGCCTCCAAGAACCCGATGACGATCTGGGCGAACGGCCGCCGCCTCAAGGGGCTGATCCAGACGCTCGGGATCGACCTCGTGCATGTGCGGTCCCGGGCCCCAGCCTGGTCGGCGGTTTGGGCGGCGCGCCAGACCGGTGTGCCGGTGGTCTCGACCTACCACGGCATCTACAGCGCACGCTCGCGGATGAAGCGGGCCTACAACGCCCTGATGACCCGGGCCGAACTGGTCATGGCCAACAGCCGATACACTCGGGACCACGTCCGCGAGCAGCACGGCGTGCCGCCCGAGCGACTGCGCCTCGTGCCTGAGGGCATCGACATCACGCGCTTCGACCGGGGAGCCGTGGCCCCGGCGCGCGTCCACCGGCTTCTATCGCAATGGGGCCTGCGAGGCGACAACCGTCGGCTGGTCCTGCTGCCCGCGCGACTGACCCGCTGGAAAGGCCAGTTGATGATGATCGAAGCCTTTGCCCAGGCACGGGCCGACGGTCTGGTTCTGGTCCTCGCCGGCGACCATCAGGGCCGCGACGGCTATCGCGATGAGATCAAAGCGGCAATCGCCGAGCGGGGACTGGAGGATCAGGTGCGTTTGGTCGGCGAGGTCGATGACATGCCCGCCGCCTACCTGGCTGCCGACCTTGTGGTCACACCTTCGATCCGACGCGAGAGTTTCGGCCGCACAGCCGTTGAAGCCCAGTTGATGGGCCGCCCGGTGCTCGCCGCCGACCACGGCGCGGCGCGTGAAACGGTGTCGTGCGGTCGGACAGGTTTCCTCGTTCAGCCGGGTGACGTGGGCGCCTGGGCGAGCCGATTGATCGAGGTTTCGGACTGGACGACAGATCGACTGGAAGGGGTGGGGCACACTGCCCGCCGTCGCGCACGTCGTCGGTTTTCACTGGAGGCCATGGCTGGCGCGACGTTCCGGACATATCGGCGGGCCACGCAGCAAGGGCGGCGATTCTGAGTCGACCCGGCAAACCAGCCGAGCGCAGAAGCCGTCCAACCGGCAGGGGCTCCTTCCGGCAAGCGGCCGACTTCCGCTGCTGCACCAAGCTGGCATGGTGTCAGGCTGCGCCGCGCGATCTGTAACCCCGATAAGCGGCACACGTAGCCCAGCATCTGTTGTTACAGTTTCAATCTTGTAAGCTATTGAAAACAATGGACCCTTCGCCAGACTACGAATCTGAGGGTCGGACGTTCGAATCGTTCCGGGCGCGCCATTTTCTCGGAAAACTCAACACTTTCAAAGGTTGGCCGATAGCCATCAGGCCCCGTGGGCATCCACTGCTCCACAACCGTGCGACATTGGCTTCGTGATGTCCGGGCGTCGTCCCGCACACCTCGGTCGCCGGGGGGCGGTGTACTTCGTTCGCTTCCGCATCCCCTCGGATTTGGCCGGCAAACTTGGCGTGGCAGAGTTCCGCCGTTCGCTTCACACTAGGTGGCCCGAGACCGCCAAGGCGGAATGTCTAAAGGCGACAGATTGGTTCCGACGAACTGTGGATACGCTAAGACAAATGGCAGAGCCGACGATTGCAGACTTCGAGGAGGCTGCTCGCCTGTATTTCTCTCAGCTGGCCTCTGAGATGGATCGGCCTAGGGGTTTTTCCGACGATCCCGACCGCCTCGACCGAGACATTGCCTACAGCCTTCACCTCAACGAGGAGCGGACTATTGAGCTCGCGGAGCAGCTCCAACGTAACCAGTTCGATGGTCAGGTCCTCCAGCACGCGATCAAGATGGCTGCCCTGATAGGGCTGAAGTTTGAGCATCTAACGGTAAGCCAGCAGACGCAGCTTCAGCGGCTCGCCGTGCGAACAGACATCGCGGAGAGCGAGCTCTTCGCTCATCAAATCACTTCCCCCCTAGACCCATTCGAGCCGGGAGATCCGCTGTTTCACACGCAGCTGACACAGGAACCGAGGGGCACTTGGCCGTCGCCACCAGAGCTGCGGCAAGGCCGGACGATCAAGTCGGCCGCCGACGAGTATGTCGCCCGGAAGAGGGCGAAGAAAATCACCGAAAACCAGATCGCAGAACTGGAGAGGGTTTTCGGGTGGCTACAAGAGGAAGCGGGTCAGGATGCCCTCCTGGGCGGCGTATCGAAAGATATGCTCCGGCGGTTCCGAGACGACCTGGCCCGCCGCAACGTTGGGCTCCGGGGACGACGGGTCCCCTTCCGTCATGGCCTCGCGGAGAGGCCCGAAGACTACATCAAGTTCCAGACGGCTATCCGCTATTGGAACGCGGTTCAGCGGCTTTTCGCCTGGTCATTTTCGGAAGGCTTGATCGACGCTGATCCCGCAGCGGGTATCATTATGGATCCGCCCAAGTCGGTCGTGGTGCAGTCCCCCAATAGCTTTACCACCGACGAACTTCAGCGGCTTCTAAAGACGCCTCTATTCTCGGGTTTTAAATCTGCAAAACGGGTGACTGAGCCAGGCGCATGGACACTGCGCGACGGACATTGGTGGTATCTTCTCCTAGCAATGCATAGCGGTGCACGGGGAGGGGAACTCTGCCAGCTTTACCCATCGGATTTCGTGTTCGACCACCCGGTGCCGCACTGGAAGTTTCGGTTGGAGGGTCCGAGCAACGAGCAAACGAAAACCCTGAAAAATCCCGCGTCCGTGCGGGATGTCCCGATCCACCCCCGACTGCTGGAGCTTGGATTGCGCGAGTTTGTTCAGGACCGGGCCAAACGGTTCCCGAAGGATCGTCTCCTTCGCGAGTTCCGGCTTGGTACGGCGGGACGCAAAAGCGCAGGGGCGTCGAGGTTTTGGACCGACTATCTCAAGAAGTTCGGCCTTCACTCAGCCGGCCGCTCCCAACATGTTTGGAGGCACACGGTTACCGACTGTCTGAGAGCCAACGGCGTCACGGACGAGGATAGCGGTGCATTCCTCGGCCATTCATCAGGGACCCAGACCGCGAAATATGGAAAGGCTCAGCCGCTTGAGCGGAAGCTTCAGACAGTCATGAAGCTTGAATATGGCTTCAACGTTATCGACGCTCTGGGCGGGACCTACGCTAAGTCGAGACATGGCTGAGTTGGGTCGTTGACATCGAGCAGAACGCGACGATACGATCTCGTCTGGTGAGGCCGCAGGTACTGACGTGGCGGTGAGTTCAGGTCCGCTCAAATGGCGGTGAAAATCACCGTCGGCTCTGAAGCCTCTAATAAGCCCCCCTTCCCTGAGCCAGATACCTCCGAATACCCCATCCAGCTTACGATGGCGGATGAGAGGAAGGTCTGGATTTCCAATCCTCAGCCCGACAAGCTGACCCTGATAGCTCCCCTTCTATGGAAACACTTCCAGCCCCAGCCGAAGGATGAAGCTCAGTTCATCGAGTACATCACAACGATGAGCTCGGTGTTGGCTACGGTCGGGGGGCTCACGAAGATTGTGTCCACCCGCTTCGATAAGACCAACAAGCTTTTCTACGAAATCGTCCTTCAGGCAGGTGACCGGGACGCGGTGGCTATCATTCAGTTCACCAAACCGAAGGGCGGAGCAAAGCCGCAGCCTTGGAAGTTACGTATCGAACTGAACCCCCGCAAGATCGGCCCGGCCGGTTTCAAGGCACTCGCCGGAGACATGAGCTATAGCCACACATTCAGGCTTGCCCGATATCTCGCCGATGCCAAGATCACGAGGTTGGACACTGCAGTTGATTTCATCGGGGTGCAGGTCGCTGACACGCTCCCTCAGATCGAGCCCCTCGGGAAATCTTCCTACGTCGTAGGACGCGATGGGGTTCTGGAGACCATATCTCTGCATCGGCCAGCACCCCCGCCAAAGCAGAACTACGACGCCGCCGGCACTCCGAAGAAGGTGAAGAGGAGCGACAACCCGCTCGGGGAGGTCTTGGTCAAGGTATATGACCGAGTGAGGGAACGGGCATCGGTTTTACAGCCAGCCCCCTTCGGCCCGGCGGAGGTGACCCGATGCGAGGTCGTCAAAAAGTGGAAGGGCAATGGCCCGACACTCTTGAAGTTAACTTCATTCGGGAACCCGCTGAACGACGTGAGCCTGACCTATATCGACGCAGCAGTGCCAAACTCGGACCTGCAGCTCTGGAAAGCTTACGTAGGCCTACGCCGACATTACCCGGCCACCATCGCAACTCGAATGCTGGGCTTATCGATCATTCAGGCTCTCGCCTGGGGTAAACTCTACAAAGATCCGCCAAGCGCGCTTATCACGCCCGCGAAGTCATGGCTGGGATGGCCGTCTGGGCTAAAACAATCCGGTCTAGACCACTGGATAGGCATCGCTGCATCAGCTGAGTTCGACCTCTTCGAAGGCGGCCAGACCTAGCCGTATCGTTCAGAGGGGTTATCAGTCCAATATCTGCCCATGCACTTGATAAGAAACCGATTTTACTAAAATCCTGGTTAACGACAAGGCATCGTTGGGGGAGTTGTTTTGCGCAATCGAATGTCCTGAAGGACGTCAAGACGGTGCGGTTAACTTCACTGCGGTTGGATAGCAAAGTCGAAACATCCGAGGAGGTCTTATGATCGAAACCCTGCGCCAGATCAGCCAGCTCCAGCCTGCATATTCACCGTCAAACACACCTGCGATGCAGGCGCGGGGATCTCTCATCCGCTCGACTTTGGTCGGCGAGGTTCGGGGTCTGGCAGCCGTCTTGTCGTCGGAGCTGGCAGAGTACGGCGACGACTTCGGCGTCGAAGCGTCAGACGGCATCGGCAGAAAGACAGAAGCACCATGGGTGCGGTTCTTCTCCCGGCGCATGTCGCCCACCCCACGCGATGGGTTTTACGTCGTCATCCATTTCTCAGCTGACGGGTCTGCATTTTGGATCACAGTCGGCTGTGGCTCCACGGTGTGGAACGGCGGGGATCTACGGGCGCTGCCAGATGCTGAACTCCAAGAGCGGACGCAATGGGCTCGTTCGGTGGTCGACCAGCGGTTCGGTGGAGTTGGCCAGTTCACCGACACAATAACACTCGGTGCCAAGGCGGCCCTGCCGAAGACCTTCGAAAAGGCGACCGCACTAGCCCGGCGATTTCACCCAACGACGACAGCGAATGCAGACGTCGAGCAGGCATTGATTGAAGCAGCAAGCTACCTGCGAGAGGTTTACCGGGCGCAGGCCGTGGGTAGCCATCTGTCGCTCGCCGAAGCGGCCGAGATCGAGATGGAGGCATTGGCTCGCCCGAATGCGAACTCCGCCGCGCGCCAGGGTCTAGGCCTGTCCGGGCCGGAGCGAAGAGCTATTGAACTACAGGCAATGAAGGTCGCTCAGGATTGGCTGGAGGGGCTTGGGTTCTCGGTTAAGGACACGTCCAAGAACTCCCCGTTCGATTTCGCGGCGACCAAAAATGGCGACACGTTCAAGATCGAAGTGAAGGGCACTACGGGGGCCTCATGTGATGAGTTCTTCATGACCAAAAACGAGGTCGACCTGCACCAGAAGGAGGCGGGGGCGACCGGCCTGGCCCTGGTGTCAAACATTCGCTTGGTGAGAAAGTTGGGCTCCCCTCCGGAGGCCGCGGGAGGCGAGTGCTTTGGAGAAATCGGATGGAACATCGCGAGCTGCGAACTTCGCCCAGTAGCATTCCGGGTTATCCGCCCGCGCGCATCCCATGTTTAGAGCCACACGACGAAAGGCCGACGTATGACCACCACGTTTCTCGACGCTGGTTTTCTTTCCGACGAGCACCAATCCAAAATCCCTACGATGCGGAAGGCGAACAGTGGCTGGTTCTCGCTCTTGGAGGACACGTCCGCGATCATGCAACAAACGGCCGCGAAGGCCTCCGAAACTGTCAAGGGTTCGCCGTTCGATCCGCACCCGCTGGGGCTGTTGGTGCTGCATCGGGCCAACGGTTTCTTCCAAGGCGCAATCTTGATGCTAGAACGTGGGATGATCGTTGAGGCGAAGACGCTGACGCGTTCGGCTCTCGAATGCGCGTTCGTCCTCGCTGCGGTGAAAGATAAGCCGAAAGAGGTCAGAGCGATGATGATCGCTGACATGGATGCGGCAAAAAAGGGCCAGGCTAAGGCTATCCTGAAAACCGGTGCGGGATCGGATACTAAGGCCCTCGAAGACCGGATCAAAGATTTCGGGAAAGCCCGAAACATCTCCATCGACGAACTCGCTGAACTTGGTGTTCTGAGTGGAATGTATTTGAACTACCGCGTCCTTTCGAACGACGCGGCGCATCCGTCTGGTAAGTCGCTCAGCCGCCATATGAACAAGGCGGCAGATGGTAAGTCGTGGGGTGGCTATCTGGTTGGCGGCGGGAGCGATCCTGAAATCGCACAGGCCGCTGATGACCTTGTTTTAATCGGAATGGCCATCGGTATCGCGTTCCAAGAGATGGTCGGCGATACCGACAACAATGCGCGCATGGGAGAGGTCACTCAGCGTTTGGACGAACTCCGACGGCCGAAGACGGCGGCTCCGAGCGAGTGACCCGATGAAATGCAGCTCGTGAAAGCTGACCAGTACCGCAAGCTAATGGACGACTTGGGCTGCCAGTATGCGAACACGCGCCCCTGAGGATTATTCCGGGGCGGTGCAATCAACTTCACCTTTCCTGTCCCGACACAGTCGCTACGCCTTGGAACGTACATACCAACATAAACTTGTTCCAGCCTCATGCCCCTCGTCGCCTACACCCGCGTCTCGACCGGAAAACAACAGGCGTCCGGTCTGGGCCTTGAAGCCCAGCAGGAGGCCATCGACCGGTACGCTGAGCGGACCGGCGAACCCATCATCGGCGTTTTCACCGAGGTGGAGAGCGGCGCAGTTCGAGACCGTCCCCAGCTCGCCGCCGCGTTGGATCTGTGTCGGCGGAAGAAGGCCGTCTTGCTGATTGCCCGGCTTGACCGGCTCTCACGGTCGCTCGCCTTCATCGCCCAGCTTTTAGAAGCCGGGGTCGATGTCCGGGCAGCGGACGTACCCGAGGCAAACCGCCTGACCCTCCAGCTCCTCGCCGTCTTCGCCGAACACGAACGTCAAATGATCCGCGACCGGACGAAGGCGGCACTTGCGGCAGCAAAGGCCCGGGGAGTTCGCCTAGGTGCGCACGGCGCTGTTCTCGCCGCCGACCATCGCCGCGAGGCCCAGCTTTTCGCCGAAGGCTTCCGAGGCTCCATCAACGAGCTTCGCGCCGGAGGGTGCGAGACGACAAGGGAGCTTGCCGACGGACTGAACCGGCGTGGTGAACTGACCCGCGAGGGAGGGCATTGGCATCCTGCCACCGTCTCCCGAGTGCTCCGCCGATTAACCGGCCCGGACCCCTTCCCTGCCATGCCATGACGCTCACGCTCGAAGGCAGACCCAACCTTCGGAGCCGCCGTGTTTCCTCCTTCGCCCGACCTCTTCGCAGAGGAAGCCTTCGCCTGGACCACCCGCTGGGCGACCTTGGAGCCGCAACCGGCCTACGTTGATCCGGAGCATCGTTGGCGAATACGCAGCAGCCTCCAGAAAAGTTGTCGTCGGGGGCAGACCGACAGGGCAGTCCGGATGGCGCTCGCCCTCCATCGGCTGGATCCTCGATATGTCTGGCGGGCAGTCTCGACGATTGCGGTCGAGGATGTCGGCATCGGTGCTCCCGAAGCGGTCTTTTGGGCGACTTCCGCCCAGCGGGCCGGTTTCCGAAAAGCCGTTGGCGAACTACCTCTCTTGATCGCCCTGACCCGGCGGATGGCGGAGGCGACAAAATCGCGCTCGGCCATCGAACTGGCCTTTGTCACCGACACCGGCGAGCCTGAGATGTTCCGGCTATTCGGAGGGATGACCACCGGCCAGCTGCTGGACCGATTTGCCGGGTCTGATCCGTATGAGGCCTATGCCGCCCTGTCCGTGCTCCGGGGGATTGTCCCGAAGGGCTACCGCATTCGCCCGCCTGATCAGCGTGGCGTTATGGCCGCGGGGGAGATGTTGATCGATCAAATGGAGCCGGCGTCAGCCCGAGCCGCCAGAGCGGCCCTGTTCCATCCTCTGGACGAAATGAGCCTTGGGTTCGTCGTGGCCGCCCGTCTGCATAGGGACGACGCCGAACGACACGACCCTATGCCGGAGAGCAGGCTGATCGACGGCTACCCGGCAGAGACTTTCGACCAACACGAGCGGCTGGGACGTCGGGCCATCGGGAGGTTCGCCAGATCGCTTGCCCGGCTCTCTCCCGCCTTGGCCTCGCTGTCTCCCGGTAAGGCCCAAGCCGCAGTCGCAGACGGATTGTTCGTGGAGGAAGGTCAGCTCCTCGACCGCTGGGTCGGAGGTCCAGATTTCGACCGGCTTAGGAGTGAGGCCGACTGCTACAGCCTAACCCGCCATGGCCTTTCGGCTGAGGCTGGGAAAGCTGTTCGGCAGGTTGTCCGCTCCTCGCTGACCGATCTCCACATCATCCGTCGGATGGTGGTGAAGGAGGCCGGGCAGGCCTGATCGGAGCCCGTTATTCGGCGATTCGGGATGCCGGTAGGCGGCCACGACAAATGACCGCCACGGGTGGATACCAGACGTCGTGTGCCCCTTGGACAAGTCTTTTGGACTGGCCGCCGGAGGAGGTCATGGGAGGACACAATCTGCGCCATTTTCAGCGCCTAATCCGTGATCTCTGCCACCAAGGTCTTCGGCCCCGCCGGGTTCAGCACGGCCCACAACAGGAGGGCGGTCAGCAGGGGGGCGATGGACAGGGCGACATAGCGGCCGACAATGGCGACCTGGGCGGCCAGGGCGGGCAGCGGTGGCTGGTCGGGGCGGGTGGTGATGACCATGGTGGCGCTGGCCAGATCGGGGCTCAGCATGGGGGCCAGCTGTCCCCAGACCACGGCCGCCATCGACAGGGTGAAGACAAGGCTCAGCACCAGAATGGACATCCCCGCCACGACCCACGGCCGGGCCGGCCGGGGCGGGGCGAGGAAGAAGGCCAGCGCCAGGGGAAACCCCAGCAACAGCCGACGCAGGGTGTCATCGGTGACGATATAGGCCAGGGGCTGGCCGGCCTGGGTCAGCCGCGTGCCGACCGACCAGTCGCCCTCTGCCGTCGGATTGATCGTCCCGGTCAGGCCCGTCAGGAACAGGACCCCGCTCGTCAGGGGGCGCAGGAGGGCGGCGGCGATGTCGGCCCCCCAGACCCACCACAGGGGCAACAGTATGATCAGGCCCAGACCGGCCCAAAGCCCGAACCGCCTTCGCGCGGCTTCCTCCGGGGTTCGGGCCGCAAACCGTGCGAAAGCGCTCATGCCGTCGCCTCCGGGCCGGACACGTCGGTCGGGGGCGATGCGGCGGTCTGCCTGGCCTGCCACCGGGTCCAGAAGAAGAACACAAGCAGGCCTTCCAGGCCGATCAGCGCGTCCCAGAGGTAGTTATGGAAGAACTCGAACACCTCCTGCGACCCGCGCGACAGATACAGCAGGCTGATGATGCGTAGCAGGTTGACGGTCTGCAGCGCGGCCACACCGGCCGCTGCGCCGATCAGCCCGTATTTGAGCTTGCCGGGGAAGGCAATGATCGCGGCGGTCAGAAGGGCGCAAACTTCCACGGCGTTACAGCCCGCCAGAACCTGAACCGCCCCGCGCCCGTCCGCAAAACTCAGGACGTCGCCTGCTGCCCGCACACGGTGATCCGCCATGCCGGTCAAAGCCGCGCAAACATCGACCAGCCCCCGGGTGAACGGGGCCGTGAACAGCCGCTCGGCCCACGGCGTTGCAAGCACGCTGAACAGGGCGACCGTCAGCAGCAGGAACAGACCGAGGTAACGCACGGCGGGGGATTTAAGCACAGGCAGGGTTTCTCCGATGATCGGGAACGAGACTTTTTGAGCCTACTGCCAGTCTGTCATGTGAAAGGCACGCCAGTCAGCCGCACCGATGAAGCTTTTTGTTCGACCCGGTAAAGCGCAGCACATGACCGCCTGACGCATCGCGAACCCATCATCGGAGGTAGTGGACGTCAGCAGAGACGGGATTGGCTTTTAGCTCATGCCCGCAAGCGGACGTTCCGGGTGACGCTTAGGGGTGGAGAGCGAAGATGGAGACCGCTCCGCCGTTTGCAGGGGAGCCGTTTGGGTGCTGTAGCCTCACACTGCCAATCGGCGCCCCTGGATGTAGAGCGCCGCGCCACCGGCGAGGACTATGCCGAGCAAAATCATGGCCCACTCCGACAGGGTTGGAATTGGAGCTGGCGCTACTCCGCGCGTCAGCACCAATTCTCGAGGGGTATCTAAGCCACTGGATCCGCCAAAGACGTAGCTGTTCGGAGCACTTACGGGGATCAGGCCGACTGCGAAGGTTCCGCCTTGGGCCGCATTAATGGCTGCGATGGCGTCTGCTGTGAGCGTCACAGTGATAACGGAGCCATTGGTGATGCTGGTGGTCCCGTACAGAGGGCCGTCAGCCAGATCGACAAAAGTCGCCGAGCCACCGCCAGCGGCTAGGAGGACAGTTCCCGCGGTTGTCACCTGGTAGACGTTCAGCGTGTTTGGGGAGGGAACGACGCTGGCAGACGCCAAGCGTAGCTCGGCGGCGCTCACCGGGAGTCCCGTTGGGATACTGAACACGACGCCGGCCCGGAACTGATCAGCAGCACTGGTGCCGCCGCTGATATGATTGTTGTTCACATACGCCGTGCCATTGGGTTCGTAGCGAAGCCAGGAACCCGACAGTGTTTCAGCGACTGCGGACGTTCCCATTGCGATCATTGCGACGGCTAAAACGGTCCGGGAGAGACAGGCCTGAAACTTGGTCATGCGCACACTGGAAGCAAACGGCCTAGATGATTCGGCCCGCGTAACCCTAGTTCAACGGAGGGCCTGCGTGACCCTACTTCAGGAGCAAGTTCACACCCTTCGTCATTGGTCACTCCCGGTCATCTGTGTGTTTCTGCAGAGCCTATACGGCTCTCCGATGGGTCGCGATCGGTCATCGCCTGCCGAGCGGGAAGCGGACATTCGGTCCATCGCCTGGCAGCGGATCCTCCCGAGGTCGCCAAAGGGTGGAAAGCAGCCGTCCTTTTGGGCGGATATGGCTGAGCGGCCCGGTGTACAGGTCTCTATCAGGCGGCGGCTTGTTCGTGCCAAGCTGAACCTGTCAATTTGAAGAAGAAGCGAGGGATCAGCGGTGCCCCTATCCGATCTCATTTTTGATTTGAACCGCTGGCAGCTGGCGGTGACGGCTGTCGTGTTCGTTCTGTGCGTCGGGGCGGAACAATTGTGGCCTCAGGTTCGCGGGCGAGACGCCCAGCGAAAGCGCTGGATCGTCAATCTCCTGCTGTTCGGCGTCGGGTTCGGCGCACTGCTGCTGCTGGCCCCCTGGATCCAGCAACTGGCGGTCGTCGTCGACCGGTTCATTCCATTCCCGCCGCTGGTGTCAATGGGCCTGCCGGTCTGGCTTCTGATCCTCGTGTCGTTCCTGCTGATCGACGTTCTGGCCTATCTGACCCACCTGACGTTCCATTCGGTCCCGCTGTTGTGGCGGCTGCACCGGACCCACCATTCGGACCCGTTGATGGACGCCTCCACGGGCGTGCGCCATCATCCACTGGAGGCCATCGTTGGCGGCGTCGCGCAGTTCTGCATCCTCGCCATCCTGGGCGTGCCCCTGCTGGTGATTCTGGGGTACGGCGTTGTCGCCGGCGTCTGGCAGTTCGTCACCCACATGGACGTCGCCCTGCCGGAGCCGATCGATCGCGTCGCCCGACTAGTGATCGTCACCCCGGGCATGCACCGCGTCCATCACTCGGTGCGGATGGACGAGGGCAACAGCAACTTCGGCATGATCCTGTCGATCTGGGACCGGCTGTTCGGCACCTATCGCCGACGCGCCGTCATCGAACGATGCACCATGGCTTTGGGCGTCGGCGGGTTTGTTCCAGCTACGGACATCGTCGGTTCGTTGCGTGAACCTTTTCGGCGCTAAGCCTCTCGACGCTCAGTGGATTTTCAGCCTGACTGGCGCATAAGCCCTTGTTGAACTTACCCATACTCACCTAGGGTAACCGCAGTTTCCGGGGTGGATGATCCGCCGTCGAGGGTAAGACATGTTGAACAAATCGGCCTTGATGGCCCTTGCCGTTATGACTACGGCGGCGTTTGCGAGTGCGGCTCAAGCTGGTGGGCCGCAACTGACGACGCTGAGCGGCTCGCCGAACCCATCGACGGCCGGGACGCCGGTGACCATCACTGCCACGTTCAGTTACGCGGGAACCTGCTCGGTGGCCGTCGTCGATCAAACGAACAGCGACGCCCCTTTGTGTACGATCAATACAGCCGGATCTTCGACTGGAACCTGCGCCGCCAACTTTGCGTCGGGTGGAGTTCGGATTGTGCGAGGCATCGCCTCGGGGCCAAGCGGCTGTTACGACATCCGAAGCTACGTCCAGACTGTCAATGCCGTCGCAACGGCCGTTCCTACCGTCAGTGAATGGACGATGTGGGGCCTTGCAGGGCTGATTGCCCTGGGCGGCGGCGTCGCGCTCGCCCGTCGGAGCCGTCGCTACGTCTGAGACGTCTGAAACCTCGCCTGACAGAACAACGGGCCGGTGGATCGCTCCACCGGCCCTATTGTATTTCGGGCCAAGGAAAACGGCGGCAGCGGCGAGTCTGCGGCCTTCCTTTGATCGGGGCTGGCGGTAACAGCCTCCGGCGATTGCCTGCGCTGGCGTCAGCGCGGCCCTCCTGACGCTAAAGATGATCGATCCGGATGATCGCGCATTCGATGCGGCGCTTTTCTTCCAGGCTGACCTGAGACGCCACGTCTGAACACGCTGATGACACCGCGCGTCGCGATCGTGTGTGCTGGATGACTGCTTTGGGTCGAGAGCGGTCTTGAGCTTCTTGTCGGAAAGGCGACATCGCCACGCTGGTCCCACCGTGCCGCTCGGCTGCGGCGACGATAATGTTGGGAGCAGCCAACGGCACCGTCAGGATGCCCGTTGGGTCCGGCTTAACCACCTCCTACGAAACCACGACTTGCCCGCCATTGATCGCACAAGTCGATCTCCGGCCCGCCTAACTCCTCGGCTTCAGGGCGGCGTCGAGCAGCCGGTCGATCCATTCCAAATCGCGATCCGGCAGGGTCGACAGACGGGAAACCAGGTTGGTCAGCACCCGTCGCTGACCAGCGCCTGAAGGCAGGTCCGGCGTAAACAGCTCGGCTGGATCTATTTCGAGGGCATGAGCCAGTTTGGTGATGTTCGGAAATCGGGCCGCCGACACGCCTCGTTCGATGCGGTTGATCATGTCGAGGCTGACGCCGCTGTGGTCGGCGAGTTGTTGTTGCGTCCAGCTCTTCCGACGCCGGTTAGCCGCCACCAGCCGCCCGAACCTCTGCCGCAACTCGTCCATGAGCACCCCCGTCATGGAGACACGGATAGAGAGCCGAGCGGGGAGGGTTAGGGAAGCCAATGCCGTCTAAGGGAGATTGCAGAACCTATTGCAATCAACCGCCCGTGAAATACGCTTCTCGCCGAAACAAGAAGTTGGAGGCGGGGATGTCTGAGACGAATGAAGCGGGGGCGCAGCCAAACAAATGGCGGGGGGCGGCTCGCAAGGGAGCTTCACTTGTTGGGTGGCTATGGGGCGGCTTCTCGATCCTGACGGGCCTGATGTTTTTGGCCGTCGGGCCGGGACTGGCGCAGCGGATGACCGGGTTGTCTGCTCTATGCGCCGGGCTGTTGCTGATCCCACCCGTCGTGAAACTGATCCGGCAGCGGGTCGGCTTTATGAGGACGCCGGGTCTGCCGACCATCGCCGCCGTGATCGTCGGGGTGGCTATTCTCGTCGTCACGCCTTGGCTCAAACCAGACATCGCTCCCGCCGCACAAACGTCCGAAGCGGGCGCAGACGCGCAGACCGAAATACGACCGTCACGAGCGGAACGTCAGCGGGTGAAACAGGAGCGTGAACAGGCCGAACGTCAGGCTCGTCTGCAGACCGAGGTCACCGCGATGTGGGCCGATCTAACGCGCCTCACCCAGCCGTGCGACCAAGCGGCAGCCTCGGTAAGTGAAAACCTCGATATGTCTCGCTCAAATCTGGTTCAGGCCTATTCAGCTGCTGAGGCTGCCAAACGCATCTGCTCCAGCGCCGGCTTAGATGTCATGCTCATCGCCGCCCCCCCGAGTTTGGAGGCCGACGAGCGGCGTGCGTTCAAACAATCACTGGTCAAATGCGGGCTCGCTTACACCGGCAAGTCCGTGATGTTCGACCGGATGCTGGAGGTCATTAACGGCGACCGCCGCCCGTCGCAGTTGGCCAGAGTTCAGGAGGCCTCGCGTATCTCGCAAGCGGAGACGGTCCGATGCGTCATGGAGATTTCCGCCCTTGCCGATGGACACGGCGTTATTCTCAGCGAAGCAACAACCGGTTCTTGGCAGGGAGTGGAGCGTTGAGGATCTGGCACGGGCAAACCCGTCTTCCGACCGGTGGCTTCACCCTCTTAGCGGTACTGGCGTCTTGCCTCTGCATTTGGGGGTGCTCTTCCCCGGAGCCGTCAGTCGGCCGCCCGGGACCGACCAAGGCGACGTTGAGCCTAGTGGCTACCCCGTTGTCGGACTCCATTGTGGAGTTCGTCGTAAAAACGGATGCCCCGACGCCAATCAGGGTAGCCGCCGGGGTCGATTTGGCCGGCCAAGATGACACGGACACCTATATCGGACACTCCGAGTTCGTGACGCTGACCGGCCCATCCACGACGTTCACCATTGATACCGGAAAAGCTGACCAGCCGATCCCCTCCGGCTCGTACGAGGCCGAAGTGACCTTTTATCAGCGGTGGGGTGCCAAGGATAATCCTGCAGCCGCTGACGTTGAAGACATGGCTGCGGCGACGGTGATTGAGCTTCGGGGCTCTGGCCAAACTCGGGAAACCGCCGAAGAAGCGAATGTCGCTCGGCGATGGGTGGTGGAGAATGTCGTCAGCCGGACCCCTTGGGACGAAGACGATTTTGTTCGGCGTCTTGGCCCCTACGAGAAACTAGAGGCCTTTCGACGACCGGTCATCGAGGCCTACTTCTTCCCCCGCGTGGACATGACCATCCTCGTTTATTCGCAGCGCGACGAGGTCATGATCTGGAGGATGGGGCGGGCGACAAACTGAAGCCACTGCTCCACAACGGTGTGACACATACCCGCTCCACAAATGCTGTCAGTCCTATACGACACAAGGACTTACGGAGGTTCTCAGTGGTACACATCGCATCGTTCCGGGCGCGCCATTTCTTCCATATAGATCAACATGTTACACGGTCCCCCGAGGGGTGCATGCGTGACGTCAAATCTCACGGAAGCACCACGGAAGCAGGTGGTGGACCCGTCTTGTTCTCACCGAAGCCCTATAAATAAATCGAATCTCGCTGACCCGGGTCGGCATTTGCTCCCAGGTCCAAAATCCGTCCCTTATACGCGGGGAGGCGAAACCGTCCGATCAACGGGCGACAAGCTCAACAGAATGCCCGCGACCGATTTTGTCGTGCCCGCCTTATAGAGGCACATTTCGGCGGTTGCCTTCAACTGACCGGCATTCGATACAGAACTGACGGTTGCGTTGGGTCGTGGGGAAGATTGTATGGCTGAGACCTCTGCACAACGAACATGCGGTAAAGGCGCCGGACGAGTTCAACCTCTTCTGGCGGACCCGGAGTTAGGATCACTCGATCGGTCTGAAGACTTTTCTGTTCCCCTCGGTTCAGTTCGGCCTTCGTCTCGCCGCGGTCATCAACCAGCCGACGCCGTAGCCCGAAGCCTGCGGCGCCGCCCTGGCGAAAACCGAGAGTAATCAGCCGACATTGCCCGGTGAAAACCTTGGCAGAAAGCTCGCGGCTGTACTCGCCAGCCATCGCACGCTTCATGCTCTTGATGATCGTTGCGCTCAGGCTGCCATCATTTTCGAACTGCTCGGCGCAATACTGAATGGTGATGCCGGCTTCGCGGCAGATGAACTCGTGGTAGGCGCTCTCGTCAGTGTCCTGAAACCGGCCCCACCGGCTGACGTCGTAGACCAGAATAACGGTAAAGTTTGCGGCGCCGCTGCGGACATCAGCGAGCAACTGCTGAAGCGCCACGCGGCCTTCAAGCCGAAGCCCACTTTTTCCGGCGTCGGCGTATGTTTTTACGATCTCCATCCCGCGTGCTTCCGCGTAGCAGGCGATGATCTCAGCTTGGTTTTCAGTCGAGTATTTCTGGTGCTCCGTCGACATACGGACGTACTGCACCGCCCGGATCATTTTCCGACCAGAGTCACCATCTTCGTTGGTCACTAACGTCATCATACGAGCGCCAAAATCACCGCCGGCTAACAGCCGGAACTGCCTTGAGAACGACGACCGTACGAGGAGGTTGGTGGAATGTCGTTTCAGAAAAAGGACCGAACTTTTCAGTCCAAAAAGGGAAAATCTTTTCACGAGCCACCGGACTATGATCCTTGGCCCTTCGCCGAGGTCATCGCCGGTGCCAAGCAGAGCGAATGGGGATCGACCCCGTCCGCTCGCAAAGAGGTTTGCCGGATCACCGGGGCGAATGAGCGTGCCGTCCGGAACTGGTTCGAAGGGAAGAACGGGCCGAGCGGCGAAAACCTTGTCGCTCTGCTTCGCCATTCAGACGCCGTTCTAGCGGTAGTTTTAGAGCATGCCGGCCGAGAGCACTTGGTCCAAGCGATGAGCGTGATAGGCTTGCGTGACCGCTTGAAAGAGATCGTCGACAACATCGACGCTATAACGCCTCATTCAGTCCAAGCTTCATTGGCGACGGGAGGGCTTAGTCCAGTCTTTTGTGGCGAAAGCGGCTGCGCTCAGTGGCAGGCAGCGTTGGCAAGTCGTTGTTTTTGTTCGACGCACAGTCCAACCTTCTATGCCGCCCGACAATTCTTTCAATGACATTGCAGAGCTTGTGACCTGCCTCGATGTCTCGCCGCAGCGGTTGGAACTGTAACAGCCGCTCGACGCCCGTCGTCGACCTTGAATTCGCGTCGGTTCCCTGCGGCTCTTGCATCTCGGGCTCCTTGGCCTGACCGCTCCTTCATGGCCGAGGTTGCCGCGGGTGGTGGCCGACGCCGGTGGGGTGGGGCGGCTCAATGTCTACGTGGCAAGCCCCGAGCGCTTACCTTCTCTGTCAGGCAAGGCTAGGCTGCCGGAATGCAGGAACCATCAAACCCGACCCGGCTGAGGATCCGTGCCCCGGACGACTGGCACGTTCATCTTCGCGACGGCCCGATGTTGGGGTCGATTGTCGACCACACGGCGCGCCAGTTCCGGCGCGCGATCGTCATGCCCAATCTGACGCCGCCGATCACCGTGGTCGCCGCCGCCGAGGCCTATCGGGTGCGAATCCGTGAGGCTTTGGATCCCGGTCTCACGTTCGAACCCTTGATGATCTGCTATCTCACCGACGACTCTGATCCCGATGAGATCGCGCGCGGATATGAGGCCGGAGTGTTCACCGCCTGCAAACTCTATCCCGCCCATGCGACCACCAATGCCGATCACGGCGTCACCGACATCCGCAAAATCTATTCTGTGCTGGAGCGACTGCAGCGGCTCGGCATGCCTTTGCTGCTCCACGGAGAGGTGACGGACCCGGACGTCGACGTCTTCGATCGTGAAGCGGTCTTCATAGAGCGCGTTTACTCGAAGATCGCCGTCGATTTCCCGGCGCTCAGAACGGTGTTCGAGCACATCACCACCTCTGATGCGGTCGCGTTTGTCGAGAGCGGAGGCCCGAACCTGGCGGCGACCATCACGCCCCATCATCTGCGGATCAATCGCAACGCCATGTTCGCGGGCGGCATTCGCCCGCACCTCTATTGTCTGCCGGTGGCCAAGCGCGAGCGGCACAGGCTCGCCCTGCGGCGCGCGGCCATGTCAGGGTCGCCGAAATTCTTTCTCGGGACGGATTCTGCGCCGCACCTGATCGGACGAAAAGAGTCCGCTTGCGGCTGCGCCGGCATCTTCAACGCGCCTTTCGCGATCGAGAGCTATGCCGCGACGTTCGACGAAGACGGCGCGCTGGACAAACTCGAGGCCTTCGCCTCCGAACATGGCCCGCGCTTCTACGGCCTGCCGCTGAACACCGACAGCATCGTCCTGGAACGGGTCGATGTCGTCGTTCCCCAGCGGATCAACATGCTGCCCGAGGGCGAAGTCGTGCCGTTCCAGGCGGGCGAGACCCTGCCCTGGAGGCTTTGCGATGTCGCGCCGATTGCGTGACCGGCCTCACGGTCTCGAAGCAGCTCGTCGCGTCATCACCGGGCCTCATCGCAAGGCGACTGGCGCAACAAGAGGCTGCTCCGCGACACGATCAGATTGGCGAGTATCTGGAGGTCATTGGTCAGATCGATCGGATCCTCGATCAATGAGGACTTCAGGGCCGACTTGAGCCATGGGCTCATGTCGGGGTGTTCCAGAACCCAGTGAATGCGCGCGTCGATCGTCTCCAGATCTGCGCAAGGCGTATCGATTCTCTGGCCCATGGAAGGCTCCGTTCCGTTTTCCGGGTCTGGGAATTGCAATCGCCGCAAGAGCGAAGAACGGCATGGGCCCTCAGTGCAGCGCAGGGACCGGCGCGGCCTCGGGCATCATCGAGGAATGCAGATGGTCGATCTTCCAGGCGTCGTCCTCGAACCGGTAGATGAACGAGTAGCGGGCGTGGACGTCACGCGTCTGACCCGTCGCCGCGTCGGTCAGGGTGACCGTCCAGGTCCCGACCCGCGAGGCGGTGTGGCAGTCGACCTCGATGGCGCTGGTATCGAGCCGCGCCACGGGCTGATTTCTCAGGAAGCTGACGAAATAGTCCCGAACGCCGGCAGGCGTGGTGCGGGGCGTGTTGGAGACGGTCGGCAACAGAACCGGTTCACCGGTGAACAGGGCGGTCACGACATCAGGATCACGCGTGGCCCAGGCTTTGGAGAAGCGCCCGAACTGCGCTTCGATGTCGGCCGTCGTCGCGGCCGGACAGGTCTGCGTCGTCTGGGACGTGGGCATCGCCCGGGCTGACATCGGCGCACCCGTCGAGATCAGGGCGGCGGCAGTGATGAGGGAAAGGATGTTCATACTGGCTCCGTGAGAAGTCCGGCGATTTCCGGAGGATGGTCTTGGGGATGAAGGGGGTTGGCGATTCGAGGGCGTATTCACCTCCAGAGCCAGACAGCCGCAGCGGTATAGAGGGCGATGCCGACCGTCAGGTTGAAGGGGAAGGTGATGGCCAGAGACGCCGTCACGAAGACGCCTGCGTCCGCCTTGGGCGCCGCAAGCCGCATGGCGGCGGGTACGGCGATATAGGATGCTGAGCCAGCCAGGATCGTGAGCAGGGCCGCGTTGCCGACGCCGAGCCCGACGAGCCGCGCCAGTCCAAGCGCAAGGCCTGCCGAGAGGAGGGGAAACCCTAGAGCAAAGGCGACGACTGCAGGGCTTAGTTTGCGCCCGCCCTCCATCAGCCTGCGCGCAGCAATCAGGCCGATGTCCAGCAGGAAGAAGCACAGCGCGCCCTGGAAAAGGGGGCCGACGAACAGTTCCAGCTTGGCCATCCCCGCCGCGCCCGCGACCAGGCCCACCAGAAAGCTGCCCAGCAGCATGATGGTGGCGGCGCCGAAGAAGACCTCCCTCAGGACCGCTCTGCGTTTCCCGGGCTCACCGCGGCCGGCGCCGTTCAGCAGAAGCAAGGCCGTGAGGATGGCCGGGGTCTCCATCAGGGCGAGGACGGCCGCCATATAGCCGCCCGATGCGAGACCGACGGCGGCAAGATGCTGCTGGCCGGCGGCGAAGGTCACCACCGAAACGGACCCGTAGGTGGCCGCGAGGGCGCAGGCCGTCGAACGATCGAGCCTCGGCATCCGTTTGAGAATGACGAAGGCGACGAGCGGCATCAGGGCGCTGAGCGCTATGCCGATGGCGCCGGCGGACAGGAAATCGCCATTCAGCCCCGCCGCGCGCGCCTCCACCCCGCCCTTGAAGCCGATGCAGAGCATCAGATAGAGCGACAGCGCCTTGGCGATCGGTTCCGGTATGGACAGGTCCGATCGCGCGAAGGCGGCGGCCGCGCCGAGGAAGAAGAACAGGATCGCGGGCGAGGTGAGGAGGGCGAGGCTGGCGGAAAGGTCGGGCATTCAGTGGCGTCCGTATGAGGCTGGCGTCCTCTGCCCTCGACGATTCATCCGATCCAGTTTATTAGAGTAATATTCTCTATAACGGATTCGAATGACGTGAAGTCGCGCCTGGTCAATCTCGAGCTCGACCTCCTTCGAACGTTCGTGACGGTCGTGGAAACGGGGAGCTTCACTCGGGCGGCCGCCCTGTTGGGACGAACCCAGCCCGCCGTCAGTCTGCAGATCCGCAGACTGGAGGATCAACTGAGGTCACCGCTTCTGGATCGGGCGGGCAAGGGCGTGGCCGTCACGACGGAAGGCGCCGGCCTGCTGCCGCAGGCGCGCCGGCTCTTGCGGTTGAACGACGAAATCGTTTCCACGCTCGGCGAGGGCGATCTGGAGGGCGAGGTACGGTTCGGCGCGCCAGAGGACGTCGCGACGATGCATCTGCCAGGCATCCTGGGTGGCTTTGCGCGCAACCATCCCCGCATCAAGCTGTCCGTGACGTGCGACTACACAGCCAATCTGCTCGACCAGATGTCACGCGGGCTGCTCGATCTCGCCCTGATCAAGCGTGAGCCGGTTGGGCCCGAGCTCGGCGTTCGGGTCTGGAGCGAGCCCCTGGTCTGGGTGGCGCTCGACCCGTCGATCCTGGAGGCGTCCCCTCTGCCCCTGATCGTCGCTCCGGCTCCTGACATCTATCGCAAGCGGGCGCTGGGCGCGCTGGAAGGGGCCGGCCTCGCCTTTCGCGCCTCCTTCACCTCGCCCAGCCTCGCGGGCCAGATGGCGGCGCTTCGGGCCGGCCTTGGCGTCGGTGTCCTGCCGGCCGCCATGGCCCCGCGTGACCTGACCGTTCTCGGCGACCCCCTGCCGCCGCTCAGCGACAGCGAGATCGCCCTGGTGTCCACGCGCGGCATGGGCGGACCCGCCGGGTTGTTGGCCCAGGAGGTTCTTCGCGCCCTGGAGCGCGGCCCGATGTCGTCATGACGCCAGTCCGTCAGGGCCGACACCATCACGCCGCTGATCGGGAAGCTCAGTGGGTCGGGCGTTCCGGCTCGTCCCGGGCGTCGCGGGTCCTGATCCAGGAATAGAGCATGGAGCCGCCGATCAGGCCCAGGGTCGCGATCAGGGACCACTGGGGCTCGAGGTAGGGCACCAGAGCCTCGCTGGTCATGTCCTTCCAGGCCTTGTACAGGCCGAAGTTCCAGATGATCTTGACCCCGATCAGAACGAGCACCAACGACAGTCCGTACTTCAGATACTTGAAGCGGGCGACGGCCTCCGCGAGCATGAAATACATCGATCGCAGGCCCAGGATCGCGAAGATGTTGGAGGTGTAGACGATGAAGGGGTCCTTTGTGACCGCGAAGATCGCCGGCACGGAATCCACCGCGAAGATGACGTCCACCACCTCGACCATAACCAGGGTCAGGAACAGCGGGGTCGCGAACAGCACGAGCCGGCCCGAGCCCTTGGGATCGGGCCGCTTCACAAAGAAGTTGTGGTTCTCGATCGTGTCGGTGACGTGCATCCGCTTCTTGAGGAACTTCAGAACCGGATTCTCGTGCAGATCCATCTCGTGATCGCCGCCGAAGATCATCTTCCAGCCG
The DNA here is from genome assembly GCF_049897365.1 of Brevundimonas sp. DC300-4. Lineage (NCBI taxonomy): Bacteria > Pseudomonadati > Pseudomonadota > Alphaproteobacteria > Caulobacterales > Caulobacteraceae > Brevundimonas > Brevundimonas sp. DC300-4. The sequence continues at coordinate 332,141 of NZ_JAFCWC010000004.1, forward strand.
GTGAAGATCAGGAAGGCGGCGAAGATGAACAGAACCCAGGTGAACTCGTTGACGATCGCCGCGCCTAGTGAGATGAAGATCGCGCGGAACACGATCGCACCCATGATGCCCCAGAACAGTACGCGGTGCTGGTACTGGCGCGGGACCGCGAAGAAGGTGAAGATCATCCCGATGACGAAGATGTTGTCGAACGCGAGGGCAGTCTCGAGCAGATAGCCAGTGAAATACTGCAGAACGGCTTGCTGATTGAGATTGTCAGGGCTCATGTAGTAGCGTGCATCGGGCTCATACACGAAATAGACATAGGCCCCGAACGCGATGGCGATGGAGGCGAAGGACGCCCACATCGCGGCCGACTTCCTGGCCGATACGACGCCATCCTTGTTGTTCACGACCCCGAGGTCGATCCACAGCAGGAAGCCGATGAAGGCCAGGAAGCCGATCCAAAGCCAGATCGGCTGACCCACATAGGTCGCAGCCAGAAACGGAAGGGATTCAAACATCCCGCACCCCTGAATAATGAAAATGGCGCTGCGTTACGCCGTCCATGCGGGGATCCGACATCGCAGCCGACGCCTCGGCTGCCAGAGGGGCCCGGACCCGTGGAGGGGCGGTAATGAAGGCAGAGTCGCACCGCGTCAACAGATGGCGCAGCATTTGACGAGAGCGGGTAAGGTTTTGGTATCTCTGATCCAGTGATTGCGGCCGTCATGGCGAGCGATTCTCTGTTGGCCCCGCGACGCAGTCTGTTAAGGTCGACCTGGCGAACCTTTCAGGCCTCTCATAATACTTGGTCATCAGTGGCATAAGCACTTCTTATTGGCGCGTTTGGCGTCAGAAGTGCAGCGTGTGTGTGCGGCCCGGGCCCCTCTGACGATCGATGTCGATCGTGATGTCGGATCGCATCGGGTGCGCTCGATGACGGGGTCCGGCTGTTAATCCCCCATCGAACCGACGGCTTCGGCGTCGAGCGCTCCCCTTCAGAGAAGGAGAGGCTCCATGTCTATCGTGTTGGCGCACCGGCTACGGGGATTTCATTCCCTGCTGGAGATGGCGCTGAGGGACGAACGGGCGCGACCGCGACCCGACGATCGTACCGTCACGAGCATCAAGAAGAAGAAGCTGGTCATCAAGGACCGGCTCGCCGTCTTCGACGGCCGCCAGATGCCGTCCGCGTCGCACTAGCGACCAGAAGGGTCGGCGGCTTTCCCCGGTCGCCGACCCCGATCGCTTCCCAACATCATTTTGCGTCGCCGTCCGCCGGCGACAGACGCGAGGTCCCGATGCCACGATCAAACAGATTACTGAGACGACGCGCCCCGATCGACCGGGACGACGTCTGGACCCCCGGCGACGTCATCCAGATGGACGCCGTCGTCGCAGGCTGCGCCATGGTGGCCCAGGCCGACGGTTGGGTCACGCTCAACGAACGGACGCGTATGATCGATCGAATGCGCAACTCCCCCGCCATCGCCTTCTTCGGCGTCGACGACGCGCGAGGCAGACCCTGCGGGCAACCCGGCAGCGCATCATCGAGGAGGGGCTTTTCCACGATGGGGACGGCAGCGGCCGCGGCCTTGAGTCCGAGGGCGGCGGTGGGCGCCGTCGTGATCAAGATCGCGGGCCCCTCGACGCCCTGAAATTCTCAGAGTCCGGCGGCGAGTGCGATCCGCATCAGTTCGGCCATGTTGCGAGCGCCGGTCTTGGTCATCAGATTGGCCCGGTAGATCTCGACGGTTCTGGGGCTGATGGCCAGATCGAAGGCGATCTGCTTGTTGAGCCTGCCCTCGACCACGCCCTCCAGGACATCGCGCTCGCGAGGGGAGAGGTCAGACAGCCGGGCCTGCGCCTCCAGCCGGGCCGCTTCGGGCGCAGACCCTGCGCGGTGGACCGAGAGAGCCTGTCGGATCGCCCCGATCAGATGCCCGTCGTCAAATGGCTTTTCCAGAAAGTCGATGACCCCGGCCTTCATGGCCTCCACGGCAAGGGCGACATCGCCGTGCCCGGTCATGACGATCACCGGCAGGGTCTCGCCGCGCGACCTCAGTTCGCGGATGAGGTCGAGCCCGGTCAGCCCGGGCATGCGAATGTCGGTCAGGACGCAGCCATCCGCGACAGGCAGGGCCTCCAGAAAGTCGGTCGCGGAGGCGTAGAAGGCTGCATCGAAGCCGTTCACGTCCAGCAGGAAGGCGAGGGCCTCGCGCAAGCCGGCATCGTCGTCGATCACATGGATGCGGTCAGTCATGCGCGGGATCCCCGGCGCGGGGCAGGGTGAAGGATAAGGTCGCGCCGCCATCGAGATTGTCGTCGGCCCAAATCCGCCCTCCGTGGGCCTCGACGATGGTGCGGCAGATCGAGAGACCCACCCCCATCCCCGTCGCCTTGGTGGTGACGAAGGGGGCGAAAAGACGTTCGCGAACCGATGGCTCCAGGCCCGGGCCCGTATCCTTGACGCTGATCCGTATCATTTGGTCGTCGTCGGCGCGAATACTGACCTCCAGCTGGCGACGCGGCGACCCCGCCATCGCATCGAGAGCGTTACGGATCAGATTGAGCGCCACCTGCTGGATCTGGATCTTGTCGACGATCACGGTTCCCAGATCGCGCGGCAGGCGCAGATCGACCCGGACGTCCTGGTCCTTGATCCCCACCAGCGCGAGGGCACTGGCTTCCTCCATCATCCTGGCGGGATCCTCGAGCGTGTGTTCGGTCTCGCCCTTGTCCACGAACTCCCTGAGGTGTTTGATCACGTCACCGGCCCGAAGGGCCTGGCCTGCGGCGCTGTCCAGAGCCTTGCGCAGTTTGGCGAGATCGGGGTCCGGCCCATCGAGCAGAGTCACGGATCCGCGCATGTAGCTGGCGATCGCCGACAGGGGCTGATTGAGTTCGTGGGCCAGGGCCGAGGCCATCTCGCCCATCGCGGTCAGGCGCGAGACGTGAACCAGTTCCGACTGCAGCTCCTGAAGGCGTCGCTCCTGATCGCGGCGCTCCGTCAGATCGCGAACGAAGCCGGTGAAGAACCGGCTCGTACCGACCCTGGCCTCGCCGATGGCCAGCTCCATGGGAAAGGTCGATCCGTCTCTGCGTTCGCCGACCACGATCCGTCCGATGCCGATGATCCGGCGTTCGCCGGTTCGCTCATATCGGTGGAGATAATGGTCGTGCTCGGTTCGATAGGGCTCGGGCATGAGAATGCGAACATTCTGTCCGATGGCCTCCTCCGGCGACCATCCGAACAGCCGTACGGCGGCGGCGCTGAACGACTGGATGACGCCCTGGTCGCCGATTACGATCATCGCCTCGGGCACGGTTTCCAGGATGGATTGCAGATGGGCCTGGCGCCTCGCCGCCTCGCGGCTTCGCCACAGCAGCCGCTCGCCGGCGACGGCGATGAAGGGCCCCAGGAGGGCGAAGCCGAAGGCGTCTATCAGATTGGCGGGATCGGACCACAGGGCGCTCTGGAGCGTTACGGCGTTGATCGCCAGACCCAGGGCCGTGGCCAGCAGCGCCGGGCCGCGACCGCCCAGGGCGGCAGCGACAAGCACCATCGGGACATAGAGGATGAACAGGCTGCGCTGGTCGAAGACCGGGCTCAGCGCTAGGCGAAGTCCAACGGCGATGACGGCGCCGACGATGGCGGCCACATAACCCTGACGGCGGGACAGGGACCGGTGGATAGCGGACGTCAGCTGCATCGGCGCACTCCAAGCCGATCGCGAGTGCGACGACGCGTCGCCGAACCTAGCACGTGCGATCCGCGGAAGGCGCGTCACAGTCAGGCGCCGGCCATCTCCGAAAGGGCGCCGAGCCGGCGGATGCGGTAGGTCCGGGCGCCGCTGAATTCGACGAGCCCGTCGGATTGAAGCCGTCCCAGCATGCGCGAAATCGTCTCCATGGTGAGGCCCAGATAATCAGCCATGTCTTGACGCCCCATGGGCAGGGCGACGGTCTCGCCCCTGAAGCGCGCAGCGATATCGATCAGGAAGCGCGCCACCTTCTCGCAGGCGGTCGTCTGGCCCAGGAGCAACATGTGGGATTGGGCCCGGTGGAGTTCCGCGGCCGTCGCCTGCCAGATCAGGCGGTCAAGCTGGCCGGCATCGTAGGCCGTCGATCCGGCGCGGCGCAGGGCGAGCACCTCGCAGTCGCCGAGCGCTTCGGCCGAAAACCGGTGGACCGCGTCCATCTCAATGCCGATGACGTCTCCCGGATAGTAGAAGTCGCCGACCTGACGGCGTCCGTCCGCTGACAGACGGCTGGTCCGGACCACGCCCTCGACCAGTTGATAGATGAGCTCGGCGTCTTCGTCCTGGACGTAGATTTCGGCGCCCCGGCGAAACGTCAGGCGCGCCGCGCCCTGCCAGGCGTCGGCGTGATGCGGGCTCGATACGGGGCCTTGCGGTAAGGCGAGGGTCATGGCGGGCCGTCCTTGTCTTGATGACAGGGACAGCCTTAAGCCGAGGCGACCGGGCGCGTTATTCGGGAGTCGCCCCTAAGGGTCGCTACGGAGGCGGTCCGTTTGCCGATCCGACGCTGTCGAGATAGGCGATCAGATCGGCGATATCGTCCGCCTCCATCTCGACCTGCGGCATCGCCGGGTGCGCCGTGACCAGGCCTTCGGCCAGGGCTTCCTGCAGGTCGGCGACCGGATAGCGTTGGGCGAGTCCGCGGAAAGGGGGCGCCGCCGTCATCGGACTGGGCCCGGATCGGCCCACGGCGTGACAGCTGGAACAGCCCATCTCGGCCAGCACCTCTCCGCGCGCGGACGAGCCGGTGACTCCCCACGGGCCGCCCGGCGCCAGAACGGCGACGGTCTGCGGCTCGGTCGGTCCGCGCGATCCCGAGCAGCCGACGGTGGCGATCAAGAGGGCAAACAGGATCATGCGCATGACGGACTCCTCGCCGGCACTATGGTCCCGATTGCAGCGGCGCGATTTGATGCGGATCAAGGCGGCGACGCTATCTGCGCTTCGAAAAGGAATACGGCCTGGAACCTCAGGGCCTTGGCCCGACGGTGTGCGGAGGATCGGGCGGGCGCGATCAGGATCCCGCCATCCCCTTCATGAAGCCGATCAGACGCAGCGCGTCCGCGTCGCCAAGCGGCGCCGAGACCGCACCGAGAGGATCGATGAGCCGGGTCACATACTCGGCGTTTCCTGAGTAGGCCATCGACCAGCCGTCGAAGCGGCGTCCGGCGATGGCTCGATCGAACACCACGGCCAGTTCGCCGTGTCGGGGATCTCGCCGGATACTCGTCATGAGCTCTTCGATCGCAGAGTCCGGTCCTTCCAACAACTGCGCGAACCTCGACTTCGTGACGATCAAAGCCCCCGTGATGTTCAAAGTCCGGTTGCGTGCCGTCGAAACCGCGACGAAGCGGTCGATTTCCGTCGTCCGATCCTCGATAGGGATCAGGATTCGGCTCACATAGAGGAGGGATCTCAACTGCGACACGGACGTCGCCTCCCCGGGCGCCGACCTTGCCGACGGGCTTCGCCGGCCTCGCTCCGGCTCGAACCGGTTTCAACGCGCGCGCGCACGACTTCACGGCCGACGCTCGCCGGACCGCCGGGGGCCTTGTCACCGGGCATGGCGAAGACCGGACGGAGGGGGCGATGGTCACCGGCGGTCATCAGGATCACCGGGCCGTGTAGCCGCCATCGATGACCAGTTCGGACCCCGTGATAAACCGGGCTTCGTCCGAGGCGAGATAGACGGCGCCCCAGGCGATGTCGTCGGGCTCGCCCATATGACCGAGAGGATGCAGATCGGCGACCGCTTGCCGCGCCGCCGCTAAGTCGCCCAAGGCCTCGAGATGGTGCTGGACCATCGGCGTCCAGATGAAGCCTGGATGGATCGAGTTCACCCGGATGCGATCACCCGCGTAGAGCATGGCGTCGGTCTTGGACATCAGACGCACAGCGCCTTTGGAGGCGTGATAGGGCGGAGAGTCAGCGGCGCCGACCAGGCCGTAGATCGACGACAGGTTGATGATGGACCCGGCACCGGCCCGGCGAAGATGGGGGATCGCGTGTTTGACCCCGAAGAACACGCCCTTGACGTTGACGGCCTGCACCCGATCCCATTCGGCCTCTGTGATCTCATGGGTCGGCTTGTTCACTCCGGCCACCCCGGCATTGTTGACGAGGGTGTTGAAGCCCCCGAAGCGGGCGGCGACCCTTGCGAGGGCCTCGGCGACGTCGGTCTCCATCGTAACGTCGCACCGCTCGAACGCAGCCGTCAGACCTTGGGTCGAGAGCTCGTCGACCAGCGATCGGCCCTCGGGCTCAAGCGTGTCCAGAACGGCGACCGCCGCACCCTCCTGCGCCATTCGGGTGGCGATCGCCCGCCCCAGTCCCAAGGCTCCGCCGGTCACGATCGCTGTCTTGTCGGTCAAACGTCCCATCTCTGGCCTCTCCGCTGCATAGCCGTGGGGAGGATGGGCGCATCTGGCCGCCCCGCCTTGATCTGGCGCAAATCCGGCCGTCAGGCCGGTCCGACGTTCGGGCATCCAGGACGCGGTTCGACCGCATGCGAAGGCGGGGTGCCTGACCGTTTCACAGCGCCGGCTTCGGACCGAGCGGGCGACCGGCAACCAGGCGGCTGTCGTGCAGGGCCCGCCAGGCGTCCTCGGCAGTCTCCGCGAACGTGAAGAGACCGAGGCCCGCAGGCGAGATGAAGCCCTGGGTTTCGAGGACCTCAAAAGTGATCAGAGAGGTCCAGAAGGCCCGGTCGCACAGGTTCACCGGGATGGGCGGTGCCTTGCCGGTCTGGCGCAGGGTGAGAATCTCGAAGAGTTCGTCCAGGGTGCCGAAGCCGGCGGGAAAGACGATCAGGGCGTTGGCGCGCATCGCCAGATGCCCGGGCCGCCCGGGTGCTGATGATCGAGCCCTTGAAGCCGGCCTTGACCAGTTTCGACAGCGGGCCGGAATGATCGATGTGGGCGTGGGTCAGGAACACCCCGTCGATCTCCGCAGGATTGAAAGGGAACGGTTCGTGGTTGGGGGCCCGGAGGGTCTTGGGGCCCTGGAACATGCCGCAGTCGACGAGGAAACGGCCGTGGTCCGTCTGGAGCAGGGCGCAGAAGCCGGTCACGCAACCGGCCGCGCCGTGAAATGTCAGGGTCAGCATGAAGACACCTTTCGTCAGTTCGGCAGGGCGAGCCAAAGGGCGACTGCGGCGAGGCCCGCCGCCGAGATGAAGCGCAGCATCCGCCGCCGGCCTGCGCCCCAGGTGGCCGTGGTGCGCGCCGCCCCCAGAACGATGCCGAGGTGGATCAGGACGCTGATCGCGATGTGGGCCAGACCCAGGCTGAGCAGTTGGACCCAGGGGGGCGCGTGGTCCGGCCTGACGAAGCCCGGAAGGAGAACGCCGTAAAACAGCAGGGCCTTGGGATTGAGGAGGTTGGCGAGCAGGCCGCGCGCCACGAGACGGCCGGCGCCGCCATTTGTGGCGATCGTTCCTGTCGAGGGACGCAGGGCCTCCGCGGCGAGCACGAACAGGTAGAGGACGCCGCCCCATCTCAGGGCCGTCATCGCGACCGGCGCGTCCGTCAGGCCGCGGGTGAGGCCGAACACGGCCAGGACGAGGTAGACGCCGAGCCCGGCGGTGATGCCCAGAACGCTCAGGACGCCGGCCAGGCGGCCGCGTCCGGCCGCGATCACGGCGAGGTAACCCATGTTGGGGCCAGGTGTGAGCTCGATCAGCACCATGGCCAGCAGAAAGCCGGGCAGCACCGCCGGGTCGACCGGCCAGGTCGGGGCGCCGGTCAATGAATGCTCAGGCAGGGCAGGGGGCCGTCGGCGGTCACATCGCCCCGCCACTCCAGCCGCAGGTCCTCCACGCGCGCGACGAGATCGGCCTGGAGGGACAGCGAGGCGGTTCGGATATCCCTCTCCCGCACGATCATCACGCCCGGTCCGACGGGAACGCCGTCGCCCGGCGGCGTGTCGCCTCCCGCCGCGACCGCAGTCCGTTCGGCCGCGCCCGGATCGGCTGCCGGAGCCAGGACGACGTCCAGCCGCGGCAAATCTTCGGCGGCGTTGAGATCGGTGAGGAGGGTGCGGATCGACATCTCAGTGCGCCATCAACAGGGACGGCCCCTCGACATCGTCGAGCAGGGCGCGGGTGGCGCCCCCGAAGACGGCCTCCCGCAGGCGGCTGTGTCCGTAGCCCCCTGCGATCAGGACTCCCGCCTTCAGCCTTTTGGCCGCCTCGACCAGCGCGAGACCCTCTGGCCCGCCCCTGACTGTCTCGGTGCTGGCGCTTCCGACCGCATGGGCGCGGAGATAGTCGAGCAGAGGACCGAATGACGGATTGGCGGCCACTGGGTCCAGACCTTTGGCGCACTGGACGGCGGTGGTTGCGGACGACATGGCGATGAGCGGGAAGGCTTGCCTGACCGCCCGGCCGGCTTCGGCGCTGCCGTCCCAGGCGATCATGACCGGTCCTTCCAGGCCGGGAGGATCCCCCCGGGCGATCAGGATGGGGACGCGTCGCTGCAGCAGCGTCTGGGCGAAGGTCTCCTCGGCGATCAGGGACGTGGTCAGGCTCTCCTGACTGATCACCACCAGATCGGCCAGGGCCAGGCAATGGCTCAATGCGATCTCCGCCCGGCCCGTGGGAGTGGCCAACGCAATGCGGGGAAGGCCCTCTCCGTCTCCGAAGATCAGGTCGGCCGCATTGCAGATGCGGCGACATTCCGTCTCCAGCGTGGCTCTCGCCGCCTTCTGACTCGCGAGGATCGCCGACGTTGTCTCATCCGGAAGGGTCGTGCCGAGCAGCATGCCGTAGCTGACGAGATCGACCATCGGGTCGGGCATGACGGGAAACACGACCACCCTGGCCTTGTTGAGGACGGCGAGCGCGGCGGCGAAGCCGAGTGTCGCGGCGTCGCCGGCATGACCGAAAGTCAGGGCGACGATGGACTTGTAGCTCATAAGATCCTTCCAGGGCGGCTCGCGGCTCTTGTTCTCGCAGAGAGCGCCGACGGACGAGAGGACGCGCATCTGACCGGCCTGGCCTTGATCCAGATCAGATGCGGCGCCGTCGCCCGCCTGAGAGGGCTCTATGAGACCTGACCTTGCATCGGCCGGGCGGATCGGATCAGAACGGTCGTGAGAGCCCTGTCAACGTTGCGGCGTCGCAACGCCGCCGGAACCGAGGTCCATGACAGACGCGCCGACCCGCTCCTTCCTGCGCCGCAAGCGCGATCTGGCCGATGACCCCGGCCAGCCGGTCGGCTTCAAGGATGTGCGTCTCACCGCGCAAGAGGCGGAACACGGTCTGGTCTCCGCCATGGATCGCATCGCAGCGCCGCGTGCGCCCTGGTCGCGCGTCCCGTTCAATGTCCTGGCGATTTCCGGCGGCGCGGCGGGCGGAGCCTACGGCACCGGGCTACTGGTGGGTCTATCGCGGGCCGGGCGGCGTCCGGAGTTCGCCCTGGTCACCGGCGTCAGCACCGGGGCCCTGATCGCCCCTTTCGCCTTCCTTGGCCCTGCCTGGGACGGCCGGCTCCAGGACGCCTACACGGGCGGTCACGCTGCGGCGCTCTTCGCCCTGCGCCGTGCGGTCCCGGGCCTGGAGCCGGGCCTGTTCCGCGCTGCCGCACTCGACGGCCTGATCGCGCCCTTCATTGATGCACCCTTGCTTGAGGCCGTGGCGGCCGCGCACGCCGAGGGCCGTCGCCTGTTCGTGGCGACCACCGACCTGGATCGACAGCGCGCCTGCATCTGGGATCTCGGTGCGATCGCCAGCCAGATGCGCGAGGCCGGAGAGGCGAACGCCATCACTCTCTTTCGGCAGATCCTGGCCGCGTCCGCCAGCCTGCCGGGGGTTTTTCCGCCGCGCATGATAGCCTGTCGGTCCGGCGGTCGGATCTACGAAGAAATGCACGTCGACGGCGGTGTTGCGGCCCCCTTGTTCGTTCTTCCTGATGCGCTGCTGCGGTTGAAGGGGGCGGGCCGGCGGATGCGCGGCGGTCGCGTCTATATCATCGCCAACACCATCCTGGAGCCCGCGCCCCTGGCGACGGCGAGTAACGTCCCGACGATCCTGCTGCGCAGCTTCGATACCATGCTGCAGTTCTCCTATCGGCAGGCGATCAGCGTGACTGCGACCTTCTGCGCCGGAGCCGGCCTGCCGCTGGCGGTCGCCTCGATCCCTGACACGGCCGGCCATGGCGTCATGCTGAAGTTCGACACCCGGAGTATGACCCGTCTGTTCGACGCCGCAGCCTCGCGGGCGCGGGATGGAGAGGTCCGGGCGGCGGGATCCAAGGCGCCTGAGACTGTTGCCGGTCTGCTGGCGAAAACCTTCCGCTTCAGCGACTGAGGGCGTCGGCCTGGAACCGTCGCCTGCAGGTCGCGAGCGATCGTAGACCGCCTCGAAGAGGGCCTCGTCCTCGGCCTTGAGGTTGAAACAGTCTTGCCCTGCGCGCGGCTGAAAGCGCAAGCGGCCGCTCTCTTGATCCTCAGCCGGCCCGGTTCGTCGCGGACGATGCGCGAAGCGTCGGCTCAGATCAGGTCGATCACGCGCGGGGCCGCAACGATGTGCGGAGTCGTATCGGCGGGTTGGAGGCTGAAGGTCTGGGAGTGGCTGCGCCCCGCGATCACGCTGACCGGCGAGATGATCTCGGGGCGCAGATGGATCACGGCGACGGAATCGCCCCCGGGTCCGAAGACGTGCAGGTCCGGATACCGTTCCCGGACGGACTGATCGAGGCGCTCGACCAGGACCGGATCGGTGATCTCCACGGCCCGGGCGGCCATGGATACGCCCACGGCGTCGCCTTGCTGCGCCTCGCTGCGGATGACGACGGAGACTCGTGAGTCGGCCCTGATGTTCGCCAGTTTCTGACTGGTCCGCGCTACGACCACATACAGATTCAGCCCTTCGTTGACGTAGCCCACAGTGGTCGCCTGGGGCCAACCGTCAGGACGATTGACGGCGAGCGACAAAAGCCGTTGGGCGTCGAGCAGGGCCACGACGGCGGCGACCGCGCCGCCGTGGATGGGGGGTGGAGCGACCTCCGGCATGGTCAGACCCTCCTGACGGCCGGGGCGAGGACGGCCAGGCCGGCCCCGGGAATGGCGATCTGGGATGGGCTGCTGGGGCGCATCTGGTGGTCCACGACGCGGTCTGGCTGCACAATACGGCCAGCGAGGCGTCGACAGGACCGTGGCCCTGTTGCGGTCGCGGAACCTTGATCCAGCGCAAACCTCGGATCATCGGCCGTGCCGCTCGGCCAGAGACCTCCTCAAGCATTTCTGACGGCGCCCCGCGGCGTCCAGCGCGGCTGGACGGGCGCTCATCCTGGAGGCAGGGCGAAGGCGGGTGGCGGCCGCCCGACGTCAGACGCCGCCGTTGGACAGGGACCGCAGCCGCTCCGGCTGCCGGACCAGCAGCTCGGTCGGGGAGAGCAGGCGAATGACGCCCATGGTCCTGAGCCGGGTCAGGATCCGGCTGACGGTCTCGATCGTCAGGCCAAGATAGTCGGCGATCTCCGACCGGGTCATCGGCAGGCGGATGTGGTCCGTCAGGCTGGGGCGGGCGGGGTCGTGCGCCGGTTGATCCAGCAGGAAGGTCGCCACCCGCTCGATTGCGGTCTTGCGACCCAGGAGCAGCATCTGGTTCTGGGCCGCAGCCAGTTCGTGAGTGGCCCGTTCGAGCAGAACGGCCTCGAGCGCGGGGGTATCCCGGATGAGGGCGCGATAGTCGCTCTTGCGGAACCGGCACGCCGTGGTCGGCTCGATCGCCTCGGCGGAGAAGACGTAGGTCTCCCCGGTGGAGAGACCGAGGAAGTCGCCCGCGAACAGGAAGCCGATGATCTGGCGGCGACCGTTGGACAGCAGCTTGTAGACCCGCACGGACCCGGCGGTGATGTTGAACAGATGGCAGGCGGCGTCGCCCTCGCGGATGAGCGACGCTCCGGCCTCCAGCGTGACGGGGTCCGCCAGCGCGTCGAGGCTTCCGAGGTCGGCCTCCTTGATGCTGCCGCACACGCTCAGCATTCGGGCGCCGCAGCCGGCGCAGTCCGTGCTTCTGCGGCGATCGTCGCATTCGACGGGGAGAGCCTTGAGCTCGAGCATGGTGGAATCCTGACGCCGCGAAGCTCAGTCTTGTCTGCGATCGCGGCGCACCGGGAGTTGATGCAGATCAAGGCGGTCCGAACGGCTTTCCGACCGACGCCTCGGCCCTGGTCCTCGCCTCCTGGTCGTCGATCTGCACCGCATGTTTTGATCTCGGTCAAGGCGCCGCGCCGACCGTTGGGCGACCAAGGTCAGAGAAGGAGACCTGCCCATGCCCGCACAAGCCATCCCCGTCGTTGCGACGGTCATCGCCCTCTTCGCCCTCTTCATGGGGTTCGTCGGGGGCGCCGCCCTCTGGACCGCCCTTCCGCGTCGCGCTCCGCCGCGCGAGCGCTGACCCAAGGCTTCGAAAGGCCCGCGAATGACGTTCAAGACCCTGCTCGTGGCTGTGGACCAGGGCGTCGACAGCGACGCCCGGATTCGCCTCGCCTGCGATCTGGCGGCCGGACTGGACGCCCATCTGATCGGAGCCTGCGGCGTCGCCCTCAGCGTCCCGCCGGCGGACGACCTCTACACCGGCGGCGCCATGTTCGGGGAGGCCTTCACCTTCCTCCGCGACCTCGCCGAGGCGGAGGTTCGCGGCGCGCTCACGCGTTTCCACGAGCTCGTCGGGTCTCGACGGGGCCGGACGGAATGGCGGGGCAGGCTGGGGCTTCCAGCCGATGTCGTGGCGCATGAGGCCCGGGCTGCGGACCTTGTCATCCTCGGCCGCCGCTCGTCGCGCGCGCCGACCCACGCCATCGATCCGGCTGATGTCCTGATGGCCGTCGGGCGCCCGGTCCTCGTGGTTCCGCCGGAGCGGGAGCGGGACCCGACCGGCTGGCCGGCGGTGGTCGCCTGGAAGGACAGCCGCGAAGCCCAGCGTGCTGCGGCCTCGGCCCTTCCCCTGCTGAGCCGCGCCTCCACCGTCCATGTCCTGGAGATTGCGGGCGAGGACACCGCAGAACAGGCCGCCGCGCGCACCGACGACGTCGTCGCCTGGCTGGCGCGTCACGGGATAGCGGCAGAGGCTCATGTCTCCCCTCCCGGAAAGACCACCGCCGCCCGGAACATCCTGGGCTTCGCGGCCAGTCACAAGGCCGGGCTGATCGTCTGCGGCGGCTACGGCCATGCCCGTCTGCGCGAATGGGCGCTCGGCGGCGTGACCTCCGAACTGCTGGCCTCCGCGCCGGTCTGCCTCCTTCTCACCCACTGATCCGAGGTTTGCGATGAGCGGCTTTCACCATATCCGGCTCGAACTGGCGCGCGAGCCCGGCCATCCGCACGGCGACGCCCGCGACGGATGGGACATCGTCGCCGCTCTCGACGAGGCGGGACGGCTGGATCTCGCGGCCTGTCGCGCCGCGCCCGACCGATGCTTCGTGCGCCGGTTCGTGCGGGACGCGACCGTCGCCACGGGCCGCCTGCGGCACACGGTCGGCGATCGCTGGCTGCTGGACCTGGACGGGCGGGACGATCTGGACGCCTCCGGCTTCCGTCTCGGCGAGGAGCAGTTCGCCCTCGGTGAATACGTCTCCATCGTGGCGGCGGACGGCCAGACCCACACCTACGGCGTGGAACGGCTTGAACCGATCGAGACCCCGGCTCCGGGCGAACAGGCGATCGCCTGATGGCGCGCCGAATCCTGGTGCTGGACGGCCATCCTGATCCGGACCCCAGGCGATTTTGCCACGCCCTGGCCGACGCCTACGCCTCGGGAGCCGCCTCCGCCGGTCACGAGGTGCGCCGGGTCGACCTGTCGCGGCTCGAATTCCCTGACCTGATCCGTCGCGACGACTGGGAGGCCGCCTCGGCGCCGGCCGCGATTCTCGGCGTCCAGGAGGATATCGCCTGGGCCCAGCATCTGGTCATCATCCATCCGCTCTGGCTGGGGTTCATGCCGGCCCGGCTAAAGGCCCTGTTCGAACAGACCTTCCGCCCGGGCTTCGCCTTCGGACAGAGGGAACGAACCGTGGGTGACGGTCGCCTCAAGGGCCGGACCGCGCGGGTCATCGTCACCATGGGCATGCCGGCCGCCATTTACCGTGGCTTCTACTTCGCCCACGCGCTGACCGCCCTGAGGCGCAACATCCTGGGCTTCGTCGGCATCGGCCCGACCCGGACCACCATCGTCGGCAATGTCGAGGGCATCAGCGACGCCCGGTGCGAGCAATGGCTCGACAGGATCGCGGGGCTGGGGCGGCGGGCGATCTGACCCGACCGTCGGATCTGCAAGACCCCGGCGCAGATCATAGCGCCCGGCGACGCCGGGGCCGCAGTTTCCGAACAGTGACGGCTGGACCGAGGCGCTTGAGGTCGCTGTCCCCGCCCATGGCTGATGTCGGCTCCGTCCAGCGGACAGGGGCCTAAAGCTTGGTGCGCAACGACCACAACTCGGGGAAACAGCGACGCTCAAGCGTGGACGACAGGTAGCCGACGCCGTCGGTGCCGCCGGTGCCGCGACGCCGACCGATGATCCGCTCCACGGTCACCACATGTTTGTGGCGCCAGGTCAGGAGGGCGTCGTCCAGATCGACCAGCTTCTCGGCCAGTTGATAGAAGGGCCACCAGCGTTCGGTGTCGCGATAGACCTCCAGCCAGGCGGCCTCGACGCCTTCAGAGGGCTCATACGGCTGGCTGACGTCGCGGTTCAGCGCCTCTGCGGGGACGACGATCCCGGCGGCCGCGAGCTGGGCCAGGGCGTCGTCATAGAGGCTCGGCGCGGCCAGCGCTTCCGAAAGGGCGGCATGGGCTTCCGGCCGGTCGAGCTGGAACGACAGGAACTTCGCATCCTTCAGTCCCAGCATGGTCTCCAGCCGGCGGAACTGGTCGCTCTGGAAGCCGGAGCTGGAGCCCAGTACGCCGCGGAAGCGCAGGTAGTCGGCGGGCGTCATGGTCGCCAGGATGTCCCAGCTCTGGGTCATCACCGCCTGGATGCGGCTGACCCGCGCCAGGCTCTTGTAGGCCGGGACAAGATCCCCGGCTCGCACCAACGACTGGGCCAGGGCGACCTCGTGCAGGATCTGCTTGAGCCAGAGCTCCTTGGTCTGGTGGATGATGACGAACAGCATTTCGTCATGTTCGTCGCTGATCGGGTTCTGGGCGGCCAGCAGCCGGTCCAGGTCCAGATAGCGGGCATAGGTCATGTCGGCGGCGGGCGTCGGATCGGTCATGCCCGCTGTATCGGCCGGTTCCCCACAGGCCTCAAGTCACCCGCCCGGAACGGGGCGACTCTCTTGGCCTCGGGGCAGGACAGGCCCCGCGCCGGGCATCCGCCTGGCCGGGTCTCCGCGACGGCGCTTGCGGACCGCAAGGTCCGGGCAGGGCGCGGGCGGAAGGTTTCTTCAACGCCTGGCAATGTGATGGGAAGGAATGGTGGACGCGACAGGGATTGAACCTGTGACCCCCTCGATGTCAACGTAGTGCGCTCTCGCTGAGCTACTCGTCCACTGTGACGGCTTCGAACGAGGTCGGACAGGGAAGAGCCGCCCTCTAGCCCAGTGTGTCTGGGATACGCGAAGCTTGAAGCGGCGTCGAAGCGATCGGCGAGCGGCGGTCCGTCAGACGTCGTTAGTTGCCATAAATGCATGCAGATGCGTTCAGATTTTTCTGTATCCGGCTAGTTTCTGGCCCCTTGGGGGAGCGCGGCGCGACTATCGCATCGCGCCAGTAGCGGACATCGGACCGGCACCGGCGACTAGACCTTTGTCAGCGGATACGGCTCGTGATGTAGTCGATGAACACCCTCACCCGCGCTGGCATGTTTGCCCCGCCGACGAAGATGGCGTGGATCTGCTCGACGTCCCCGGGGTTGAAGGATTCCAGCACAGGCACGAGCCCACCGGCGGCGAGGTCATCGGCGATGCTGAAATTGCCGACCCGAGTGATCCCCACCCCCGCGATTGCCAGCTGGCCGAGCGTCTCGCCGTTGTTGGCCTCGATGTTCCCATGGACGGTCAGGGCAAAGTCGCGACCGTCTTTTCGGAACGGCCAGACGGGCTCCGCGCGGCGGAAGTTGAAGTTGAGGCAATTGTGATTGTGCAGGTCCTCGGGGACCTGTGGCGTCCCGTGCCGGGCCAGATAGTCGGGCGAAGCCACGATCGTGCGCCCGGTCTCGCCGATGCGTCGCGCGGTCAGCGGACTGTCGGCCACCCGCCTCACGCGGCGCAGCGAGCGTGCGCAGGTGACGATCTCAGCGACGATCGCCTTTACGGCCAGGTGGCTGGTCCCGCGCGTCGCCAACTTCCAGCTTTTGCACCCTGAGGTCGATCTTCAGCTTCACGCCTCCGACGAGCCCGTCGATCTTCGCACCGGCGGAGCCGACCTGGCCATTCGCTATGGAACCGGACCCTATCCGGGGTTCGATGCCGAACTGCTGTTCGCCGATGAGTTCGCCCCCGTCGCGAACCCGATGCTTGGCGTCAGCAGCCCGGCTGATCTGGCGCGCGTGCCGCTTATCGAGTTCGAGTGGCGTCGGCCGAACCCTCACAATCCGACCTGGGCGAGCTGGTTCGCGGCGGCAGGGCTTGCCGAGTCCTCCGGACAGGCACGGCTGCGCTTCTCCGACGAGAGCCACGCCATCCAGGCTGCGGTTGCTGCGCAAGGCGTCGCACTTGTCAGCCTTGCGCTGGTCGATGACGAGTTCTCCGCAGGCAGGCTGGTGCGATTGTTCGGCCCAACGGTCCCGGGATACGCCCATCATCTTTTGAGGAGAGCGGATAGCGCGTCCACGCCGGCGGCCGCCGCCGCAGCCCAATGGCTGCTGTCAGAAGCGCGGAAAGTCGGCAGACTGGCCTCAACAGGTGCCCGTTAAGCGCCAGCAGCGGACATTCACCTCAGCCCCGGAACCGGACCTGCGCCGGGTCAACCTCGCTAAGCCCGCTCGTAACGTCCGCGCTCAATCAAAGGTACGGCTCGCAGGCTAGCCCGTCCCCGTCTCATCCATATGATCGCGGTAGGTTGGCTCCCACGTGGCGAGGGTTAACGGCACCTACGCGCTCGGCCCTTGAGCCAGCAGCAGCGACGGCGAGCCAGTCAGACGGAAGGGCGATCTCACACAGTAGTGTCCCGGATGCGGCGGTCGCAGCGTTGGCCGGTTGCGCGCCGGTTGCTGCCCGCTCGATATCGCGAGCGCGCTTCTGACGAGGTGACCGTTCGATTGATCAATCTTGATTGCCTACCTGCGCGTGTAATCCTAGACAGGGCCATCAGATAGATCGGGACACGCCCGATCCGCGGGATGGCGACTAGGGAAAAATGATTGGCATTGTGCAGCCAACAACCGTGCCTGTCGGGAAGGCGGTCGCGTGGCCGCTGGATCCCAAGGGCATTCTGCCACAGGAGCTGTTTCCAAGCTCGTACCTGTATTCGGCGTTATTCCAAACAGCGCTGAAGTCATGGATGCTTGACGCTGGCGCTATGCGACGCGGGCTCAAGCATTTCATCAAGCGGTTCGATGCTCGGGCACTTGCATCCTTGCCCGGCGGCCCCCCACTGCAGGAACGGGACGAGCTTCTGATTGCGCTGATCTGCGACAACGAAAAGCTTCGGCAGAAATTCACCTCGATCGAGTTTCATATGCGGAACCGCAAGCGACCGCTCAGCCCACCCGCACTCCCCGACAGCCTGTGGCGGTTCGGCTATCGGCTCAGCGGGGACCCTGAGCTCGTCGCCCTGTCCGAGTGGTTTCTGGACGCCTCAACCGGCAAGCCGGGAAAACCGGAAGCCCGGGTGGTCAAGGCGGACGCATTCGCCGCCGCAGTCGCCGCCGCGCCACCGCCCTGTCCCCTCGGCGATGTCGTCATTGCGCGCGCCGTGGTCCTTTTCGCCGCCCGACTAGAGGCCGGGGAACGAGATGAGCTTCTGCGGACGGCCAAACGACTGGGCGTTTCGATTCCGGAGAGCTGCGATCCGGACGCTGGCCACGACGCGCCGCCGTCGTCGCCCGAGATGCCGCCTTCTGAAGCGCCGGAATTGGTGGCTCCCGCCCCGGCGGAAGTCCGCACAGACGCGCATCCCGCCCTCCCGAGGCTAGAGACCTGCGGCGTGGAGCCGGTCACGCCCCCGGAGCCTGAAGGCGAACTCGCGACATTGCGTGACCGTCTCGGAGAGATGGAGACCGCGTGCGCCGCAGCGGCGGAGGTTGCGAGGGACCAGTTCAATGCGGGCCTTGGGAGCCTGGTCTCCGGCGGATCCGCCGAGTTCGAGCGCGCGGTCGCGAGCCTGAAGGCGTGGCGAGATGATCAGGATGCGCGCGACCGCGCGCAGACCGCTCTGGATGAACGCGTCGAAACCGTCCGGGCGGCCATTGAGGACAAGATCGGCTTGGTCGTAGCGCCGCTCAAGCTGAACCCCGCCTCCGCCGCGGTGGACATCGCCGCCGAGGCCGCCTGGGCCTCGACCTATTACGAGCCGGAGCTTGAGGACGTTCAGCGTTGGCGGACGGCGCTTCCGTCGCCGGTTCCGATGTCTCGCCTTTCAGAGCTCGCCGCGCTTCATGCGCAACGCAACGCCCAGGCACATGCCGAGGCAAGGTTCCAGGACGCGCTGGTCGAGCGGCTTCCCAATGGATCGGTCGACGCGGTCAAGGCCTGGCTTCCCGACCTCGGCGCCGAGGAGTTGGTGCAGGTCGCAACGCGCGCGGCCGCCCTGGGCGGACCCGTGCTCTGTGCGCTCCTGACGGCCTACGGCGTCGAACGCCACGACGCCGCATTCGCGGAGCGCGCGGCGCAGACCCTGTTCCCCGTGTTGCCTCCCGAGGCCCGGCGCTCCGCGCTTCGGTTCATCCAGCGCTCCTCCGCCAGGCTCGATGGTGCGCCTGAGTTCCGGCGCTATGTCTGCCGCGAGCATTTCGCCAACCTCCTGTTCGAAGGTCCACTGGCGCAGATCGCGGATGTCAGTGTGGGGACCGCGGATGCGGCCGTCGTCGGTCGCCCGCTCACGCTTGCAGTCGAGGCCATCGTCGCTAACCTCGACATCGTCGCCAGTCGGGCCGACATTCAGCGCCGTCTGGCCATGGCGCGCAAGGCGGGGGAAAACACCGCCGCCAAGGCGGCCGTGGAGTTCATCCGGACGCCGGCGGGCATGAGCGGGCATTTCCGGAGGCTGCGGGAACATGCTCGAGACGCCTATCTCGAGCCCCTGTTAAGCGGCGACGGCCTCAACATCCGGCAAACTCGGGATCTGTTGAAAGGCTTGGCTGACGGCCAGGTTGAGCAGGCGGTGTTCGACGACGTTCAGCGGGGGCTACCGAGCAACGATCGGCTGGAGAGCCAGCACCGGCTCCAGCTTACACGATACCTGCAAAGCGCCGCCAAACAGCTGGAAGCGGCCGTGCGCGCTGAATCCAGCAAGGTCGATCCTCGCACCGTGGAGTTCGCGGACCGCCTGGAGGAGGCCATCGAGGCGATGTCGGCGGAGGGGCCGTCCGGATCGGTCGGTTGGCTGGAGGCGCAGTTCATCGAGCTGCTCCGGGGCGACGCCGCCGCGGCGCCCGTGGGCCTCAGCCTAATCGGCGACGAAGAGCCGCTGTCGGCCCGGCTGTGGTCCGCAGCCGACGACGCCTGGCGCGACCGGGCCGTTCCGTGTGTAGAGTTTTACAGGTCGTCGCGTCCGACCCTGTGGTCCGTCCTCTGCGCCCTCACCGCCCATGGCGCGGAGGATCCTGCGCGCATCGTGGAGACGCTGCTCGACGGCCACGACTTCGGCGGAGCCCTGCGCGCGGCGATCGAAGCCGCTCATGCCACTACGACCCATCGTCCGTTGCGCAAACGGGTTGAGGAAGCGGCCAGTCCCCTGCTTCGGGAAACCCGGGCGCGGCTCGAAGACCTCGAGCGCCACCATGGTCGCGATACGGTCCGTGCCACGGACGCATTCGAACCGCTGAAGGAAGCGCTTTCCGGTTTGAACGTGACGGATGCGGAAAGCTATGTCGCGCTCCTCGTCGACGAGCTCGAGACGCGTAAGGAGCAGACCGACCGTGACCGCGCCGCAGCTCAGGAGCGTCTCGCCGCTGCGGAGTTGCGGGCACGGTTGCTAAGTGCCGGGGATCAGGGCGCGTCCGACCGGGACCTCGACACACTTCGGACCCGATGGGCGGCGGTTCTCGACGCCTCCGGCGGGCGGCGCGCGCACCTGGTCGCGATCGAGCGGATCGTCAAACCCATCGGCGCCGCGACGCCCGAGTTCGCGCCCCTTCTACCCCTGATCGCCGACCTGCAGGCGCGCAGCGAGGATCCCGACTGGTGGTTGCCGGAGGATGTCGCGCGCGAGCTCATCGACTATCTTTCCGGCACGATCCGGCATCTGAGCCGATGGACCGATGTGGTCGGCGTCCTGACCTCCGACGTGCGGCGGGATTTGAGCGCCCTGCTGTCCGCCTTCCTGTCGTTCCTGTACGACCGTACCGACGCCCTCCGGTCGGCCTCTACGCGCGCGGACATTGACGGCGTCCTTGAGAGTGTCATCGAGTTCGAGCTCGCCGTGACCTCGGGCGCCAATCCGCTCGACTGCCTTCAGGCGCTCGCCGAGGCCGGGCTCGTTCGGGAGAGCGAGACCGCGCCGCTACAGAACCGGCAGGTCGGCATCGTGATCGTCCACGGCCGCAGGCAGGCCGAGGACCTCGCCAAATCCATGGCCAACGCCGTCGACGCCAAGGCCTGGCAGGAGCTGCTTCAACTCGCGCGGAATGCGCGTCCGGGCCTGGGCGAAGACGAGGTGCAGCGGATCGACGACATCGCCGACTACGGGCAGGTGATGGAACGGCTGAGCCAAGACGATCGGCGGGGGGCTTACGACATGCTGGACGGCGCAGCCCGCGCCATCAGTACCAGCGGACAACCGGTCCACCGCGCGCTGTCCGCCCGGGAGCGCAACGTGACTGTGCTGCGCCTGCTGCAGTGCGCGCTCCATCCGGACAACTCGGCCTCGGACCGGCCGGACCCGAAAACCTGGTCCGAATTGCTGGCGGCCCATCCCGCTCTATTCCGGGTCGATGAGACCTCGCCCACGCAGCTGTCGAGGGTCCTGTCCATCGTGTTCGGCGGCCAGGCCTATGAACTCGCGGACCTGGCCTGGACCGGCGCCACGAGCCTGCCCGAGCTCAGTGGAATCCGGGCCGACCTGCTGATTTACCTCCACGATCAGGGACAGGCGGACACGATCGTGCGTCTCTGCGCGCGGCACGATCCCATCGTCAAATCCAAGCTCGAGCAGATGCTCGAGCTTCGAAACGCCTCAATCGGGCGGCCGGCCCTGGTCGCGGTCGCCGACGCGCTCGGCGGCCAGGTGGCAGCCGTCTCCAAATCCGCCGCCGTCCGTCAGTTCATCCGTCGCCTGCCGACGGCCGTCCAGGGCAGCCAAGGCAGTCTGAAGGTGGAACTGCAGGACGCGCTGGTGCTGCGTTCAGGCCCCTACAGCCGGCGTACGATCCGGGTGTCGGTCACGGCGGTGCCGGACGGCATCGTACCCTCCCAGCTGCAGGTTCTGGTGGTCGCCGACGACGACGTGACCTTCTCGGGGCGTTCCGGGCGGATCATGACGATCTCCGACGACCTTCTGTACGCGCCAAAGGATTTCGTGATCCCCCTGACGCTCGGCGAGACCTGGGACGAGCGGATCCGGGCCGGCAAGGGATCGAACTTCCGGCTTCGGTTCAGCGCCAGGACGGTCACCGAAAACATCGTGACCACCGATCTGGAGGTGCCGGTGATCAGCGCGCTCGCCGATCCCGCCGGCCGGACGATCGACAACGAGAGCCTGCTCGAATTCTATCCGGGCGTGAGCAACACCCCTGCCGTCGGCGACGCTTTCGTCGGCCGAGCCGAGAGCCTCGAACAGCTGCACAACTTCCTCGTTGCGGCGCGCCAGCCCAGCCCGGTCCTGCTCACCGGCATGCGCCGCGTCGGCAAGACGTCCCTGTTGCAGGAGTTCCATCGCCTGCACCGCAAGCCGGGGAATTCCCAGGCGCTCACCGTCTATCTGTCGCTCGCCGAGCTGCGGCAGCAGCTCCTGTCCGAGGACAGCACCGTCAGCGCGACCCTGTACCGCGCGATCGGAAGGGCGCTGTGCAAACGTGAGTTTTCGGCGACCGACTACAACCGGGAACTGGGCGAGCGGCTCAAGCAGAACGCGGCCGCGGACTGGGGCAGCATGCGCGCCCTGGTGCAGGAGACTTGGGACGGCGACAGCATGGCGGACTCGCTGATGTTGCTGGGCGACCGGGTGCTGGATGTCGCTGGGACGAGCGAGTCCCGCCTGATCCTCCTGCTCGACGAGGCGGAGGCACTGACCTATCCGTACAACAAGGGCGGCGCCAAGAAGATCGAGCTCGAGCAGTTGCTCCAGAGCCTGCGCGAAGTGTCCCAGGCCTCCGACCGGGTCGCTTTGGTCCTCTCGGGCAGCAACCACATCACCGCTTTCGCCAAGGAGTACAAGAACGCCTTCTTCGGCAGCTGCGTCGACATCGAGCTGGAAGGCCTGACCTCGGTCGAGGACGCCTCCAAGCTGATCGCGCCGGCCCGCGTCGCGCCGTTCGTCCAGTTCGAGCCCACGGCGATCGAGTACGGGATCAACCTGTGCGCCGGCATGCCGCAGTTCATGTGGCAGCTCGGGGCCGCCACCGTTCACGCCGTGCGCGGCGGCGTGGCATTGCGTTCGGACGTGAGGTCCGCGGTCAGCGCCCTGGTGGACGGCGACCATACCAAACTTCCGTTCAAGTCCTACGACGTGCTCGAACCGATCGAGCACATGCTCAGCCTGCAGGGCGACCGGGAGCGGGATCTCCTCTGGCTGCTGCTGCGGCGCGTGGCCCAGACGAGTTCGCTCTCCACCCTTCATGCCCCTTGGCATTTCCTGATCGAGTCCCAGCTGCTCGAGCTGGACAACAAGCCGTCATGGAACCGGCGTCTGCAGACCCTGGTCGAACTCAAGATCCTGACCGCCGAGGCCAACAACAGCTATCGGTTCAAGGTGCCCCTGTTCGCCGAAGGTTTCCGGGCGGCGCGCGCCGACTTTGACGCCGAGGTTCGGCTTCGGAGGCTCGGCACATGAAGCGCGATCACGGCTGGTTCACCGATCGCGCCGGGACGCTCTGGGCGTCTGGTCCGGGGCGCTCGATCACCTGTCTTGTGCCGGCGGGATCGGCAGCGGCGAGCGGGTTTCCGGCTTTCCTGGAGACTTGGCTGTCCGGGCAATTCCGGCCCCCGCCGCCGGTGGAGGGTTTCAGAACGCTCGTCGTGCGTGTCGTACCGGACCAATCAACCTCGGCAGTCCGTGTCGTCGCCCGCATCCGGCAGAAGGTCGCGGCTGCGACCGGGGCACAGATTTCGCTGAACGGCGCGGTTGATCCGTCGGAAGCGCTGGAAGCGGTTGTCCGGAGCCTGGCGGCGCAGAAGATCTATCTGGTTCTCGTCATCGACCGGTTCCAGTCGTTCGCCCGGCTGGCCGACACCGCGACCGTCACCTTCCTTTCGCAGCTGCGGTCGCTCGAGCATGAGTTTTCGGTCACCACCATCCTGATCTCCAGTCAGACCTGTTCGGCGATCCGGTCGCGGCTTCCAGGCGGTCTGGCCTTCGTCAATTCCGCCTACGGCGACAATCACGACGTGGCGGTCATGCCCGTCCTGTCCGCTGCGGAGTTCGCCGCCTCCGCGCCCCACCTCGAGGCCGACCGGGCGGCCGAGATGTACGCGCTTGGCGCCGGGCCGGATTCTGTCTTCCAGGCACTGATCGATGAGTCCCACCAAGGCGCCGAGGGCCTGGAAGATCGGGGTTGGGCGCGCGGGCGGGACGCACTGCAGGACTTCGCGGCCGACCTGTTCGGGCAGATCGGCGGGCTCGAGATGGAGGTGTTCACGGCGGCGCTTGCGGGCGCGCTCAACGCTGGTCAGGTCGCACATCTCCGCTCACTGCCGCTGGCGGGCTTCCTGTTCGATCTGGAGGGCGATCCGGCCCGACCGTTTCGAGGGCGTCTCGCCGGCAGGCTGGCGGCGACGCTGGCGCAGTTGCCGGTGCCTCGACCCGCCGTTCGCATGCGGCTGCTGGTCTGTACCGCCAACCCGGATTTCAATCTTGATCTGGAGCGCGAGGTCCGCGCCATCCGAAAGGTCTTCTCGACTGCTGCGCCGTCAGACGGTGTGGAGATTGACACATTGGGCGCCGTGACCCCGGACGACTTCCTCGTCGCCCTTCGCCGGTTTCAGCCGACCATCGTTCACTTCTGCGGCCATGGCTCCAAGGACGGCGTGTTGATGCGTGGCGAAGGAGACGCCGTTCACGTCGTGACCGGGCCGGCGCTCGCCCAGACGCTTGAGGGCCGGGGTGTTGATCTCGTCGTACTCAACGCCTGCTACTCAGACGATCAGGCGACGGCGCTGGCGTCCAAGGTCGGTACGGTCATCGGCACTCGATCAGAGCTGGATGACGAAGCAGCGATAAGATTCAGCGGTGTGCTGTACCGCGTCCTGCTCGAGGGCGGGACACTGGCCGAAGCCGTTCGGGACGGCCGGGACGGATTGGCGCTCTACAGCTTGGACGATGTGTACGCCTGTCACGGCAACCTGGAGCGGCGCTACGTCTGATTGAGAGCGTCTCTGGGTGGATCTGACGCTTTGCCAGGGGTCGTGCTCACGTGACCGTCATCCGGGAGCAGACCTTCCCAAGGTCAGCTATGAGTCGAGGCTGTGTGAAAACGCCTGCCATCCGAGCGATTTAGCTTATCCTTCTGAGGTCAGCAGGAGGTGGGTATGAGCCGCTTCGTACAGGGTGCCGATCGCCAGCAGCAGACGCTGCTTCCCGAGTGTCTCGACGACTATGTGGCCGAGGATAATCCGGTCCGGGTGGTCGATGACCTGTCGGTTGCCGAGCGCCTGTGGCGCAGGCCTGACCACACCGGGTTGCAGATCCAGGTGAGTATCGAGGCTCCCGAGCTCCTCGAGTTGGCGCCCGGACTGGGACCGTCGAACGCTGTCTATCGCCCCACGCACTAGCCGTTGAACACCTCACGCGTCCGGTCGACACCGTTGTCGGCGACCCGGTCAAAATAGGCTGCAAGGGCAGAACGGAGCGGCTGATCAGGCGGCCCGGGCCCGACTGTCGGCCGCCGCCGCCGCGGCAACCTGATGGTCGGGCCGGTGGTGGTTGTAGTGTGCCAACAACGTCTCGACGGTCATGCCGAGGTACTGCGCGGCTTGGGACAGCTCGACCTTGGGATTGGCGACCAGCCACGTCGCTGCGGTGTGCCGCAACCAGTGTGGCGTGACCTCAGGCTTGATCCCGGCATCGTTCACGGCTGAGGCAAAGCTCCTCCGGATACGGCCTGACAGGGCCCGACCGCCATGATGCAGGACAGTGTCGATGGGGGGCAGGCCCTTCGCGGCGCGCGTGGCGCTCTCCGCGGCGTCCAGATCTCGCCAGCGACGCAGATGCACCATGAGCCGGCGCGGCAACCGGCAGATCGGTTGGCGCTTGGTCGGCTGTTCCTTTTCCAGACGCCCCCGCCGTCTGAGCCAGCCGCCGTTGAGGTCCACCCAGGGGTCGGTGTCGGACGGTGCCCAGCGCAACCGCACCAAAATGCCCGGACGGGTCCCGGTATAGACGCCGATCAAGATCAGCCGGCGCAGGTGCCGTCGATTGGCCCGGGCTGAGCCCGACAGGGATTTCCAGACGCGACCTTCCAGACGGCGCCCCATGGACGCCTTGAGAAGACGCGCCACCTCCGCGTGGGTGAGCGCATCGCGTGGGCTTTCGGGCTTCTTGGGCCGCCACACATCGATCTTGCGCGTCAGGCGGCGTTCCCCATCGAACCAGTTGATCGCGGCAGAGAGGTCCTCCAGCTCACGGGTGGCGCTCTGCTCGGAGACGCGGCGCGCCGTTTTCGGGTTCTTGAACGTCTTGATCGGCTGGGTGACGCGCTGGGCCACATAGGCCTGACAGACGCTACGGGTCACTCCGGCCAGCGACATAGGGCCGAAGAACGCCAGCAGCGCGTCGAAGCGGGCGACAGCGGAGCCGGGGTCAGCGAGGAACGGTACTCGCTCCAGGCAGTACAGACCGACGGCGTCCGCCACCGGCACTTCGCTCGGCGATAGCAGGCGATCAGCCACCGGCGGCGCGACCCGAAGCTTCGTGTCCAGATAAGCCGCTAGGGCCGCCTCAGCCCCCGCAAGATCGCTCTCGCGCGCGCCTGTGCTGACGCCAATGTCTCCGTCCCGGATGTACCAGACGCGGATCGGCCTGCCGGTGATTGCGTCGGCACCGATCTTCTTGAGCCGGAGGCGGGGTGCGTTTCTGGGGCGAGCCATAGCTGGGGGTCAAACAATCGAATGAGGTCACGAGGGGTGATGTAAATCCGGCCCGCGACCTTGGCGGCCGGCAGATGCTGGTTTCGGATTTCGCTTCGCAGGGAGGCGACGGTTACGGGGCCGTCGGGGAAGAAGACGGCGATCGCTTCGTCCAGGAGCATGGGCTCGGTCTCAGCCCACTGCTCGGGCAACGGCCGGCGCTCGGGACGTGTCGAGCGCTTGCGCCCGCCCCTAGCCGCTCGCGTCATGGGAGAGGCCGGTTGTGACCCCCGTTTCCGGCGTGATAGCGTGAAAACGCAGCGTCGGGGACGCCAATGGAGATCCGTATCGATGGCGAAGTTGCCAGCCCTGATCGCGACCCTTGAAGTTTTTCATCCCCGCCACGACGCTGCGTCGATCCGTCATGCGGCCCGCGTCCTGCGTGAGTGCAAGACGCCCTTGCTGTCCGCCGGTGCTGGCGGACGGGGCGCTCCCCACATGACGCCAGCTGACGCAGTCAATTTGCTGCTGGCTTTGAACTTGGCGGTCACCCCTAGCCAGTACGCCCATGCGGCAAGAGAGGGCGGGGATCTGCCCGTCGAGAAACAGCGCCTCAGGCCCAGCTTCGCCAAAATGCCCCCCGTGGTTGCAGCCGTTCTGCAAGCTGAAACCTTGGGCGCGGCCTTGATTGTATTGGTCGAGCGAGCCGAAGAGCTCGGACCACCACGCATCCGCATCAATCCCTTCATCGAACCGGACTCCGGTCCCCTCCAGGAGCGGCCCACTGTCGAAGTACAGTTGGTAAGACAAAACGAAAATCTCCTGGTGCGAGTGGCAATGACGTGGTGGAGGGACACGCCGCAGAGGGCCGACAACCTCTACGGCGTCCGCTCGGAGAACGCGGGCTATGGCCGGTGGACAACCGTCCACCTGGACCAAGCCCTGTTCTTGGCGCTTAAGCGGACCGTCGTTGCGGACCCGCCGTGGGTTTTTGCGGCAGAGCCCGTCCGTCGATGAGGGTGCGCGCGTAACCTTCGATGACGGGGTTCAGGGCGAACACGTTGTCGGCCTCGGCGCGCATCGCCTGAGCCTGGGCGGCGAGTATTGGATCACGCGGCAGGTAGTGCCCCAGGATCTTGTGCACCGTGACCAGCGAGTGACCGGTGACCGATGCGATCATCGGAATGGTGCAGCCGGCGCGTGCGAAGTTCAGGATCGCCGAGTGGCGCAGGGTGCGCAGTTTCAGCGGCAGGTCGTCGTAGCCCGCGAGGTGCTTGGTCGATCCGCGGAAGTACTCGCTGAGGTGACTGATCGTGAAGGTTCGCCCCCGCGGGCTGGGGAACATGAGTTGCCCCGGGCGGTAGCGTTGGTCGAGCCGTTGGCGCAACGCGTCGGGCAGGGTCAACATTATCCGGGCGGCGGTCTTGTTGGTCAGGAAGTGCAAACAGCCGTCCTGATAATTCTTGTCGTAACGCAACTGGCGGATGTCGCCGAGCCGCTGACCCGTAGCCCAAGCCGTCTGGACCAGTTCGGAGGTGATCATGTCGCCCTTGTCTTCGAAGGCCTTGATGACGGCATCGACGTCGCTCTGCTCCCAGATGCGAATGGGTCCGGGCGGCGCACGCCGGACCTGCATGCGGATGGGCCGGTGATTGGGCCGGATGCCTTCATTTGCCGCGATCCGAAGCAGCTGGTTAAAGATTACACCCCAGGTAATGACGACGTGCGAGCTATAGCCGCGGCGGCGCAGCCACTGCTCGATCTGGCTCTGCGAAATCACGGTTGGGTCGAGTTCCGGCTTGCCGTCGAATGCAGCCACGATCTTGTCGTACTGCAGCGCGTAGAGCCTCTTCGAGTGCACCGACAGGCCATCAAACCAGAACGAGTCCTTGGCCAGATCGGCGAGGAGCTTCCAGCTATTTTCCGGCAGCGGGCCCTCGCGCGGCGGGGTCATCGGGTTGGCGACTTTTCGAGCCTCGCAAAACTCGTCGTAGTTGACCATGGCGCGCTCGAGGATGAGTTCGCGCTCCTCGTTAGTGAGGGGCCCAGGTTCATCCTGCTCGTGGATCTGGAAGCCGGCGGGGAAGCCTTTGGGGCGCAGGTTCGCGTGGAAATGCTGGAAGAAGACGTAGGAACCGTCCTTGCGGGTACGGTGCTGGGTATACGGTCCGAAACGGGACATGGGTGATCATTCCTTTGATTAAGGGAGTTTTCGGTCAGGGTCTTGGGGGCCGGCTTGGTGCCGGCCGTCGAGGTCAGCGTTGAGGCCGAATGCCGTCGCGCGCGTGAGCGTCAGGCGGGCCCGGGGTCAGGCGTACGGCATCGTCGAGCTGCACAGGGCGGACCGCGGGGTTTGGCCGAGCCCGGGGTGCTGGCATGGCGCCGGGCCACCTCGGCGAGGATTGCGGTCAGGGCCATGGGACTAGTCCGTCTCGCAGTCGTCGCCGGGACGACCGGTGCGGCCGGGCCAGAGGTCCGAGAGCGATGGCGACAGGACGGCGAGGCGCCAGTCGTTCGCGTCGATGGAGCTCAACAGACGTGTGAATGCGACGTGGTAACTCGCAGAGACGTTGTCGTTCCTGGACTGTTGATCGATCCAGGCCAGCATGTCTTCGGGCTGGATCGTGCTGGGCCAGAAGGCGTGATCCTCGTCAAAGGCCACAGCGATGTTCTTGCACCGCAAGATAAACTCGGCCTGGGTCTTGGGGTGCAGGCCTTGATACCAGGCACCCGTCACGACGCCTTGGGTGACGACGCTCCAGCCATTACGGGGGCCAAAAACGGATTCTGTCAGCTTCATTACCTCGCTTGCGCTGCTCGTGGTCGTGCCGCAGCGGCCCGTGGAATGGGCATCCGTGTGACGTCGCTTGCGAGCGGGGGCGCCACGGTCTGCGGCGCAACCGTCGGCGACGCTGTCCTTCGGCGCGGACGCCGGGATCGACGGCGTGGGTTCGCCCTGCCTCAAGCCCATGCGCACGGCGTAGGCTAGAAGGATCTCGAGGGTCACGTGGAGCAGCATGGCGTCGACCCGGTCGCGCGCCGTTGCTTCGATCCAGCGCTGCAGCACCTCCGGCGTGACAGTCGCCGGATGGAGATCGGGCGCGCCGCTCAAGCCGCCGACGATGCGGTCATGCGCATTATAGGCGCGGCTGCGCTCGTACCAGGAATCGCCACTGAGATTGTCGCCGGCCTCACGCGCGGCGATCAGGACGTCCCAAGGACTGTCGACCGGGCCGACCGCGTAACCTGGCGGTTGGGGGCTTCCTGTGTTGATGGGAATGAAGCGCGTCATGGTTTACGATCCTTCTGGCATTCGGGGTCAACAGTATGCTGACGTTTCTGCGGTGACACCGAGGAAGCGTGGGGTAAATTGATTTCACCTAGATCGGTGCAAACCGCAAAAAATGTTCTCCTATCAGGCGAGTTCCCAGCGTTCGGCGGACCAACGACGCAAGACGGGGCCGCCAGACGGCATCGCCTCCGAGGGGACGGTTGGTGCCCCGCCTGCGGGTCGGACACGCCAGCGGGGGCGGGGGACGCCAAGGGCGGCTATGACGCGTTCGCGTTCGAAGATGGCCTGGCGGCTCTGGTCGATCGGCGCAGGCAAGGTCCCGGCTTTGACCCTCCTCCACAGCGTCGCGCGCGAGAACCGACCCAAGGCACAGACCTCCGAGGTGGTGATCCGGGTCATCGACGGGCGCCGTGGGCCTGGAACTCGGCCACTCCGGTGAACTCGGCCGGCGCCGAGCCCACCAAGGTCTGGTCGAGACACCGACGTCGCAGCAAAAGGACGGTCCAGGCGCTGTCGTAGGCCCGCCTGCCGGCGATGTTCAGGACCGGGTCGTGCTGGCGGATGTGGCGGCGCTCCAGTTCGATGGGGCGGCTCGCCGGCAAGACGCCGACCTCGAGATGCTCGCACATCCAAGCGGTCAGGCGCGCTTCGTCGGCGCGCAGGAAGCCGAACACGCCCCGGTAGGGGATGGGCTTGACCTTCAGGTCCAGTTGATCGGCCAGCAACGCCCCCAGGCTCATGCGGAAGGTGGAGTTCTGGGTGTCGTCGCGCAGATGGCAACGGATGCGGCCGCGCAGGCTGTCGCCCGAGGCACCGATATAAAGCAGGGGCTTTTGACCCAAGCCCATGACGTCCATCACTAGGCCGGCGCGCTCGAGCGGCTCGGCCAGGTGGTCGGGGTTCTTCAGCATGAATGCGTAAAGACCTCCGACGTCGGGGGCCAAGGTGATGTCGCGGTGGATGGCGTCGGCGGAGTGGATGACGTAGGTTTTCTGCACCGATTTGGCCTCCCGGCTAAAAGCGTCCATATGAACGAAAATCGTTCACATGGACGAATTGGAGTGTCGACCTGGCGTGCGCAAGCCTTCTGCTGAAAAAAGTTTGGGCTTCGCTGCCTGGCAGCTGCGGGCGGCTCGCGCCGCGGCCGACATCTCGATCCAGACGCTGAGCGAATTGAGCGCGGTCTCGGTCTCGAGCATCCGACGCGCCGAACGCGCTGGGTCGGCGCCGATGAGCCGGGTCAATTGCAAGGCGTTGACCGACGCGCTGGCGGCGCTCGACGTTGTGATGTCCGCGCCTGACATCGAGCCGGCGGCGGTGACGATGACCAACCCGGGCCCTGCCGACGACGGGACCGCGCAGAACGACAAGGGGTCGAGCGCGCGCAGCGCGTAATACGCCCGTCGACATCGCGAGAACGGCTCTCTGGTCCCGCTCTCTGGCCGCCATGGGCCCGCCCGAAACGGCCCGGATCCAAGTTGGATAGCCGAGTTGGACAGAACCCGCACGGGCCTACCTAACCCACTACGGCGCCAAGATAATTGACACCCTCGCGCGCGCGGGCGCGCGTTCAATTCCCATTGTTGCGGCATGGCTAATTTTCCCCAGGAAAATGGCCCGCACCTCGATCAGGCTATCGCCGGCTGTCTCAAGCTGTCGCGTCGAGTTGGAATGGCACGCGCGCCGCCATGATCCGCAAATCTCCCCCTTTTCGCGCCGCTCACCGCCCTGTCGGTGGCGGCGGCAAGGCACCGATCTCGCGGCTAATGCCGCTCCTTTGAAACCGCTGACTTCGGCACCGCCAAGCAGCATCCGAACGAAAGAACCCGATGACCACCAACACCGTATCCGGACGTCGCCCGTTGACGGCGGTTCTCCACCAAATGCACACCGAGGGCCTGATCCGCACCTACGTCGATGACCATGGTCATTTGCGTTGGACGATCACCCAGCTGGGCAAGACGTTCCAGTCGCTCGTCGCCGAACATGCAGAAGAGGAGCCAATCTCGTCACGCTTCGACGTGGGCGCCGGCGCCACTGTCGGCGACGTTGTGTCGCCCGACCAGGCTGGCAAACTGGTAGTCGACATTGGCCCTGCGGTCCGCATCCACTTCACCGGTGGAGAGGTCCCCGACTACATCGAACTCGGCTTGCTGACTCTCGTGGTCGGCGATCCGCCTGTCTTGGAAGAAGTGACGCCCTGCTATCCGCAACGGGTGAGCCTGGACATCGGCATGGCCTGGACGCGTCCGCGCTCGAAGATCACAAAGGCTGAGTTCGAAGTGGTCGGCCGTTCGGTCGAGTTCGTCGGCATATTCGATCGCCAAGGGCGCCTCTGCTGCTACAGCGCCCTGGTCCAGTGGGGCGACGGGGGTTGCCGGGCGCCGCGTTGGACGGTGGTGCCGGTCAGCGCCCACGAAGGTGAGGAGCAGTAGTCATGGGCCGCATCACGCCAGCCTTTGGCCAGCCACCGTCGCCGCATGGTCCCTTCATGACCAGCCCCTTCAACGCCGAGCTGGCCCCGACCGCAGCAGCTAAGCGGGCCGGCGCATTCTCAAACCCGATGTACATCGGCCTGCTCTTGCAGCTGCCGGATCCCGATGGGGTTGGCTCGGTCGAACTGGATTATCCGGGCTACGAGCGTCAGCTCGTCGACCTCACCCCCCGCAGCGCCAGTCACCTGACGATCCCGCGCCACGTGCGGTTCGAGGTGCAGGGCTGTCCCCCGGTGATCGGGCTGGCCCTGTTCGATGCCGACGCTGTCGCAGAAGCCTACGGCGTCCTGCGCAGTCATCGCATCACGTGGCACCGTCCTCAGAAGTTAGAGTTCGCGTCACACCAGATCCTGGTCAAGCGCCCGACCGGTCCCGTCTGACGGGGTCCAGCGACCCTGTGCTCTCGCAGGGTCGCTGGACATCTCGCCCCACATTGAAACCACGCAGGCCGATCAGCTCGGCTGCATTCAACAGGTGCCCTCCATGTCGATTTCCGACAACACTCCCGCCAACGATGCTACCGCCGCCCCCGGTCGCTACCCCCATCCGTTCGACACGCCCGAGCTTGGCTACATCGTCACGCTCGCGGGCCACGACGGCCTGCACGAAGCCCTTCAGCTTGAGCCTGACGGCCGATGGGTCTTCCGAGCTTTGAACACGTACGGTGAGCCTCTGACCTACGCTCGCCCTGAAGAAATGACTGTGTTCAGCTCGCCAATCTATCACAGCTTCGCTTCCCGCGATCGCAGTGAAATCGTGGCCATGGTGAGCGGCGTGAACTTCGATGTCTCCTACGACGACTCCGAAGTCACCTTGCCTCTGTTCCAAAAGGTGCATGGCGCTGATCTGATCCAGTTCTGCGAGCTGGCGCTCGACGCAGGCTTCAGCAACATCGAGCTGTCGAATGGCTACGTGCCTTGGGAGGGCACGATCAAGGAGCTGATCGACGAGTGCCGCGAGCTTGCGGCTACCGCCTGATACCTTCGACACAGGCTTGGGGGACGCGAGTGCGCGAGCCGCGCTCGCATCCCCCAAGCCTTTCTAGGCCGCCTCATCTGATCCAGATCGCGTAGATGAGAAATCTCATCTCTTGGTCTAGAAGGCGTCACCGCCTTCCATCCCAAAGCGGTCGTTACAAATAGGTGATCGCGTCGATAACTGTTTTGTAGCGACCGATCGGTATAGCGGTCGACTGCCCGCTGAGATCTGGAGCGATCGTTATGGAAACTGTTGCGATTCGCGGCAGGCCTCGACAGTTCGATGAAGAAGGCGCGCTGACCGAAGCGATGAAGCTCTTCTGGCTGCTCGGATACGACGCCACTTCAATGCGGGACCTAGGGAAGGCGATGTCGCTGTCCCAGCCGAGCATTTACGCTGCCTTTGGTAACAAGGCTGAGCTCTACCTGCATGCGCTCAAGGCGTTCGAGACGGGAGTCTCATTTCTCGACATGTCTGCTCTGACTCGCGCGCCCAGTCTGACGCAGGGTGTGAACCGCCTGCTCGAAAATCTTATCAGGCGCCTTACCAAGACAGGATCACCGAAAGGCTGCATGATCCTGAGCGGCACCGTCGCTGCCCTGGCCGAACAGAGCGCGCTAACCGTGCTCCTCATTGAGCGGCGAGGTGATTACGAAACCGCGTTATTCGCCGCGCTGCAGGCGTGGCTACCGAGGCACAAGGCGAAGGTAACGGCAGCGATGCTGACGATCTTCGCGCGCGGCTTGTCGGATCGGGCACGAGACGGCTGTCGCGCACCTGAGCTCCGACGATCAGTATCTGAGTTTTGCTCGGTTGTCGGGAGCGGCGCATAGGCGAAACCGTAGCTGTGACGGGCATCACCGTTGAAGACGGTCCGTCTGTGTCGGGCTACCTTCGGGGTGCGTCGAGCGAACCTTCATCGCCTCACTAAAGGCCGCCGCAAGAATGCCGGCTGGCAGGGCGACCAGACCGATGCTTGCTATGTGTGGATCGGCGTCGAAATCGGACCCCATCGAGAGGCAGCCTAGGTAGTTGAATTCGCTATATAATAATACGTTGGCGCGCATGCTGACAGGCGTCTGTCGGGACCCCGTCTCGCCCTGAAATATTAAGCTTATTCAATATATTGTTTCGTATCGGGTGGGGTTCCGCCTTCAACGCCGATCAACAGGACAGCGTCAAGCCATCACCCAGAGGGGAGCTGAGGCCGGTCGAGACAGGCTCTCCGCGAAGTGCTCGCTCGATCGCGGCATACAGTTTGCCGACCTCAATCGGCTTGGCCACGTGTCCATCCATGCCCGCTTCGAGATACGAGGCGATCTGGTGCGCCATGGCATTGGCGGACAGTGCAAGAATCGGAATGCGGGCCCGGCCCGTTCGCGTCTCTTCAGCACGGATGGCGAGCGCAACGCCAACCCCATCCAGCCGAGGCATCTGGATATCCAAAAGGATGAGATCGAAGTCCTCCATGCGCCAGCGATCAAGGGCTTCGAGACCGTCTGCCGCTACGCGGAGGTCGACCCCCAGTGGCTCAAGCAAGGCGCACGCGACCATCTGGTTTGTAGGGTTGTCCTCGGCCAGCAGAAGACGAAGCGGATGCGCGCCGAGCGCGCACGGCGAACTGTCCGCGGGCGTGATCGGCTGTACGGTTGGGCAGGCGCACTTCTGCATTGGCAACAGCAAGGTGAACTGCGAGCCATGGCCCACCGCACTCGCGACGAAGATATCGCCACCCATAAGCTGTGCCAGCTCCCGGCTAATCGCAAGACCTAGGCCTGATCCGCCGAAGCGGCGAGTGGTGGAACTGTCCGCTTGGGAAAACTTGGAAAAGAGCCGGGAGAGAACCTCTGGGGGCATGCCGATGCCGGTGTCCGAGATAACGAACTCGACCGTTGTGTCCCGTGCCCTAACCTCGACATTCACGGAACCAGACTCGGTGAACTTGATCGCGTTCGCAAGCAGGTTCGACAGGATTTGTCGGGTCCTCATTGAGTCTCCCCGCCAGACGCCTTCGCACGAGGATTCAAAGGCCAGGTGGCAATCCAGCCCTTTCTCTTGCGCGAGTCCCGCGAACGCGTCGAAGGCTGCCTGGACTGCTCCGGCGAGTTCGAAATCTTCCGATACGATTTCCAGTTTCCCGGCTTCAATCTTGGAGATATCGAGAATGTCATTGAGGACCGCGAGAAGCAGTTCACCGGAACGGCGGATGACGGCAACTTTCTCTTGGTGATCCGCGGGCAGATTCGCCTTCTCCAGCACCTGAGCCATGCCGAGCACCCCATTGAGGGGGGTCCGGATTTCGTGGCTCATGTTCGCCAGGAATTGGGACTTGGCTAGGTTGGCACCCTCTGCCTGGTCCCGCGCTTGTACCAAGTCCACCATGGCTGTCCGCAGCGCACAGTCATTGTCGCGGAGCCGCTGCAGCAGGGTGTTGAAATCTCCGGTAAGCGCAGCCATTTCATCATTGCCCTCCGGAGCGACCCGAAGATCGAAGTCTCCGCTCTCCCTGACGGCCAACATGGCGTGGGAGAGCACGCGGACAGGACGGATGACCCCGCGTGCGAGCCACGTCGAGGTAACCAGCGCGAGGGCGACAGCGCCGAGGAGGCCGAGAAGCGATACCAAGGTATAGCCGAGCACCATCTGCTCCAACTCATCGAGGGTGGAGATCAGCACGAGCGTGCCCACTGTCTCATTATCGAGTTGCACGGGCGTACTGATGACCAGCCGATCCCGCTCGAACCGCGAGCCGGTTGCCACAAAGGCGGAGGCCGGCGGGCTGTTGGCTTGATCGGCCGAGTACGCGGAGAACGGACTACCTGCGGCGTCGAATAGCCATACCGCGCTGACTCCGGGGATCTTCGCCGCGGACCCCAGTGTTTCCCGCGCAGCCTCACGATCCTGAAAAACGAGAGTAGCAGCGACGTTGGCAGCAAGGACGTCCGCCAGTACCTCGCGTTGCTCCAACAGCCTCCCCCGGTCGCTATGCCATTCGTTGACGATGAATGTGGGGTAGGCCACGAGGAGCGCGGCCAAAGCAGTTGCGACTGCTACAGCGGCAACCTTCGCCTGAATCGACGAGTTGATGAACCGGCCAATACGGTGAATCATCGGACGATGACTGCGAGTCGCAGCAGACTGGAGCTCAGGACGACTCCCGCGTTGCGGGCGTTGCGGTTATTGATTTCGAACCGGATTTGCCGTCCCACGGTAATGATCCCGATTGCACCGTTTGCGATGAAACCTTCCGAGTCGCCAATAGTGAGAACGCCCTCCCGAGCGAGCGAGGCCAGCCTCGCCGAATTGGCTTCCGCGGGGCCTACGACAGCGGCGTGACAGCTTCGATCGAAGGTACCTGTTTGCCGCACCTGCAACGATCGGTCGCCTACGGGGCGGCCGTTGAACGAGGCCAAATGCGCGGCGAGAGCGTGCCGAGGCTGAATACAGAGCACGACGGGGCTTGAAGGTGTGGCAAAGCGACTGGCGTCCCAGCTGCTGAACCGCGTGAAATTGTAGATGATCGCTGCCCGCGCTCCGGCGTCCGGAGGCGCTGAAGCCTGCCGGGCATGAGCCGTGCCTGCGGCAAGTGATGAGGCCGCGATAGCGATCATTAAGAGGGGGCGGCGGTCCATGTCAGTACCGAGCCGTTACGCCGAACCAGACACGGCGTTGGACAAAAGCGGACGGACTGCCCAAGCCGGTCTCGACGATTTCCATCCGTTCTTGCTCGATCAGATTCTCGCCGAGTATGAACAATTCAAGATTCGGGGTGGGGCGCCACGAGGCCCGGAGGTCCAGATCTGTATACGCCTCGACGAGGCTGGCACTCGCGACCTCTCGGACCCACACGTCGAAATCTATCGTCTCAGTAACGTCGAACCAGGAACGTACCGAAAGTTGGCTGCCGGGCGATCGTTCCGGGTCAAAGGTATCAAGCCCCGGCACCACGAAGCCTCTCTCCAGGACCTCCATGTCCATAGTGGAAGCTGCGACCTTGACCGTCCATCGATCCGTGAGACGAGCGTCGATTGCGGCTTCGAACCCCATAGTCTCTACGCGACCACCGTTGGCGAACTCCAGCGTGAGGAAAGGCTGGCCTGGCGCCGTCGCTGGCGTGGCGTTCCAGACTAGGAGGTTGTCGTACTGGTGAAGGTAGGCTGTCAGATCCAGCGACACAGCCGGACCGAGATGTCCGCGCCAGCCGGCTTCCCAAGCGAGCAGGTCCTCAGCGGCGAGATCGCCCGCCGCGGCGATTGCGATGATCGGATCGCTGGTTTGAAGCGCTGTCTCTAAGCGAGAAGGCGTGCGAACGGCGCGCGAGACCGCGCCCCATGTCGTCCATCCACGGGGGTCGGTCCAGGCGACCCGCGCGCTCGGCTGGACTTCGAGCCCAGTATACTCGTTGTGCTCG
This sequence comes from Brevundimonas sp. DC300-4, assembly GCF_049897365.1. NCBI lineage: Bacteria > Pseudomonadati > Pseudomonadota > Alphaproteobacteria > Caulobacterales > Caulobacteraceae > Brevundimonas > Brevundimonas sp. DC300-4. The sequence continues at coordinate 369,661 of NZ_JAFCWC010000004.1, forward strand.
ATCTTTGCGCCGAGAGAGACACGGAGCCTGTCGGGCACCAAGGTGATCTCGTCCGAGAGGTAGGCACCATACCAGCTGTCGCTGCGCTCTTCCGGAGTGAACCGGAGGAACGGCGTGGTTCCGTCAACCCGGTCGCTCCGCCACCGGTACCCCGCACCCCATACGACCTGATGGCGATCGCCGAGAGCGTAGTACTGCGAGAAGTCGATGTCCGCCTGATCGCTGACGCCATCCAATCCGCCTTCCTGCCGCTCCACATGGTCTAGGTATATCTGTAGAGAACTGACTCCACGTTCACCGGTTCGGGTCCAGCGTCCAAGAAGGTTCTGTCCGCTGAAGCGCGAACCGACAGGGGGGCCGACCGCAGCCGGCGGCTCAATATGCGAAAGAGTGGACCGGCCCCGGTACACATCGCCCTGGAGCGTGAAAGAGTCTGTCTGGTTCGGCTCGAAATCATATCTAAAACCCGCCTGACCGGCGGAGGAATCATCCCTGCGGCGGTCGGGAACCGCGTAGGCGAAACCCTCTCCTTGGTGTCCGACTACATACGCCCGCAAAGCTCCGTGCTCGCCCACTCTGGCGCCCAAGCGGAAGACAATTCGTCCGTCGTCGTCGGTGCTGTAGCGAGCCCCAGCAAGTGCGCCGAGCGTATCAGCAGCATGTTTGGTGACGACGTTGATCACACCGTTCACAGCGTTGGCGCCCCAGAGTGTGGCACCTGGCCCACGGACCACCTCGATCCGCTCGATATCCTCGACGGGCGGCATCTGCTGATCCCAAAGCACGCCCGACAGAGTCGACAGATAGATCGCCCGGCCGTCGACGAGCACCAGCAGCTTGTTCGAGAACCGGCCATTGAATCCACGCGCCGTCACGGCCGCGTTGCCGGATGCAAGGCTAGCCACTTCCATGCCTGGAACCATTCGGAAGAGTTCTGGCAGCGTAGTAACGCCGGAACGCCGGATGTCCTCCCGGCTTATGACGAATACGGCCGCTGCGGTTTCTTCCACTCGCTGCGGGCGTTTTGCTACCGAAGTGACGTTCGCCTGTAGGATCTCTTCCAGGCTCAGATCTACAAAAGCTTCCGATTGCGCGGTCGCAGGGCTGCTGAGGAAGGTGCACAAAATCGAGGTGACTGCTGTGACAAATGGTAGCGTTTTGAGCATTTTTCCTCCAGCTCTAGAGTATGCCCATTGGCTCTAAAGAAATGGTGAAGTCCGGCTCTACGAAGAGCCATGTTAGCTGCACCCAGCTTGTTGGACACCAAGATAGGGTGTTCGTGGAGAAGGAGCGTGACGATGCAACGACGGAAGTTCGGCCGGGAGTTCTAGAGCATTTGGCGACCTGATTGAATCGTTTGGGATTCGGTACTGTCACTTTAATGCGAATTTGTCTCCACTGAACGCAGCGCAGGCCGCTGATGAGGATAATGTTGTTGATCGGCGTTGAAGGAGAGACCCCACCCGATATGAAATAACATATTGAATGCGCTTAATATTGCGGGGCGATATGGGGTCCCGACAGACGCCTGTCAGCGTGCGCGCGAACGTATCGCTATATAGCGAATTCAACCACCGAGGCTGCCGCTCGATGGGGTCCGATTTCGACCCCGATCCACATCCATCGCCACCTTGGCCTTGAAATCAGCCGAATACCGCTTTGGATTCCCGGCCATAAAGTCCGTCCTTCAAAAAGGCCGGTTCCACGTTAGGTGCCTGTCCGATTTCAGGTGCCGCCTCAATCAGAGAAAGCGCCTCGGCGAGAAGCGCGATGTCGAGAGGCTTGGCCAGATGACCGCTCATGCCCGCCGCAAGGTACTCGGCGATTTGATGTTTCATGGCGTTGGCGGAAACGGCGATGATGGGGATGGGTGACAGGCCGCGACTTACTTCCTCGGCCCGGATTATTCGAGTGGCCGTGACCCCGTCCATTTCCGGCATCTGGATATCCATCAGGATAACGTCGAAGGGCGCCTTCTTCCAGACTTCTACAGCCAGCCCGCCATGTTCAACAATCACGGGCGTGATGTCGAAGGCCTGCAGGAGTGCGCGCAACACCAGCTGATTGGTGCTGTTGTCCTCGGCCGCCAGCACGCGCAGTCGGCCGAGGTGAGACGGCATCACGTCTGGCTCGTCCGACGTCTCATGAGCGGCCGTTCCCAAATTGGGAGCGTGTTCTAGCGGCAGTTCGACAGTGAAGGTCGAGCCGCGGTCGATCTTGCTGGCGACGGTAATCGATCCGCCCATGAGTTCGCAGAGCTGGCGGCAGATCGAGAGCCCCAGGCCCGTCCCGCCAAACCGCCGCGTCATTGAACTGTCGGCTTGATAGAACTTGGAGAACAACGCTTTGACCTTGTCGTCGGCGATCCCAATCCCGGTGTCCTTGACCGTCAGGACGAGATGTCCCGTAACGTTGATGTCCAGGGACACCATGACCTCGCCCACGGCCGTGAACTTCAGGGCGTTGGATATGAGATTGTAGAGGATCTGCTTTAGCCGGACGGAATCGCCGAGCCACCTACCCCCGGCGGCGGCCGAAACCGTCAATCCAAAGGACAGACCGTTGCGGTTCGCCTGTTCGGTAAAGGCGCCGCAGACCCCCCTGGCGACTTCCTCCAGATCGAAGAGGGCGACCTCCAGTTCCATCTTCCCGGCCTCGATCTTGGAAAGATCCAAGACGTCATTCAGAACCGCGAGCAGGGACTGGCCGGACTCTCGGATGATGGTGACGCGTTCGCGCTGTGTGGGCGTCAGATCATCTGCCCAGAGCGCTTGGGTCATGCCAAGCACGCCATTGAGCGGGGTCCGAATCTCGTGGCTCATATTGGCCAGGAATTGCGACTTGGCGACGTTGGCCGCCTCGGCCGCTTCGAGCGCAACCTGCAGGTCGTTCGTCAGAACAAGCAGCGCCTCGTTGCTGGCTTCGGCCATCCGCGCCCGGGTTTTAACCTCATGAGCTGCTTTGCGATCGGTGACGTCGCGCTGGACCGAGACCCAGTGCGTGTACCAGCCCTTCTCATCGGCGACGGGAACGATGCTGAGCTCCACCCAGAACGGCTCGCCGTCCTTCTTGTAGTTCAGCATCTCAATTTCGATCGGCTTCCACTGCGCCAGGGATGCACGGATCTTGGCTCGGCTCTGAGGGTCCGAGCCGACGCCTTGAAGGATGCGGGGGGTCTGGCCGATCACCTCTTCGGCACTATATCCAGTGGCCTCGGTAAAGGCCGCGTTGCAATAGACGATGCGCGGGCCGGGAAGATCGATCGGCTCGGCCTCTGTAATTAAGATAGCGTCCTTAGCGTGCACGACAACGGATTCTAAAAGTCGCAGGCGCTCATTTCCCTGGAAGCCCGATTCCTCGTTTGCTTGAAGACGGTGGAGCGCGAGGCTGTCGGCGATCTGAAACGCCAGCGATAGCAGAACATAGATTTTAGCTGGGCTCAGGCCCGGCTTGGGTTTGGGATCGCAGATGGCCAACAAGCCCCGGGCTTGGCCGTCATGATCCTTGATGGCGATAAAGGCTGCGAACCGGGCAACCTGACTGTCCCATCGCGGCAGGAACTGACACAGATCCGCGACGGGATCCGTCAGATCGTCAACCAGGAGGATGCCCTGATCGGTTTGGTTGATGGCGGCGAGCAGGGTCTCGAACTGATCGGGGTCGCAGGGTTCGGGAGCTTTGCCAAAACAGCTTTTGGCAAGAATTAAATCCGTGTCGTGCCGGACGATCAGAATTGATGACTTGCATCCTGCCGTAAGCGCCGCGCTTTGAACGACTCGATCAAGCCTTACCTTAAGGAAAGTGTCAGTGTTCATCCCAGGCCCCGAAGAGATCGGATTTGGAACACCGACGATATTAAAATCGCGCCATAAAGCTGATGAAACCTTATGGTTACGCTTCCAAATTGTCGCACCCTTTGGTGATCATTTGCCGCGATATAGTGTGACAAAATTTGCGATCTGAATTGCTTCTATTTCCAACGCTGACAATATTGACGCGCCATTCGCTTCCAGTTTGTCAGTATTTAAAGATTTCGCGTGCGGTGTTGTCAGATTAAGCTTGTCAGGCTCTAGGCTCAGGACCCATTGGTGTGATGCGCTCGATCTGATTCAGGCTCTGCGAGGAGTCTGGATATGAGCGACCTTTATTGGCTGACGGACGAGCAGATGGAGCGGCTCAGGCCGCACTTTCCGAAGAGCCACGGCAGGCCGAGGGTGGATGATCGTCGGGTACTGAGCGGGATCATCTTCGTGAATCGCAACGGGCTGCGCTGGCGTGACGCGCCGCCGGTCTATGGCCCACACAAGACGTTGTACAATCGCTGGAAGCGATGGAGCGAGGCCGGCGTCTTCATCAGGATGATGCAGCGGCTGTCTGGCGCCCAGGCCGAACGGCGCACCGTCATGATCGACGCGACCTATCTCAAAGCGCACCGCACGGCTTCGAGCCTGGGGGTAAAAAAAGGGGGTCTTGGGCGGCTGATTGGACGCACCAAGGGCGGCATGAACACCAAGCTTCATGCCGTGACTGATGCGAACGGACGCCCGATCAGCCTGTTCGTGACGGCGGGCCAGGTCAGCGATTACATCGGTGCCGCCGCCCTGTTGGACAGCCTGCCCAGGGCGCAATGGCTGCTGGGCGACCGGGGCTATGACGCGGACTGGTTCAGGGAGGCCTTGCAGGCCAAGGGCATCACGCACTGCATCCCCGGTCGGAAATCCCGGACCGGGCCTATCCGTTACGACAAGCGCCGGTACAAAAGCCGAAACCGCATAGAGATCATGTTCGGCAGGCTCAAAGACTGGCGGCGCGTCGCCACCCGCTACGATCGATGCCCGACCGTCTTCCTGTCCGCCATCGCCCTCGCGGCGACCGTGCTCTTCTGGCTATGAGTCCTGAGCCTAGGCTCTTCCGATGAAGCAGCGTCATCTTGTCAAGCCGGGCAACGTGATCGGGGTGCAGGCGTTTTCCCGTTTCAGGCTTAGCCGCTCTTGGACGGCGTCTGGCGAAAGCATGCGAGGACGCGTCCCATGACCTTCATCTCCCGCCTTGTCTTCGGGGCTACCAGCCTTGTGCTGCTGCTTCTGGCTTTCGGCCTGATGGGCGTGGGCCTGATGGAACTGACCAAGGCCGGTAGTGGATCCGTCGACGCGGCCGGCGACGCCATTTTGGCGGCTCTGGGCTATGTCATCGTCGCCATCGCCGTCTTCGACGTGGCCAAATACATGTTTGAGGAGGAGGTCACCGGCGACCATGAAAAGCGCGGAGCCGCCGTGGCCCGGCGCTCTCTGACGAAGTTCCTGTCCACCATCGTCATCGCCCTGTTCCTCGAGGGGCTGGTGGTAGTGTTCAAGACCGCGCGCAGCGATGTCGCTCTGCTGGGCTATCCCACCGCCCTGGTTCTGGTCTCGGTCCTCGTACTCGTGGGGCTGGGCGTCTACCAGCGCTTCTCAGCCAGCGTTGAGGAAAAGGTCGGCGACGGCGACGAGGCCGCCAAACAGGAGGAAGATGCTCACAAGGCTTCGGTGAAGCGCTCACCCCACTAGAGCACTTTGCGATCTGATTGAATCGCAGGGGATTCCCAAGGGAGCCGGGTTCTGATTCAACATTCCTGCTGGAGGCGGAGGCCAGCATGAATGAGCAAGGCGCTTTCGGTGGATCTGCGGGATCGTGTGATCGCCGCGATTGAGGACGGGATGTCGTGCCGTCAGGCGGCAGCGCGGTTCGGGGTCAGCGCGGCCAGCGCGATCCGTTGGCGGTCACGGATGCGGACACAGGGCGATGTACGACCTGGACCGCTGGGCGGGGACCGTCGATCCGGTCGCATCGAGAACCACGCCGGCCTGATTCTGGGTCTGCTGGATCGGCAGACGGACATCACGCTTGCGGAGCTTCGGGCAGCGCTGGCGGAGCAGGGCGTGGCGACCAGCCTGTCGAGCCTGTGGCGGTTCTTCGTGCGCCGCCGGATTACGCTCAAAAAAAGTCGGCGCACGCGGACGAGCAGAGCCGTCCCGACGTCCTGATGCGACGGCAGGCCTGGTTCGAGAACCAGCTCGATCTCGATCCGGAACGGCTGGTCTTTATCGACGAAACCGGAGCCTCCACCAAGATGGCCCGCCGCCACGGGCGTGCGCCGCGCGGCCAGAGGCTGAGGTGCAGCGTGCCCCATGGTCACTGGAAGACCACGACCTTCGTCGGGCCTCTACGGCTGAGCGGCATGACCGCCCCGATGGTGATCGACGGCCCGATGAAAGCGGCCATTTGCATCTGGCCAGGTAGCGGACATTGCCCCCGGGCTGGGAGCGAACACCGCCGACTTCCGCTAGGGGTGGTCAGCTGACATCCGGGACTTTAGCGGGCGACGCAGCTCACCCCGGCCCACATGTCTGTAATCTTGGCCTCGGGGCCCGTTCCGTTGAGAACGCCAAAGATTCCTCCCCCGGCGAACTCCGATCCAAGACTGGTATTTTGAAACGTCACCAAACCGAAGGAATCTTCTAGCGTCGCTCGCGTCGTGCCGGGTCCAACTCCGTTGGAAGTCGCGAGCGCGCCTGAAGCGCGGCGGTCCAGTCCCCAGCCTGCAAACTCGCCATTCTGGAAAACCAGGCTGAGGCCGTCCGACCAATTTGCGTACTGGACGGGTCCCGCGCCGCAGTCTTGATTGACGCCCTTTCCGGCCGGTCCTCTCACGCGTTCAAGCGACGCCAGCACTTCAGCTTCCGGCATGCCAAACGCCAGCGGTCGGGCAGATCCATTCGGCAGGAACCACCGTAGTCCTTCGCTATCGACAGCGAGTTTTGGCTTTTCGGCAGCAGCAGGGTCAGGAGTGACGGCTGTCGAGGGCACCACATTTTCTGCGACTTCGCCTGCAGCCACGGGATCCGCGCTTGTTCTGACTCCATCGGGTTCCGGCGAACACGCCGTGAGGACGAGGATGGCGACAGGGACTAAGAGTTTCATCCGATCCGAGCGCGTGATCCCGGTTCTGGTTCCAGCAAGGCGCGAGCGCGAGGTGGCTACAATGTCCGCAATGGGGTCGAATCTGGCCTCAACCAACCGGCTGAGAAGCGGACTTTCCGGTGGTAGGATGACCTAGCTAAATGCCGTGTCTGTGGATCGGCGTCCAAAGCGGAACCCCATCGCTATGCAGGTAACCAACTGACGTGAATGGAGAAAGCTCTCCGGCGGGGGGGGCGGACGGTGCCGATATCATGCAAGCTACTGCTAGAGCAGTCGTTTAAATCAGCTACTTGGGCAAAACGGCGAGGGTCCCGTCTTGGATGTGGATCGGCGTCGAAATCGGACCCCATCGAGATGGCAGCCTAGGTGGTTGAATTCGCTATATAACAATACGTTGGCGCGCATGCTGACAGGCGTCTGTCGGGACCCCGTCTCGCCCCGAAATATCAAGCTCATTCAATATGTTGTTTCATATCGGGTGGGGTCCCGCCTTCAACGCCGATCAACAAGCGTGAACTCTGGATCGTATCTCCAACACCCCTAGAGGGCATATGCCCTAAGGCGGACTTTCCGAATGCCGGCTTTGAGTCAGGAGCGGCCGTACGAACCGATGGCCCGAGAAGCGTCAGAAGCGGCGGCAAGACGCAAACGCTTAGCAAGTGCCGTATGCGCCGAACCGACCGATCGACACTCTCGCACAAGTGTTTCCGGCCAGTTTCCGGCCAGTGCCCGCAGGCCAAATTATGCTAAGTTGTTGAAAGGATTGGTGGACGCGACAGGGATTGAACCTGTGACCCCCTCGATGTCAACGAGGTGCTCTCCCGCTGAGCTACGCATCCGCCAGAACGGTTCCGAACGGGTCCGGAACGGGAAGGAGCGGTCTATACCCAGCCGATGCGACGGCCGCAAGGGCGAAACGGGGGTGATATTGGGGCATGCCAAACGAAGCGGTCGCTTGCGCGCAATTGGGGAGCCGCCAGGCGGCGAGCGGTGGCGCCCCTTCGCGAATCAAGCCGCCGCGCACATCTTTTCGACTTCGCTGACGAGGTCGCGCAGATGGACGGGCTTGGACAGGACCTTGGCCTGGGGGCTGGCCTGGGCGGCGCTGAGGGCGACGGCGGCGAAGCCGGTGATGAACATGATGCGCAGGCCAGGCTGGCGGGCGGCGGCGACACGCGCCACCTCGATCCCGTCCGCCCCCGGCATGACGATATCGGTCAGCAGAAGGTCGTAGGGACCATGTTCCAGTGCGTCGATGGCGTCGTCGCCGTTCTCGCAGTCGATGACCTGATGGCCCGCCCGCTCAAGCGCACGGGTCAGAAAGCCCCTCAGCGATGCATCGTCTTCGGCCAGCAGAATGCGCGCCATGCGTGGAACTCCCCCGTTCAGAATTCCAACGCTAGTCCCGGAACTGTAAACCGGCCATGAAATTCCCGCGATGCGATCGCGCGCTCCGCCGACAGGTCCGTGGAAAACCTCTCCAGCCGCATCGAAAATCCGCGTCGCACTTTTGCTGATCAGGCCCTATGCGGTAGCCATGACGCCGCCTTTCGACGCCAGTCCGCCTCCCTTGAACCCCCTGCCCGCCTTCGTCGTAACGCCGGCGGACGGGCTTGCGGGCGCGATGGTGTTCGCCTCTCCGCATTCCGGCCGGGAGCGACCCGCCGACATGGGAGAGGCGGCGGACCTGACCTCATCCACCCTGCGCAGCGCCGAGGATGTCGGCGTCGACCGGCTGATCGCGGGCGGAGCATCGCGGGGCGTGCCGATCATCGCAGGCCGGGTATCGCGGGCCTATGTCGACCTGAACCGGGCGCCGACCGAACTGGATCCGGCCCTGTTCGACGGCGAGATCGAGGCTGAGCCGACGGCCAGGGTCTCGGCCGGTTTCGGCGTCATTCCCCGCCGGGCCGGGGACGGGACGCTTCTCTATGACCGGCGGCTGTCGCAGGCCGAGGGGCCGGGCCGCCTGGCGTGGGTGCACACACCCTATCATGATGCGCTGGGCGAACTGATGCGGGCCGCCCGGGACCGGCATGGCGCGGCCCTGTTGATCGACTGGCATTCGATGCCTTCGCGGGCGGCGGGGGCGACAAGCCGGAACCGGAGAGGCGTCGATGTCGTGTTGGGGGACCGGCACGGCTCGGCCTGTCGCGGCGCGACAATGCGGAGAATCCGCGCCCTGTTCGAGGCCCAGGGCTGGCGGGTCGGCCTGAACGCACCGTATGCGGGCGGCTATTCGACCGAGCGATGGGGGCGGCCGGATGAAGGGTTCCAGGCGGTGCAGGTCGAACTGAACCGGGCGCTCTATCTGGACGAGACGACGCTGGAGCCGTCCGGCGATCATGACCGGTTCGCCAAGACGCTGGACCGGGTCATCGCGGCCCTGGCCGCCGAGACCTGGCCGCGCTGAGTTTGGACCCGGTGTCAGGGCGAAAAAAAAGCCGCGCCCGAGGGCGCGGCATAAAAGTCTATAGGGAGGAAACGCCCAGGAAGGGCATGACGCCCGGAGGCGTCGAGGAACAATCTAGGTTGCGGTGCACAACGCGTCAAGCGGGCTTTTATCATCTATGATCACGCCATGTTACCGGTAACATCCGCCTCACCGCCACGATGTAAGCGCTTTCAGGACACGTTTCCTGCGCGATCAGCCTTAGGAGCAAATGCTGCAGTGCGAAACAGCTAGGCTCCTCGCTCGCGATTGACCTCGAGGAGGCGTCTGGCGGTCCGGATCGCGCGGGCGGCCGGCGATGCGGACTGACGCCAGACCAGGAGGGCGAAGGCCGAAAGCACGCCCGCGCACAGCCAGACCGGTCCGAAAAGCCAGGCCGCTGCGGCCAAGGCGAAATAATAGCCCCGCACGCCCTGGCTGAAGGCCGAGAGTGCGGGGTTCAAGACCTGGGCCGTCGCCTCGCCGAAAGCGACCTTGTCCGCCTCGGAATGGACTTCAGGGGCCGCGCCGATGAGGGCGAGGGCGTAGTTCATCTGGCGGATCGACCAGATAAAATCGAGCAGGCCCCGCGCCAGGCACAAGAGAACCAGCCCCAGCTTGGCTTCCAGCAGCCCGACCGGCACGGCCTCGGCACCGACCGCGGAAAATCCCTTCAGGGCCTGGTCGCCGCCAAACAGGATGCCGGCGACGCCTGCGATCAGGAGCAGGTTGGATGAGGCGAAGAAGGAGCCGGAGTTGATGGAGTGTCCGAGAAGTTGGCTGTCCAGCAGCCGGATTTCACGGTGTGTCATCGCCGTCATCCAGGCGTGGCGAACGGTCAGCATATCCGTGTTGAGCGAGCCGCTGCGATGCGCCAGCAGACTCAGCAGCGGACCGTAACCCAGCCAGCACAGCATGAAGAGGGCCAGACCCAGCCAGTCGATCGTGGTCATTCCCGCCAGGCTCCCTCATCTGTCTTTCTTCGATAGCGCGCGCCGCGCTTGCCGTTCGCCGTCCGGAGGCTTATCACGCCCGCCTCCCTTCGCAGACGCACAAAACCGAGCCCGCCATGAACATCGACGCCATCCCGGTCGGTCCCAACCCGCCTTGGGACCTGAACGTGATCATCGAGATCCCGCAAGGGGGCCTGCCGGTCAAATACGAGATGGACAAGGCGTCCGGCGCCCTGTTCGTTGACCGCTTCCTGCATACTGCCATGTATTATCCGGGCAATTACGGCTTCGTGCCGCACACCCTGGCGGACGATGGCGATCCCTGCGACGTGATCGTGCTGAACCCGACACCGGTGGTGCCGGGCTGCGTCATCCGCTCGCGCCCGATCGGCGTGCTGATGATGGAGGACGAGGCCGGCGGCGACGACAAGATCCTGGCCGTTCCGGTCGACGCACTGCACCCCTACTACACCGACATCGCCTCCTATCGTCAGCTGCCCACCATCATGGTCGAGCAGATCGAGCACTTCTTCACCCGCTACAAGGACCTGGAGAAGAACAAGTCGGTCCGCGTGAAGCGCTGGGGCGACGCTGGCGAGGCCGCCGAACTGATCGTCGAAGGCATGCGCGCCTATGAAGAGGCCGAGAAGGCCAAGACCGGCAAGGCGGCCAACGCCGCCTGATCCGCTCCGGAGCGTCGAAGATAAAATCTTGTTCGACGGCCGGAATAACGCCGCGCCGGGCTTTGCGGGCCGTTTTCGGGTTTGAGCGCGCCTTGGTCTGCGGCTGAGGTACAATCCCTTCCACGGCTCGCGGAGAGTGTGAACAGCGGCGACTTCGTCCGTTTCGTCCGTGTCGTCAGGGTGTTTTGCGTCCGGACATCGGACGAAGCCTTGCCCGGCCCGGCCCGGCCCGGCCGACGCGACGTTGCTGATTGCGGGGGCGTGCACCGTCCCCATATGGCGGGGATGGCAACACTCTCTGTTCTTGATCTCGCGCCGGTGCCCGAGGGCTCCAGCGTCTCCCAGGCGCTGGCCAACACCCTGGACCTGGCCCGGCATGCCGAGCGCCTGGGTTACAATCGCTACTGGCTGGCCGAGCACCACAACATGGCCGGTATCGCGTCGGCCGCGACCTCGGTCGTCATCGGCGCCGTGGCCGCAGCGACGAAGACCATCCGTGTCGGCGCCGGCGGGGTCATGCTGCCCAACCATGCGCCGCTGGTGATCGCCGAACAGTTCGGCACGCTGAACGCCCTTTATCCCGGCCGCATCGACCTGGGCCTGGGCCGCGCGCCCGGGTCCGACCAGGCCACCGCCCGCGCCCTCAGGCGGACCCTTCAAGGCGACATCGACAGCTTCCCGCAGGACGTCATGGAGCTGATGCACTGGTTCGAGGCGGCGACGGAGGATCAGCGCATCCGCGCCAACCCCGGCGAGGGCCAGGATGTTCCGGTGTGGATCCTGGGATCCTCGACCTACGGCGCCCAACTGGCCGCCCATCTGGGCCTGCCCTATGCCTTCGCCAGCCATTTCGCGCCGTCGGAGATGATGTCTGCGATCCGCATCTATCGCGAGACCTTCCGGCCGTCGGCGCGGCTGGAGAAGCCGTATCTGATGCTGGGCTACAACGTCTTCGCCGCCCAGACGGACGAGGCCGCCCGGCTGCTGTTCAGCTCGGTCCAGCAGGCCTTCGTGAACCTGAGGAGCGGCCGTCCGGGCAAGCTGCCGCCGCCGCGGGACGGATACGCCGAAAGCCTGGGAGACGGCGAGCGCGCCATGATCGGTCAGGCCTTGGCCTGTTCGGCTGTCGGATCGCCCGCGACGGTGCGGGCGGCGATCGAGGCCTTTACGGTCACCACGGGCGCGGACGAGCTGATGATCACAAGCCAGATCTGGGACCACGGCGCTCGCGTCCGCTCGCTGGAACTGCTGGCCGAGGCGACGACGGACGGTCGGGCCGCGGCCTGATCAGCTGGCCTTCGCCTTGCGGGGTTTTCGAGGCTTGCGCGGCGGTTTGACAGGCGCAGGCGTGGCTTCGAGGTCCAGGTTCGGCTGACGGTCAGGGACAGCCGAAGCTGTTGGTTCGGCCTCAGACAGCGGAGCCGACAAGGCGTCCGAAGGAGTGGTGAGCTTCAGGCGCGCCTTCTCCTTCCAAGCCATGGCGTCCTTCAGGGCATGCCATTCAAAACCCAACCGGATGGCGGTCTGGATGTCGTCGCCGGGTTCGCCCGGTTCGCGCCCCGTCAGCCGGTCCTTCAGATGACGACACTCGGCGAGCAGGTTCGCCGCGGCCAGAAGCTCGCCCGACGCCCCGGGGAACCGGCCGATATCCTCCAGTGTGGCGTAACGCCAGCCCTGCTCGGGCGGCCGTTCCAGGACCATGGCCCAGCGCAGTTCGGCGGGAAGCTCTTCCGCCAGCCAGGTCCATTCGGGGGCGCCGGGCGCGCGTTGATAGTGGCCGTGCTGCGTGGGCAGGCCGTGATCGGCATAGACCTGCAACGCGCTGGCCTCGACCTCGGCGATGGCGGGCAGGGTGGCGGGCGCGCGTCGTCCCGCCCGCTCCCACAGGTCTCCCGCGACCACGAGCGCCGTCTTGCGGTCGCCGCGTCCGCGATTGCCCAGAAGCCACTCTCGCCAAGCGGGCATCGGGTCAGTTGTTGTTCAGGGTGCTCGTCACGGACAGATCGTAGACGACGCGAGTGACCTGTTGCACGAGGCCGAAGAACTTGCCGACTTCGGCGGACAAGGCGCGAGGTGCGTAGATGATGTCGTTGGGCTGGATCAGGAAGCTGGAGGCCGTGAAGAATCCGACACCCTCTTCCAGGTTCAGACGGTAGACGACGGGCACGCCTTTCGGCGTCGCCGGCTGGGTCAGGCCCAGCGCCTGGGCGACCTCGGGCCGCTCGAAGCGGAAGATCAGCACAGAGCGGGCGTTTGCCGCGCCATCGTTCAGGCCGCCGGAGCGGCTGAGTGCGTCCGCCAGGGTCAGATCGCCGGCCGGCATGTCCTGCTGCGTCACGGCGCCCAAGGCGCCGAAGGAGGAGAACCGGCGCGGCTGGTAGACCAGATTGATCTGGTCGCCGCTCTGCAGGCGGATATTCTCGGCGAACCGGGTGGTGACGGCCGTAAGAGGGGCGACGAAGGTCTGGTCGCCGCGCCGGATCTGCACCTCGACATCCTGGCTGGGCCGCGAGGCGCCGCCGGCGGCCGCGATCACGTCCAGGATCGTATCGGCGTTGGTCGAGAGCGGCGCCCGACCGGGTTGTTTCACCTCGCCCAGAACCGTGACGGCGTTGGAGACATTGGTGGCCAGGGTCACGCTGACCTGGGGGTTGCCGACGCGGCCGATCAAGGCGCGCCGGATCGCGCCGGCGGCCTCGGTCGTCGTCAGGCCGGAGACCCGGACCGGACCCGCGAACGGGACGGCGACATTGCCGTTCCGGTCCACGACGACGGCCGGCAGCGTCTGGTTGCCGGAGCGAATACCATCATTGCCGCCGCCGCCGCCGAACAGGGCACCGCTGGGTTCATAGATGGCAATCGCCAACTGATCGCCTTCGCCGATGACATCGACGGGGGCCAGGCTGGCGGCGCCGGCCAGCGAACCGAAAGTCTGGTCAGCCACCGCCTTGATTCGCTCGGCGGCGGCGTAGTCCAGATCGACAATCGCATAATCGGCGTTTTCAGTCGCGCCACGCACGACGGCGCGGTTCGACGGACCGTCCCTCGGCAGGGTCGAGCACCCTGCCAGAATGGACGCGATCAGGAGTGCGAGCAGAGAACGCGTCATGATTTCCGTACTTCGAAAGCCCCGGTTGGTGAATATCGGCCTTTGACCCGCCCCGCCAGCGCCAACTGGGATCACTGCGACAGACCGACCCGGCGACCGACCTCGGCGAAGTGACGGTCCCAGGTCGGGGCGGTAAATGGCGTCGCTTTCGGAGGGTGTCTGGTGGCCCCTTCCAAAGCGTCGAGCCAGCCCAGCCCGTCGAGCGGATCAATCAGCTGGGCGTCCGGCACCAGTTCGCGGTGCACGGGGATGTCGGAGGCGATCAGGGGCACGCCCAGGGCGGAGGCCTCGACCGCCGGCAGGTCGAAGCCTTCGACCGAGGACGGCGCGACCAGAGCCCGAGCGCTGGCCATCAGGGTCGCGAGGGCCGAGTCGGGCAGGTCGGAAGCCTGATGCACCAAGCCGCGAAGGGCTGGCGAGCGCTCCAGATGATCCAGAACCGCCTCGTTCTCCCAGCCGTATCGACCGACCAGAACAAGTTGGGGCGCCGCGTCGCCCATCCGTTCGTAAAGTCGTCGCCAGATGGTCAGCAGGAAGGCCAGGTTCTTGCGCGCCTCGATCGTGCCGATGTGCACGAAATAGGGCCGGGGCGTCGCAGCCGTCAGAGGCGTCAGGAAGGTAGGCTCCAGCCCCAGGTGGACGGCGTGGATCGGCGGCGGGGTCACGCCTTCGCGCGCGGCGAAGGCGGCCAGCTCATCGGCCGTATAGCAGGAGTTGACCACGATCCGGGAGGCGGTGTTTAGCGTGTTCAGCACCCGCTGGCGGTGCTTGTCCCGGTCTCCCGGCCGGCAGAACTCGGGGTGGGTGATCGGGATCAGGTCGTGCAGGAAGACGATCCGCTCGATACCTCGGTCGCGCAACTCACTCAAGATGCGGTCGTCGCCCAGCCCCGTGTGACCCACATTGAAGTACAGGGTGCTGTCCGGCAGCTTCTGGATCCACTGCGAGCGGAAGAACTGCTTCCACACTCGCCGGCGGCGTCCCGGGGGCCGCGCCGGATCGGTCGGCGGCTTGCCGATGACGGACTCGGCCGCCTTCGTATCGCTGCTGAGCGCGGTCATCAGCCGCATCTCGTCCTCAGTCAGGGAACGTTCGAAGAAGGCGCCGGTCCAGCGCGATCGCAGGGTGGCGACGCATTCGCGGAACCAGGCCTCATCGACGACGACCAGTTGATCGTTGCGGCCCCGGACCGGCGTGACCTGGACGCCGGGCAGGGACAGCAGCCATTCGGCATAGGCCAGGCAGACGCGGTCCACCCCGGTCGGCGCGGTCCGTTCGACCCGACTTAACAGCCGGCTGGCGTCGAAGAGAACCGATCGGGTCACGACAGGCCGAGGCGGCCGTACATTGCGGACAGCCGACCCTGATAGGCCTCGACCGAGAATTTCGCGGCCTGGGTCAGGCCTCGGCGGACGAGATCGTCCCGCAACGCCTCATCGGCGTCGAGCGCGCGAAGGCCTCGCGTCATGGCCTGGACGTCATAGGGGTCGACGCTGATGGCCGCATCTCCCGCGACTTCCGGAAGGGAGCCGCCGGTGGAAGTCAGAACGGCGGTGGACAGGGCCATCGATTCCAGCACCGGCAGGCCGAAGCCCTCGTAGAGCGAAGGGAACAGGGTGGCCTTGGCGCCGCGGATCAGGCTGATCAGCAACGAGAAGGGCATGTATTCATAGCGTCGGATGCGCTGCGCGCTAGGCCCTCCGTCGCGCATGACCTGGTTCAGAAGGGCGGTCTCGCCCTCGTCGAGCCAGGCGCGGCCGCCGACGATGACCAGCGGCGTCTCCAGACCGGAGGCCAGATAGGCCTCGACGATCCGGCCGAGGTTCTTCTTGGGCTCGATGGCGCCGAAATGAAGGAAATAATCCTTCCAGCCGAGGTTAAAGACGCCTTCCAGTTCGATGGTCACATCGGCCTGGGTGCGGCTGGTCAGCGCTTCGGGCAGATGCACCGCCTGATAGGTGTTGGTGACGCGATCCTCGGAGACTTCCAGCAGGCGGATCACGTCCTGGCGCGTCGTTTCCGACACAACGGCGATGTGGTCGGCGCGCCGGGCGATCATCTTACACAGCGCCATGTAGGTCGCCTTGTCGTCCAGCGTCGTGTGCGGCAGGCGCAGCGGGATCAGGTCGTGGATCGTGTAGATGTTGGGCACGCCGCGTGCGTACAGTGGCAGGGTTGCGGTCCATTGCATAGCGTCGGGCCGCCTGACCTCGCCGGAGCACGCGAAGTCGACCGGCGTCACCTTGCCGTAGGCGTTGAAGCAGCGGTTGGAGACCTGAAACAGGTCCTGGGCCGCCCAGTAGGCGGTCGCTTCCGGTCGGCCACCGCCGCGCGACGGCCAGACGACTTCGCCGCTGGGCGTGATCGGCCAGGCCGACTGGCCGAACCGGCTGGTGAAGGTGCGAAGAAAACGATCGAACTTCTTGACCTTCGGGCCCGGCCGATCCGGATCGACAAGGACGGCCTCATTCACGACGTTGCTGGACGACCGCTTCGCGGAGGGCCCGTACAGAACCTGTCCGTGCATCCCCAGCTGGCCGAGGGTCGACAGCAGATTGCGGCCGTAGGTGGCAATGCCAGACCCCTTTGCGAGGGCCATGTTGAACCCGTCGACACAGATCGTGGAACGTGACTTCAACGGCGAGGCGACGCTCGGCGCGCCCACAGGCGTCACGGGCGCGTCGCTCACGAAAACGCTAGAGAGATCAGAGCGAACGGACCGCTCCGCGACATCAGGCGACGTATCCAAATCCAGCCTTCGGCGTGGTTTTTCCGGACCGGCGGAAGCGTCGCGCGGCTGGCTTGCGGGGTAGACCCTTGCCCGGCGGGGGTCAACCGCAAGCGGCCCTGCTGTCAGGAGACGTAGCCCGCCTGCATCAGTTCGGCGACATGGACGATGGCGACAGGTCGGTCGTCCTGGATCACGAACAGGTTCGAGATCTTGTTGGCCGTCAGCAGGTCGACGACGTCGCTCATCCTCTGGTCGGGCGAGACGGTGATCGGCGACTTGCTCATGATGTCGGCGGCGGTGATGCGGCTGATATCCTGTGCGAAGGCGCGGCGGATGTCGCCGTCCGTGATCATCCCGGCCAGGGATCCGTCGGAATCGAGCACGGCGACCGCACCCTTGCGGCCCTCGGTGATGCGGGCGACCAGCTCGGCGAAGACGGCATCCAGAGGAACGGTCGGCGGCGGCGCATGATTGTCGCCCATCCATTCGCGTACGCTTTGCAGGCTCATGCCCAGGGAACCGCCCGGGTGGTGCAGGCCGAAATCCATGGCCGAGAATCCACGCCGGTCCATCAGCACCATCGCCAGGGCGTCGCCCAAGGCCAGGGTCATCAGGGTCGAGGTTGTGGGCGCCAGGCCGTTGGCGCAGGCCTCGGCCACGCTGGGCATGACCAGCGGCACGGCCGACATCCGGGCCAGGAAGGAGGATCCGCGTTGCGTCATGCCGATGACCGGGATGTCGTTCCGCTGGCAGAAAAGGAGGGGATCACGCAGTTCGCGGCTCTCGCCGGAGCTGGAGATGGCCAGAAGCGTGGTGTCGCCGCGCAGCATGCCGAGATCGCCGTGGCTCATCTCGGCCGGGTGGACGAAGAAGGCGTTGGTGCCGGTCGAGGCCAAGGTCGCGGCGATCTTGCCTCCGATATGGCCCGACTTGCCCATGCCGGTGACGACAACATAGCCGTGCCGCGACAGGATCACGTCGCAGGCGCGCGCGATGCTGGAATCCACCGTCCGCTCAAGCGCCTGCAGGGCCTCAATGTTCAGCCGGATCACCTCGCGCGCGCGGTCCGTCATGACGCCGACGACAGCGGGAGACGATGCGGGCATATCGAGGGGCATGGCGCTGATCCTGCTGCGGCGCCCTTTGCCGGCGTCTGTCGTTGAATGGAGCGGAATTGCCCCATCCGGCGCGGTTTCACAATGGAGGGTCAGGGGAGCGTCCGACGGGATGACGGGTGGATGCAACGCAAGTTCAGACAAAAGCCGCTCAACCTTTGCCGGACCGGCGCGTTTAGATCTGTGGGGCCGTCAACCAAACCTGGATACTCATGCCGTCAGATACCGGAACGCTCGTCGAAATTCTGCTCACGCCACCCGTGGTGATGGAGCGGCCGCTGGCCCTGTTCCTGGATATGGACGGGGTGCTGGCTCCCATGGCACCGACCCCGGACGCCGTACTGGCCGACCCGAGGCGCACGGCGGTCCTGAGCCGCCTGGATCAGGCGCTGGATGGGCGAATGGCGATCGTCAGCGGACGGACGCTCGGCGAGATCGACCGGATCGCCGGCAGCGCTTCCCCCTCGGCTGCCGGCGTGCACGGCCTCGAAAGGCGGCGTCGGGACGGCGCGGTGGATCGGCCGAAGGCCTCCCCCGGCGTGGCCCACGCCCTGGCCGCCTTCCGCCGCTTCGCCGCCGACCGCCCCGGCGTAATCGTTGAGGACAAGGCCATTTCAGCCGGCCTTCACTTCCGCCAGTCGCCCGCCAGCGCGGACGAAGCCCTGGTCCTGGCGCGCGAGCTCGCCCAGACCACGGGCCTGATGCTCCAGCCCGGTCATATGGTGCTGGAGTTGCGCACGCCCGGCTCCGACAAGGGCACAGCGGTCACGGCCTTCATGGCCGAGCCGCCGTTCGCGGGCGCCCTTCCCGTCATGCTGGGCGACGATCTGACCGACGAGGCGGGCTTTCGCGCCGCCGTGGCCCTGGGTGGCTTCGGAGTGCTGGTCGGGCCATATCGGGCGACCTCCGCACGCTATGGGTTGCGCGATGTTTCGGCGGTGATGGACTGGCTTGAGGCCGTGGCCTCCGACGTTTCTGCAGACGGAGCGGCGGGCTGATGACCCTGGCCTCACCCCGGCGCCCCTCGCTCGACCTCGCCCCCATCGGCAATTGCGCCCTCTCGGCCCTGATCGATCGCAACGGCCGTTTCGTCTGGGCCTGCGCCCCACGGGTGGACGGTGACCCGGTCTTTTCCGCCCTGATGAACGGCGTGGTGCCTGACCACGGCTTCTGGGACATCGAACTCGAGGGGCTGAAACACGTCAGTCAGGCCTATATCCCCAACACCCCGGTCCTGCGCACGGTGCTGACGGCCGAGGATGGCGCGGCGGTCGAGATCATCGACTTCGCTCCCCGTCACATGAAGCATTCGCGGACCTACCGGCCGTTGGCCTTCGCCCGAATCGTGAGGCCTCTCGACGGCGCGCCGCGCATCCGGGTGCGGCTGAGGCCGTCCGCCGACTGGGGTGCGCGCCGGGCGGAGCTGACGAGCGGCTCCAACCACATTCGCTATCTGTGCACCGACGTCACCCTGAGGCTCACGACCGACTGTCCGGTATCGCATGTGCTCGAGGAACGGACGTTCCGGCTGGAACGGTCGATGGCCTTCTTTCTCGGCCCTGACGAAGGCTACGATCAGGAGGTCGGACCGGGCGTCTCGGCGACCCTGGATCGCACGGTGGCCTACTGGAAGGACTGGGTCCGCACCCTCTACATCCCGTTGGACTATCAGGAGGCGGTGATCCGGGCGGCAATCACGCTCAAGCTCTGCGCCTATGAGGAGACTGGAGCCATCGTCGCCGCCATGACGACTTCGGTGCCCGAGTTTCCGGAGAGCGGACGCAACTGGGACTACCGCTACTGCTGGATCCGGGACGCCTATTACACCGTCCGCGCCCTGAACCGGCTGGGCGCAGACGACATCCTGGAGAACTATCTCGTCTATCTGAGGAACCTCGTGGATTCCTCAGCGGGCGGCCACGTCCAGCCCGTCTATGGCGTGGGCCTCGAGGAGAACATCGACGAACGGATCGTCACCTCGGTCGAAGGCTATCTCGGCATGAAGCCGGTTCGCGTCGGCAATCAGGCCCGCGAACACCTGCAGCACGACGTCTACGGCCAGATCGTTCTGCCGCTGGTTCAGGCTTTCTACGACCAGCGTCTGCTGCGGCCCGGGTCGATCGAGGACTTCTTTGCGCTGGAGAAGGTCGGCGACCGAGCCTTCGCCATGCACGACCAGACGGACGCGGGTCTATGGGAGTTCCGGACCATCGCCCGGGTCCATACCTATTCGTCGGTCATGTGTTGGGCCGCCTGCGACCGTCTGTCCAAGGCGGCGCACAAGCTGGGTCTGGAACCGCGGGCCGAGGTCTGGAACGATCGCGCCCGCATCATCCGCGAACGGATCGAGGCCGAAGCCTTCATTCCTGAAGAGGGCCGGTTCGGCGCCAGCTTCGGCGGCAAGGAGGTGGACGCCTCCCTGTTGCAGCTTGTCGACCTGGGCTTCCTCGATCCGCAGGATCCGCGCCAGGTGGCCACTTTCGACGCCATCGAACGGGATCTGAAGAAGGGCCCCTACCTGTTCCGCTACGTCGAGCCGGACGACTTCGGCGAGCCTGAAACCGCGTTCAACCTCTGCACCTTCTGGTTCATCGAGGCCCTGCATATGAACGGCCGGACCGAGGAGGCGCGGGAGATCTTCGAGCAGATGCTCAGTCGCCGAACCCATGCGGGCCTGCTCAGCGAGGACATCTCGCTCGGCGACAGCGAGCTGTGGGGCAATTATCCCCAGACCTATTCGCTGGCCGGGATCATTAACTGCGCGGTCCTGCTCAGTCGGTCGTGGACGGCCGTTCGCTGAATCGGGCGCTTTTTCCGGTCCGCATCGTGTCAACCCCGAGGCGGTTCACGATGTTGCGTTGCAGCCAAACCTTGGCCTTGGCGTTGGGGTGGCATGTCACGTCTTATTGTTGTGTCCAACCGGGTCTCGGCGCCTGTCGATCCTGCGGCTGGCTCGGCCGGCGGCTTGGCCATGGCCCTTTCAGCCGCTCTCAGAAAATACGATGGCCTGTGGTTCGGCTGGTCCGGAGAAACGACTGAGCAGTTCACCGGCGAACTGAAGATCGAGGATCGGGCGGGCATCACCGTCGCCCTGGTCGATCTCGAAGCTCAGGACGTCGAGGAATATTATAATGGCTACGCCAACAAGACCCTGTGGCCCTTGTTCCACCACCGGGTCGATCTGACCGCCTACGAACGGTCCTATGGCGAAGGGTATGAGCGGGTGAACGGGCGGTTCGCCGAGGTTCTGGCTCCGTTGATCGAGCCGGACGACGTCATCTGGATCCACGACTATCACCTGATCCCGATGGCGCGGGATCTGCGCAGGCTGGGGATCAAGAACCGGATCGGTTTCTTCCTGCACACGCCCTGGCCGGCGCGTCAGCTGCTGGTGACCCTGCCGCATCATCGACGCCTGGTGGAGAGCCTGTTCGCCTACGATCTGATCGGGTTCCAGACGCAGGAATGGCTCGACCTGTTCCGCGACTATGTGATCTCCGAGGCGCGCGGCGAACTGGCCGGCTACGGCGGCTTGGAGGCCTTCGACCGCAAGGTGCGGATCGGCGTCTTCCCCATCGGCATCGACGTCCAGGGGTTCGCCGAGGCCCGGAACTCGCGCGAGGGGCGGCGCACCTATGACCGAATGGCGGCCTCGGCCGCCTTCCGCTCCATGATGGTGGGCGTCGACCGACTCGACTACTCGAAGGGACTCGAGGAGCGAATGGTCGGTTACGAGCAGTTCCTTCAGGACAATCCCGACATGCGCGGCGATGTCTTCCTGGTGCAGGTGACGCCGATCAGTCGCGACGACGTCGACAGCTATCAGGACATCCGGGCGCGGCTCGACGCTCTGGCCGGCCGCATAAACGGCGAGTTCGCCGACATGGACTGGCAGCCGATCCGCTATCTGAACCGCAGCTTCCGCCGGGACCAGCTGGCCGGTATCTATCGCGCCGCCAAGGTCTGTCTGGTCACCCCCCTGCGCGACGGCATGAACCTGGTGGCCAAGGAATATGTCGCCGCCCAGAACCCGGACGATCCCGGGGTCCTGATCCTGTCCCGCTTCGCCGGCGCGGCCGAACAGATGGGCGAGGCCCTTCTGGTTAATCCGTTCAGTCGCGAGGAAGTCGCCGACGCGATCAAGAATGCCCTGACTATGCCGTTGGCCGAGCGGGTACGGAAATGGGAGGCCCTGATGCAGGTGGTGCGCGACACCGATGTCGGCATCTGGCGCGACAGTTTCGTCGGTGCCCTTAAAGCGGTGGAGATCGTTGGCGACGGGGACGCACCCTTCCATCAAGATCACGCCGACGCCGCCTGAGGTCGATCAGACGGCTTCGAGCACCGCGTCCGCCGCGTCTCTGGCGTCCGCCCGGATGCGGGCCGGCCGCTGTGCCAGCCGCTCGGCATAGGCGTCCAGCAAGGGGCTGTCCGGGAAGGCGAGCCGGGCCCAGCCGAGCGACGAACCGATCATCACGTCCGCCACGGTGAACCGGTCGCCCATCAGCCAAGGGCCTTCCCACAGCGTCTCGAGTAGCCGACCGACAGCCGCTTCATAACGGGCCTTTGCCATCGGATCGCGATCCGCCTCGCCGGTCATCTTGCTCCAGACCGCCGGCTCCAGTTCGCCCGCCGCCCATGCGAGCCACGTCAGCAGAGGCCCACGCTCCGGCGAACCGGGCAGGGCGCCGAGCCCGACCTCCGGAAACAGGTCGGTCAGATAGAGGGCCACAGCGGCCGATTCCGTGATCAAGGCGCCGTCGTGCGTCAGGGCCGGGACCTTGCCATCCGGGTGCGGATTCTTGACGTCCGGCTCGCCGACCTTCTGACCATCGCGGTGGGCGATTTTGCAATATTCGATGCGGGCGGGGGCTCCTAGTTCCTCGATCAGCCAGACGATCCGCGACGAGCGTGATTGCGGGGCGTGAAACAGGGTCAGCATGACTTTCTCTCCGATCCTATGAGCCTCGGCGGGACCGCCTTGGCCGTGAGAGATTGACTACCGCCACCCTGCTGCCAGCATGCTGTCAGCAGTCGTCCGGTACGGTACACAGATGAGACGCGCAGACCGCCTGTTCCAGATCGTCCAGTTGCTTCGGCGCAGCTCCCAACCCGTGACGGCGGAATCGATCGCGGTCGAGCTGGAGACGTCCAAACGCAGCGTTTATCGCGACATCGCCGCCCTGATGGGCCAGCGGGTGCCAATCCGGGGCGAGGCGGGCATCGGCTATGTGCTGGATAGCGGCTTCGACATGCCGCCCCTGATGCTGACATCCGACGAGGTCGAGGCGGCGGTGCTCGGCGCCCAGTGGGTGGCGGGCAGGGGAGACCCGGCCCTGGCGCGGGCGGCCCGCGACCTGATCGCCAAGATCGCAGCCACCGTTCCCAAACGCCTGCGCCCGGTGGTCCTGGAGCCGGCGGTGACCTCCGCCATGTGGAAAACGCACGAGGTCGAGGTGCTCGACATGGCTCAGTTGCGGGCCTGGATCCATACGGGGCGGAAGGTCAAGCTGGACTATCGCGATCAGGAAGACCGGGCCTCGCTGCGGACCGTCTGGCCGCTGCTGATCGGCTATCGTGAGACGACACGGCTGCTGGTCGCCTGGTGCGAGAGCCGCAACGACTTCCGCACCTTCCGCACCGCCCGGGTGGTGGAGGCGACCTTCCTCGATGACCGTTTCCCCGGCCGCCCGGCGCAACTGCGAGCACGCTGTCAGGCGATGATGGAGGCGGAGCGGCGCCGGTTCTTGGCCGACCAAAAAGTGGCGAATTCCTAAGCAGGGCCTTCGACGCCGACATCCGCTTCCGGATGTCGGCGTCTGAGCGGATCAGTAGATTTCGAACAGACCGGCCGCACCCTGTCCGCCGCCGATGCACATGGTCACCACGCCATATTTGGCGCCGCGACGCTTGCCTTCGATCAGGACGTGGCCGGCCATGCGGGCGCCTGACATGCCATAGGGGTGGCCGATCGAGATGGCGCCGCCCGAGACGTTGAGACGGTCCATCGGAATGCCCAGGGTGTCTGCGCAGTAGAGCACCTGCGCAGCGAAGGCCTCATTCAGCTCCCAGATGCCGATGTCGTCCATGGTCAGGCCGTGGCGCTTGAGCAGCTTGGGTATGGCGTAGACCGGGCCGATGCCCATCTCGTCAGGCTCGCAGCCGGCGACGACCATGCCGCGATAGGCGCCGAGCGGCTGAAGGCCGTGGCGGACAGCTTCGCCGGCCTCCATGATCACCGAAGCCGAAGCGCCGTCCGACAGCTGGGAGGCGTTGCCGGCGGTGATGAATTCGCCCTGCTGGATCTCCTCGCCGCCGCCGAAGACGGGCTTCAGCGACTTCAGGCCCTCCAGGGTAGTGTCGGCGCGGTTGCCCTCGTCCTTCGACAGGGTGACCTCCTTGGCAGAGGCCTGACCGGTCGCCTTGTCGACGACCTGCATGGTCGTGGTCATCGGCACGATCTCGGCATCGAAACGGCCGGCCTCCTGGGCTGCGGCTGTCCTCTGCTGCGACTGCAGGGCGTATTCGTCCTGGCGATCGCGGCTGATGCCATAGCGGCGTGACACCACCTCGGCGGTCTCCAGCATCGACATATAGATGTGGGGCGACAGCTTCAGCAGCGCCTCGTCCTTCATCCGGTACAGGTTCATGTGCTGGTTCTGGACCAGGGAGATGGATTCCAGGCCGCCGCCGACGGCGACCTTCTGCTGGTCGAACACCACCTGTTTCGCCGCCGTGGCGATCCCCATCAGGCCCGAGGCGCACTGGCGATCGATGGTCATGCCCGCGACGGTCGAAGGCAGGCCGGCGGCCAGCGCGATCTGGCGGGCGACGTTCTGGTTGGTCGAGCCCTGCTGCAGGGCCGCGCCCATCACGACGTCCTCGACCTCGGCCGGGTCGATCCCGGCGCGTTCGACCGCATGCCTGACGGCATGGGCGCCGAGTTGCTGGGCCTGGGTGTCGTTGAAGGCCCCTCGATAGGCGCGCCCGATTGGCGTTCTGGCCGTCGATACGATTACCGCTTCACGCATTGTTCTCTCCCTGCCGGTCGCCTTTGGCGACCTTGGCGATTTGATTGATCGGTTTGACCGAAATTCTGGTCGGTTTGACGGACCTTTTGTTGGTCATTTTACGGGTCGGTTCGGCATATCAGCTGTGCGCCTTCTGCGCCTTGGTGAGTTCGATCATGCCCTGGGCGGCGCCCATCTCCGGTACGATCTCGCCGGTGCGGTCCGAGATGGCTTCGAACCGGGCCTCGACCTGTTCCGGCGCATCCTCGCCGACAATGCGGACGCCCTGTGTCAGGGTGACATAGGCGCGCTCGAAGCCGCCGGCGCCGGCGGCGAGGATGCAGCGCGTCGGTGAGTCCTGGCTGACAAGATACAGCAGGCCCGGCGACACCAGTTCCGGGCCCAGGGCCTCCAGCGGCAGGCGCGCGCCGAGGTCCTCGGTCATGCGGGTATGGGCGGTCGGCGCGAGGCAGTTGACGCGGATGTCGTTCTTGGCCCCCTCGATGGCCAGGGTCTGCATGAAGCCCACCAGCGCCATCTTGGCCGCGCCGTAGTTGGCCTGCCCAAAATTGCCGTAGAGGCCCGACGACGAGGTGGTCATGACGATGCGGCCGTAGTTGCGCTCGCGCATCCCGTCCCACACCGCCTTGGTGCAGTTCACCGCGCCCATGACGTGCACGTCCATGACGAAGCGGAAGTCCTCGATCTCCATCTTGGCGAAGGACTTGTCGCGCAGGACGCCTGCGTTGTTCACCAGAATGTCGACCGAGCCCCACTGCGCGGTCGCCTCGGCGACCATCGCCTTGACCGCCTCGAAGTCCGTGACCGATGCGCCGTTGGCCATGGCCTCGCCGCCGGCCGCCTCGATCTCGGCCACGACGGCCTGGGCCGGGCTCATAGACGAACCCTCGCCATCGCGCGCCACGCCAAGGTCATTGACCACCACCTTGGCGCCGCGCGCCGCCAGGGCCAGGGCATGCTCACGCCCGAGACCTCCGCCGGCGCCGGTCACGATCGCCACCTTGCCGTCAAATCGCATAGCCATCGATGCCTCTCCTTATCGCTGTTCACCCTGATAACAGGCCGCGCAGGTTCGCCAAGAGGGGGATATGTGTTGAAACGGCGCCACAGTCGCCGTATTGCGAACCGAAATAAGGAACCTGGGCTCAACTCTCCCGTTCGGCCCGGTGAGCGTCACGTGTAAGCGTGGCCTTTGGACATTCACCGATATGAGGACTGACATGAAGCTGAAACTTCTCGCCAGCGTCGCAGCCGCGGGGCTTTTCGCCGCTGGTGCTGCTTCGGCTGAGCCGGACGGCTGGTACGGCGCGATTGACGCCGGTTACCACAAGATCGACGACATCAACCTGGAAGCGTCCGGCAACGGCGTGAACTGGAATGCCGAA